>CAYZTJ010000208.1:0-4749 GCA_964481215.1 uncultured Nitrospira sp. | reverse complement strand
CACGTTCACGTGCGGCTTCCGCCGCTCAAATTTCGCCTTCGCCATCGCGCCCTCCTCTTACTCGCCTCGGTTCTTGGCGATAATCGCCTCGGCGATCTGCTTCGGCACCTGCTCGTATTGCTCGAACTCCATGCTGTAGGTGGCCCGCCCCTGAGTCCTGGATCGCAGATCGGTGGCATAGCCGAACATCTCACTGAGCGGGACCGCCGCATCAATGGCCTGCGAGCCCGCGCGCACCTTGATGCCTTGAATCTTGCCGCGACGACCGTTCAGATTCCCGATCACGTCGCCCATGTATTCCTGCGGCACCAGCACCTCGACCTTCATGATGGGCTCCAGCAGCGCCGGGTCGGCGCGCTTGCACGCGTCCTGAAAGGCCATGGAGGCCGCGATCTTGAACGCCATTTCATTGGAATCGACATCGTGATAGGAGCCGTCCGTCAGCGTCACGCGCACATCGCGCATCGGATAGCCCGCCAACACGCCCGCCTCCATGCGCTCCTTGACGCCCTTCTCGATGGCGGGGATGTATTCCCGAGGCACCGCGCCCCCGACGATCTTGTTGACGAACTCCAACCCGAGGCCGGGCTCCGAGGGTTCCACGGTGAGATAGCAATGCCCGTACTGGCCGCGCCCGCCGGTCTGTTTGATGTACTTGCCCTCGGCTTCGGCCGCGCGCCGGATCGTCTCGCGGAACGCCACTTCCGGCTTCCCGACCTTCGCTTCCACCTTGAATTCGCGCAGGAGCCGATCGACGATGATTTCCAAGTGCAGCTCGCCCATGCCCGAGATGATCGTCTGCGCCGTTTCCTCGTCGGTCCGCACGCGGAACGAGGGGTCTTCCTGCGCCAGCTTCTGCAAGGCGAAGCCCATCTTTTCCTGATCCGGCTTGGTCTTGGGCTCGATCGCCATCGCGATGACGGGCTCCGGAAACTTCATCTTCTCCAGCAGGACCTGATGGTCCTCGTCGCAGAGGGTATCACCGGTGGTGGCGTTCTTCAGCCCTACGGCGGCCGCGATGTCGCCGGCATAGACGATGTCGATGTCCTCGCGCTTGTTCGCGTGCATCTTGAGCAAGCGGCCGACCCGATCGCGCGAGCCCTTGATCACATTGTAGACGGAGGCGCCGGTCTTGAGCGTACCGGAGTAGACCCGGAAATAGGTCAGCTGCCCCGCGAAGGGATCGGTCATAATCTTGAACGCCAACGCGGCGAAGGGCTCCCCGTCCGACGGGGGACGCTTCAACTCCTTGTTGGTCACGGGATCCATGCCGACCACCGGAGGAATGTCCAAGGGGGAGGGGAGAAAATCGACGACCGCATCCAACAGCTGCTGCACGCCCTTGTTCTTGAACGCCGAGCCGCAGATGACCGGGGTGATCTTCATCGCGATGGCGCCGGCGCGGATCGCGCGCATCACTTCCTCTTCGGACAACGATTCCCCGTTCAGATATTTTTCCATCGCATGATCGTCGAACTCCGCGACGGACTCGACCATCTTGTCGTGATACTTCTTGCAGAGCTCGGCCATGTCCGCCGGAATGTCCTTCACGACGTACTTGGCGCCCAACGACTCGTCGTCGTAGAGAAACGCTTTCATCGTGATCAGGTCGACAGACCCGCGGTACTCCGATTCCCGCCCGATCGGCAACTGAATCGGCACCGGCGTCGCGCCCAGCCGATCGACCATCGACTGCACGCTCGCATAGAAGTCCGCGCCGATCCGGTCCATCTTGTTCATGAACGCGAGGCGCGGAACGCGATACTTGTCGGCCTGCCGCCACACGGTCTCCGATTGAGGCTCCACGCCCTGGACGGAGTCGAAGACGGCCACGGCGCCGTCGAGCACGCGCAGCGACCGCTCCACCTCGATGGTGAAGTCGACGTGGCCCGGGGTATCGATGATGTTGATGCGGCAATCCCGCCAGAAGCAGGTGGTCGCCGCGGAGGTGATGGTAATCCCGCGCTCGCGCTCCTGCTCCATCCAGTCCATCGTCGCGGCGCCGTCGTGCACCTCGCCCATCTTGTGGGAGACGCCGGTGTAATAGAGGATGCGCTCGGTGGTCGTCGTTTTCCCGGCATCGATGTGCGCCATGATGCCGATGTTGCGCGTTCGCTCGAGCGGATATTGCCTAGCCACGATGCTTCCTCAAAAAACAGACAGACTGCAGCACAGCGCGGTCCCTCCCCCTCCGGACGATTCTTCCATCAGGACCCGTCCGCAGAGAGACACGCGGCCCGACTGCAGCACGACTACCCCAACCCCTACCAGCGATAATGGGCGAAGGCCTTATTGGCCTCGGCCATGCGATGCACGTCTTCCCGCTTCTTCACCGAGATGCCGGTATTGTTCGCGGCGTCCAACAGCTCGCCGGCCAGCTTGTCGCCCATGCTCTTGCCGCCGCGGCTCTTGGCCGACTCCGTGATCCACCGCATCGCGAGCGAGATGCGGCGCGACGGCCGGATCTCGACGGGCACCTGATACGATGCGCCGCCGACGCGACGCGACTTGACTTCCACCACCGGCCTGACGTTTTCCAGCGCGGCCTTGAACACCTTCAACGGATCGCCGCCGGTCTTCTGCTGGATGACCTCGAAGGCTCCGTAGCAAACCCGCTCGGCGGTGCTCTTCTTCCCCTTGGACATCAGCACATTGATAAAGCGACTGACTTGCTTGTCGTGAAATCGAGCGTCGGGCGCGACATCACGCTGAACAAATTGTATTCCTCGCGGCATACCGCCTGATCCTTCCGCTGTTCCCGCTGTCCGGATTCGTTACTTCGGTCGCTTGGCGCCGTACTTGGAGCGGCCCTGTTTTCGGTTTGCCACTCCCACCGCATCCAACGCGCCACGGACGATGTGGTACCGCACACCTGGCAGGTCTTTCACCCGACCGCCCCGCACCAGCACGATCGAGTGCTCTTGCAGATTATGGCCAACCCCCGGGATGTAAGTCGTGACCTCCATGCCGTTCGTGAGGCGCACGCGCGCCACCTTTCGCAACGCAGAGTTCGGTTTCTTCGGTGTCGTCGTGTACACCCGGATGCAGACGCCGCGGCGCTGCGGACACCGCGTCAGCGCCGGGCTCTTCGTCTTTCCGGTAACGAGCGTCCGTCCGAGACGGACCAATTGATTGATCGTTGGCATACGTAGTCTGGTTGTGTCCCACCGCTGAACCGCGTCACGCTGTGGGCCAAAGCTGGTGGATTATAGAGAAGCACTCCCAGCCTGTCAAGCAACACTCCTCCTATGAATTGGACCCCGGCGCCGCTTCCGCGACCGTGGGCACCGTCGCCACGCCCTCGGCGATCACGGCCTCTTTCTTCGGGCTCAGCACAAACGTGTCCCGATACTCATCGAAGCCCGTCCCGGACGGAATCAACCGCCCGACGATCACATTTTCCTTCAGTCCCAACAGCCCGTCTTCCCGGCCGTTGATCGCGGCTTCCGTCAAGACCCTGGTGGTCTCTTGGAAGGAGGCCGCCGAGATGAAGCTGTCCGTGGTCAGGGCGGCCTTCGTGATACCCAAGAGCACCGGCTTGCCCATCGCCGGACGGCCGCCGTTCTCCAAGACCCGCTCGTTCTCATCTTCGAACGCGAACTTGCTCACCTGGCTGCCGGGCAGGAATTCCGTGTCGCCCGGATCCTCGATGCGGACCTTTCTCAGCATCTGCCGCACGATGATCTCGATGTGCTTATCGTTGATCGAGACGCCCTGGAGACGGTACACATCCTGGACTTCATCGACCAAGTATTTCTGCAACTCCTTCGGACCCAAGACGTCCAGGATGTCGTGCGGATTCGCTGAACCGTCCATCAACGGCTCCCCGGCCCGCACCCAGTCCCCTTCGTGCACATTGACGTGCTTGCCCTTCGGGATGAAGTATTCCTTCACATCCCCGAGCTTGTTGTCCACCAGCACCTTGCGCATGCCCTTCACGAAGCCGCCGTAGGAGACCTCGCCGTCGATCTCGCTGATGACGGCGTGCTCCTTCGGCTTCCGGGCCTCGAACAACTCGGCCACCCGCGGCAGACCGCCGGTGATGTCCTTGGTCTTGGTCGTTTCCCGCGGAATCTTGGCCAGCACGTCGCCCGGATGCACCGAGTCGCCTTTCTCAACGAAGATGTGGGCGCCGACCGGCAGCAGATAGCGGGCCACGTTGGCGCCGCTGGTCTTGGTCGTCTTCCCGGACTCATCCTTGATCGAGATGCGCGGACGCAACGTCGCGCCTGTATGTTCGATGACCACCTTGCGCGACAAGCCGGTCACCTCGTCGAACTCTTCCTTCATCGTGACGCCTTCGAGAATGTCGCCGAAGGCCACCTTGCCGCCCACTTCGGTCAGGATCACGAGTGAATAGGGATCCCACTCGACCAGCTTTTGACCGAGGTCGACGCGCCCGCCGTCCTTGATCTTGATGCGCGCGCCGTAGACAACGGGGTATTTTTCCCGCTCGCGGCCGGTATCGTCGTAGATCGCGATCTTGGCGTTGCGATTCATCACGACGAACTCGCCTTCCTTGTTCTTGACCGCGATCCGCTCGTTGTGCACGTCCACATTCTTCTTCGCGTCGTAGCTCAGGAATCGGAGCGAGCCCGCGTGGCGGGCTTCCAAGACGGTCTGTTCCACCACTTTACTGGCCGTTCCACCGATGTGGAAGGTCCGCATCGTCAACTGCGTGCCGGGCTCACCGATCGACTGGGCCGCGATCACGCCCACCGGCTCGCCGCGCTCCACGAGTCGGCCGCG
>CAYZTJ010000207.1:0-4827 GCA_964481215.1 uncultured Nitrospira sp. | reverse complement strand
GCTCCGCCTCCACGGACCAGCAGATCGGAGGAGCGACGCTCGATTGCAGGAGTAACAGGCAAGTGCCCCGCCATGGCGGTACCCTCCTGGCCCATCCCGTCGGGATGGGTCTTGCGATCACGCAAAGAAGAAGTACGGTTCACAGCGCTCCGAACGTTTTCTCAAAGAAAACTTTGGTCTGTTTCATGTGCCGCTCAATGTCCGTCTGCAGATGCCGTGCTCCTGCGTGCCAATCATCCGTTATGTAGCCGATGCGGCGGGCGAGGAAGATGAACTCGTCCGAGTCGGGTAGAGGCAGGACCAAGTCTTTCGCGTGGCCGCGCACCATGCGTAAGCCATCGATCAGACTGCGAATGAAGAGATAGGCCTTCCGCAGATTCTCGCCATCCTGTCTGCTCACGATTCCACCGTCAATCAGCCCTGCTAGCGTGTGCAGTGTGTTCGGCGTGCGCAATGCCGGACGCTGATGGCCGTGCATGATTTGGAGGTACTGTACGCTGTATTCGATATCGACGACCCCGCCGGGGCTGAGTTTGACATTGATGGTTCCCGGCTCGACGAGCTGCTTGATCTGCTGCCGTCGGAGATCGAGCGCGGTGGCCAGGTCCCATGTTGCCCCGCCGTACACATAACGATCACGATGGGCTTCGACCTGTTTGCCGAGCACAGCATCTCCCGCCACAGACCGGAGCTTGATCAAGGCCTGCCGTTCAAATGGCGCCGCCTGACCGTCGGCGCTATAGTAGCGGGTGATTTCATCCAGCGGAGTGGCCAGAGGCCCCTTTCCGCCGTGGGGTCGTAGCCGCACGTCCAGATGGAAAATGCCTTCCTGCTTGGCCTCGATCCACTGCAGCAGATTGTGCACGAGCCGCTCGAAGTATTCGCTGTTCTCGATGCCGCACTTGCCGCTTGTCCGGCCTACCCCACCGTAGACGAACAAGACCTCGATATCCGAGGCATAACCCAGCTCGCGGCCGCCGAATTTGCCCATGCCCAAGATGGCAAAGGGGCATGGCTTTCCATTGGCCAGGCGGGGCCTTCCATGTTCCTTGCTCAAGCGGGTTTGGCAATCACGCAGGCTCCGGTCCACGATCGCTTCGGCTAAGTTGGTGAGGGCCAGAGAGAAGTCGGACAGGCTGGTGGTGGGCTCGACGATATGCGTCATGTCGATACGGAAGAGTTCGCGGTCTTTGAACTGATTCAGCGCCTCCTTCTTGGCGGCGTCGGTCTCGGCTCGCGCCACGAGACGGTCCAACTCCTTAAGGAGAGCGGTTTTCGGCCTGATCAAAGGCGTCTTGCGATAGTCTGTGAGCAAGGGGAGGAGATTGCCGTGTTGGCGGCGCAAGAAATCTTCCCACAAAAAGTCGCTGGCCCCCAGCAAGCGCGCGAGACGGGGCAGGGTTTTCTTGTCGCTCAGGAAGGCCAAAGCCTGCCGTTGGGCCTTGCCCTTGGTGGCGTTCACGGTTAAATCGAGGAACTGGTCGAACGCGTCCAGGGCCTTTGTCGGGTCCGGGGCCCAGGTCAGGGAGTGGGTGAACTGCTTGATGATGGTCGCGGTGAGCACCAAGGCCTGCTGCTCGGTCGGGTCTTCCAGCTTTCTCCCTAGGCGGTCGCGGACAAAGAATCGGTCATCCAAGGAGCCACCCACATTCTCGAAGCGCGCCTTGCGAATATCGATGCCCCGCATGGCGAGCGCATTGGCAAAGGCGTAAAGGAAGGCCGGCGTATCCGTCGAGCGGATCGAGAGCACCGTGTCGGTGGGCGAGAGGCTGTTGTCCACGCGGACGTGGACTGGGTCGAGGAGACCGGAAAAGGGTACGCGTGCCCGGCTGAGCGTTTCCACAAGGCGCTGGTTGACGAGCCGTCTGGCATCCGCTTGCTTGTTGGCATCCAAGAGCCCGATCAATTCAGTCAGGTCCTTGACGAACTTCGCTTGGGCCGACGAGGAGAACTCTGTCCCCGTGGTCGGGTGAACAAGAAAGAGATCCACGATCTTGTTGCGCGTCAGGCCGGCGGGCCGTCGAGGCCGGGCGTGGTACCCATAGGAACTGGAAGGAGGCGAGGGGGAGGCCGGCCGGTCCGAGGAGGTATAGATCGTGCCCTCACGAATATCGAGCCCGAAGGCGGAAAGGAGGCCGCAGATCGTCGCGAACTCCGAAAAGTAATCATAGGCGACCACCAGGACCTCATAGAGTCCATCGTGCTGAGTGGCGATCGCGGCCTGCGCCGGATGGTCCGGGGTGAGAGCCGCTACCAAGCGGAGATGGCGGGCCACGGTCTCGGCAGAAAATCGGTCGAAGTAGTCGCGATCCATCCGCGAGACGAAATCCCGGACGATTTCTTCGTCGACGGTTGGGCAGAGGGCCAGGTAGGTCTCGATGGACGCGGGGGCGGTCATGGCTCAATGGGCAGTATACCCTATTCCAGGTCCGGTCGCCGCGCAGTATGGATGAAGAAGCGGGACGGGCACTGCAAAAAGATGGCGGAGCCACGTTGTCCGAATCGGCCATGGCCCGTATAATGCGCGGATGACTTCTTTCGCTCCGCGTCCAACGATCAAGATGGACCCCAGTCCGCTTCTGATGGCCTCTGGCCTGACCGCCCAGGAGGTCGCGGCCTTGCTGACGCCGTTCGGCATCCGTGACCCGGCCAAGGCCGATGCCAACCTACAGGCCTTGGCCGGAGACCCCTACGCGCGGGCCAGACTGGCGCTGATCATCAAAGACTTGCTGGCCTCGGTTTCCCATACCGCCGACCCCGATCAGGCCTTGATGCACTGGGAGCGGCTCGTGGGGACGGGGATGAGTCGGACACAGCTCTTCGACTACCTCAAGGGCTCGCAACGCATGCTGCATCTGTTGTCGACGGTGTTTGGAAACAGCGATGCCATGGCCCAGACGCTCGTGCGGGACCCTATGCTGATGTATTGGCTGAGCGAAGCGGCTGTGCTCGCGAAACGTCCATCGAGGGAGGATCTCGATCGGACTGCGCGCACCTCCCTCAAGAACGTCAGCGCGGTGGAGCTGAAATTGGACGCGCTCCGGCGGGTCCGCCGACGGGAAATGCTCCGGATCGGCGTGCGGGACTTGTTGCGGCTGGCCCCGGTGCCCGAAACCACGGCCGCGCTCTCAGACCTCGCCTCGGTGCTCATTCAGCTGGCACTCGAGTCGGTGGAAGCAGAGTTGCAACAGCAGTATGGCGCGCCCATGACGCCGACTCGCGGCGGCAAAGCGATCCGGAACGGCTTTGTGGTCATGGGCATGGGGAAGCTCGGCGGCGGCGAGCTGAACTATAGTTCGGATGTCGACTTGATTTTCGTGCATGGGTCCGATGAGGGCGACACCAAGAAGCTGCCGGGCAAGACCTCCCGATTTCTCCGGTCCATCCCCAACGAAGAATATTTCGAGCTCGTGTCGCGCGCCCTGTCGCGGGCCTTGGCTGAGCCGAGCCAGGAGGGCTACATTTTTCGAGTGGATCTGCGCCTCCGCGCCGAGGGCACAACCGGCCGGCTCAGCCGCTCGGTGCGAGACTACCGAGACTACTATGCGAAGCGCGGGGAGGGCTGGGAGCGCCTGGCGCTGCTCAAGGCCTGCCCCATGGCCGGCGATCCCAAGGTCGGGCAGGCTTTTCTCCGGGCCGCGCGTCCGTTCATCTACGGCGAAGGGACGGCGGCGCCGCGGAAACCGGAGGCGGCCCAGATCATCGCCGATGTGAAAGCCGTCAAGGACATGATCGACGCCAAAATGGCGGATCGCGGGCAGGAGCGCCGCAACGTCAAGTTGGGCATCGGGGGGATTCGCGAGATCGAATTTCTCGTGCAGGCCATCCAGGTGCTCTGCGGAAAAACGGTCGAGGAGATTCGGACCAGAAACACCTTGGATGCGCTCAGCCGGTTTCGGAAGCTGGGGCTCCTCTCGACGGCCCACGAAGTCGCGCTCCGCGACGCCTATGTGTTTCTCCGCGACGTCGAGCACAAGCTCCAGATGGTGCACGATCTCCAGACCCATGCGCTGCCCGATCATGACGACGACACCATGCGCTGCGCCATCCGGCTCGGCTATCCCACCGAGGACCGAGGCCAGGCGCTCAAACAGTTCAAGGCCGACCTGCTCCGACACACGACCCAGGTCAATCGGCTGTATCGAAGCCTCTTTGCCGATCCAGAACGCTCACCGCTCCTCGCCGCCGCCCTGGCTCTAGCCCGCCGGCGGACAAGCTAACACTGTTCCGACGAGGATTGTCCTGATACCGGATTGACGGGATGGTTTGGAGGGGCAGGAGATGCTCGTCGACCGACGGGGGCAAGGCAACGCAAACCGTTCCGAACGAGAGATCGAGGCTGGAAGGGCGGACGCGGAGGGCTACGGCATGGCGGGAACAAGGTGAAGAAGGCCAAGGTGGCGCTGCCGCGACGGCATGACGCTCGGCGTCGCTTTCTAGTCGCGGCGGCCAACAGTACAACCAGGAGCGGCTCTCTGGCACCAACGCATCATGACGTAACCCGAAGAGTCGGCCCTTCGTCGGTCCCGTAGGTGGTCCATCACTACCTTGGTTCGAAAACACGAAGGGCCCGGCGGGTTGCCCGCCGGGCCCTTCTTCTTGCTCTCCAAGCTGTTGGCTATCAGCTATACGCCATTAGCCATTCGCTCTTCGCAGCTTAGTACATCCCCTCCATGCCGTGGCTGTGGCCGCCCATGCCGCCGCCGGCCGGTTCCTTCTTCTCTTCCGGCAGTTCGGTGACCATCACCTCGGTGGTGAGCATCAGGCCCGCGACGCTGGCCGCGTTCTGCAACGCGCAGCGCGAGACCTTGGTCGGGTCGATGATGC
>CAYZTJ010000206.1:0-4882 GCA_964481215.1 uncultured Nitrospira sp. | reverse complement strand
CCGAGCCCTGTCCGCCGAAGATCAAGTCGTCCCCAGTGCCGCCGTCGAGCACGTTTTGGCCCCTGCCGCCGCGCAGCACGTCGTTACCGGCGCCGCCTTGCAGCACGTCGTTGCCGCCACCGCCCTTGAGCAGGTCGTTTCCCACGTCGCCGTAGAGGTAGTCGCTGCCACCCTTGGCGGTGAGCGTCTCGTCGCCGGTACCGCCGTAGATCACGTCGTCGCCTGCACTGCCTGTGGCCTCCACGCCCGCGGGCACGCGCACGACAAGGCCAAAGTCCGATTGGGCGGTAGCACCCGCACCGTCAACGGCGGTGACGAGGATGTGCGAGATGCCGTAGTTGGTCGCAGTCGGCGCGCCGGTGAAGACCGCCGTCGCAGGATCGAAGGTCAGCCATGATGGCAGCGCAGTGCCGTCAAACCTTGTGGCCGAGAGCGTCAGAGAGTCGCCCGTGTCCTCGTCGTAGAACGTGCCCTCTGGCACGGCCAGTGCGAATGGCTGCCCCGCCTCGAAGGAGGCGTCGGCGAGCGAGTTTGCCGCCACCGGCGCGTCGTTCGCGTTCGCGATCGTCAGCGTGAACGTATCACTCGCGCTCAAGCCGCCCGCATCCGTCGCGGTGACCGTAACCTGGAGCGCGCCCAAGTCGGACTGCAGCGGCGTGCCGGAGAAGGTTTGCGTCTCACCGTCAAATGCGAGCCAACCAGGCAGCGCCGAGCCGTCCTCGAGCGCCGCCGCGAAAGAAAGCGCATCGCCTGGATCTGGGTCGATGTAGGCGTCGGCGGGGACCGTAAAGGTAAAGGTCGCGTCTTCGTTCGCAGACTGATCTGCAAGTGCGTTGCCTAGAATCGGTCCCGCATTTGGATTAAACATGTCGATCGGCTGCGGCACGAAGCCAAAATCGACGCTGGTCAGGACACCCCGGATCTGCTCAGGTGTAAGTCCATCCACCGTTCCGGTAGTGGCGTACTGGTATGCAATCGCCCCACCAATTGCGTGCGTCGTACTGATGTCGAGGAGATTTGATGCGAGAACCTCGCGCGCGGCCCAGCGCGTGATACTGGGGTCCTGGTCCAGCACAGCAAGGAACTCCTCGAGGACCTGTCCCAAGTCGTAAGTGCGAACATCCTCATCTATCACCTGCAGCACCAGCGCCGGCCACACGTCTTGTGCGGCAACAAGGTTCGGCAGGCCGATCGCTCTCTGCGGAAACGGCAGATCGTCCTCGGTGGGCGGTATCTCCGGCCCCGTATAGAGCATGAGCCGGAAACTCTCCCTTGCGATCGCGATGTCGCCAATACCGATCCCACCACCCAACGAGATCGTTAGCGTCCTGGCGTCGCCGGCAATCCATTGCACGCTGTCTTCACCGTCTCCGGAGTTGTATGCGACGACGGAGCCATCGTCGATCCGTACGCTGTCCTGGCCAGCGCCGCCAATGGCAAAGGAACCGGGCGAGCCATCGCCTTCCAGCCCGATCTCCTCGCCTTCGTCACCATAGATCGGGATGCCGTTGAGGCGAAGGATGTCGTTCCCATCTCCCCCCAGGAGGAGGTTGTGGCCTTCGCTGTCGGTGATGCGATCGGCGTGCTCGTCACCAAAGAGAATGTCATTTCCCCCGGCATCGGAAATCGTGTCCGCCCCTGCAAGTGCGTGAATCAGATCATCACCAACCGATCCCGTTAACCGGTCGATTCCCGGCGTAGGCCCACCGATAGCGATTGCGGCAGCGATTTGCGCCTGATTCCAAGTGGTGCCGTCGGCAAAGACAAAGGACTCGATACGGTACTGCTCCCCACCAAAACCTTCCGCGTCGGCGAACCAGGAGCGCACGTCAATGCGCTGGCCGGTACCTGGAATGGAAACGAATAGCCTCGAATCGAAAAGTGACCCCTGCAACACGAGCTGCTCGGGTGCTATGCCCTCCCCGAAGAAGAACGCGTCATCACCTACTTGCCCTCCGTCGAAGTCAACTACAGCATCAACCCCATCGCCGGCATCGAAGACATAGATGTCGCCGCCCGCGCCACCGTCAATAGAGTCGTTGCCGGTGCCCGCGTCCAACCAGTCCACGCCGCCCCCACCACCAAGTTGATCACTTCCGGCGTCGCCATCCAGCGTGTCGTCCCCTTCGTGTCCATAGAGGGCGTCGTCGCCTTCTTCACCATAGAGAACATCGTTTCCCGATTCGACCGGTACGAAGATCAATGATCCATCATTTCCAGGATCCTGCGCCGCCGAGGCGAACGTCCCGCCGTCGAGGCGGTCGTTGCCAGGGCCGCCGTAGATGACGTCATCTCCCCCAGCGCCTCCCAGGTTGTCGTTGCCCGGGCCTCCGTCAATGAGATCATCGCCATGGGAGGCGCTGACCATATCGTCTCCCTCTCCCATGTAGATCGTGTCCGGAGCGAAGTAGGCCCAGAAGGAGTCGGTAAACGAATCATTGCCGCCGCCGGCGAAGATGAAATCGGATCCGTCGCCCCCCTGCATGCGGTCCCGCCCCGAAGTGCTGCCGATCAAGATGTCATCGCCGTCCCCTGGGGCGTAGCCATTCGGTCCTCCGCTCATTGCCGAGCCAAACGAATTGGGCGACGGATCATCGACAACCAATGTGTCGTTCCCCATCCCACCCACCATGTTTGCATCGCGCCCCAAGGCGTAGAGGACGTCATCGCCGTCATCGCCGTGAAGCAAACCGTCCTTGCCATCGATGATCAAGTCATCGCCGGCGCCGCCATAGACGAAGTCGATCAGACTCGATCCCACGAGGATGTCGTCACCTGCCTCGCCAAAGATCCTGGACGTGTCGCCGATGAGCTCGGATCCGCCCGTCTCAATTGCCACCTCGAGCTCCTGAACTGCTCCGGCGAATATCAGGTCATTTCCCTCGCCACCGTGGAGCTCGTCATAGAGGGGAACCTGGCCTGCCTCAGGGTCGTGACCCGAGATCAAATCGTCACCAGCACCCCCATCGATGTAGTCGCTGCCCCCGCCGCCCGAGAGCAGGTCGTCACCGTCTTCGCCGAACAGGCGATCATTGCCCCCTCTTCCATAAATTGCGTCGCTGTCCGGAGACCCATGAAAGACATCTGCGACGTTCTGGAGAACCAGGTTCGGATCCCAGACGACGTTCCCGAATTCGTCGTGCAGGATCACTTCAGGTTCATGCCATACGACATTGCCAGTGTCTGGGTCGACAATCGAGTAGGAGCCAAAGATCCGCCGGTCACCTTCGAACTCGCGGTCGCTCGATGGATTGGGCGCGATAGCCTCTACGAGTCGAATTCCAAAGCTACCAGTCTTGCTTGCAGCCGCGAAATCGAAATCCCGAATAAGGAGACTGCCGCCCGCATCACCCATGATGCGCACGCGAAGATCCTCGTCCATCCGCTCATACACGAACTTGCCATCGGTGCTTTGCCAGCGCCCATCTGGCTGCTTGAGCGCTATGCCGCCGATTGCACGATTTGCTGTGCCCGCTCCGCCACTTCCCGTGAACGTGTAAAGGATCGCACCTTGTCCATCGGTGTCGCGAATTTCGTCGTCGCCGTCGTTCCAGTTGGGCTGGAGGAAACTCGTCCCTGCGCGGTAGACGTATGTATCCATCCCCTCGCCGCCCTCGAGGTAGTCATTGTCTAGTCGTCCCTCAAGCACGTCTGCACCCGCACCGCCGTACAGCTTGTCGCCCTTAGAGCCTCCGAGGAGAACCTCAGCGGCATCGCCTCCAAACACGAATTGCCGAGCCGAGACGCTGCCAGGCGGTAGCGGTACGTCCGACAGCGTCATCGTGTAGCGCGTCGTCAGATCCGTGTACTGGGAGCGATTGTTGACCCCAAATTCGGGCTGATAGATCTCGGTCACGTCGCTTGCGTTTCCGATGAGCCTTGAGCTCAGAAAGGCTGCCCGATCGGCAATATATTCAGTCGTCATGCCAGCGGGCGAGGCGTTCGCTTCGTCGTACAGGGCAAGCCCGCCCACTGCGTTGTGTGGCGCGTAGAGCGTCCCGGGTCCCAGAACCGCGAAGGGGTTGAGCTCCTTCAACGCATAGCGGTAGGCAATCGCGTCCAGATCCCCGTTGATGGCCAGGTTCCGCAATTGATCTGCCGAAATCCCGACGAGCGAGCGCACGCTGGTAAGAGGACTCTCGCCAAATGCTGAGCGCAGCTGTGCGAGCTTATCGTGAAAGTCGGCGCGGCGCGGATCGTTGCCTTCCACGTCACCGATCCGTGTTGGGCCCTGATCCGAAGTGCGGTAAAGCCGCCGCAGGGCGTCGAGTACCGTTTCCAGACTAGCCGGTGCGGTCGCCGAGGCGGCGTTCAGAATCAAAGTGGCATCAGTAAGGGACAAGCCAGAATCCAGCGTTCCGAGCACATCGTACAGCGCGAGCACATCCGTGAGCTTGTACATCAGGTGATTCGAGATGCTTCCACTTTGCTCAATAAACAGCGCGATGCGCTCCCCGCGCTGTTGCAGCCACCAGTCATTGGTGGCCACGTTAATGCCGTGCTGCGCGTAATAGTTCTTCTGCTTCGCGTCCACCGCTGCCCAAGTCGTGGGTCCCAGCCCTAGCTCGGTTTCGAGCTCGGCGATGAAGCTTTCCGGAAAACTCTGACCTACACCCAAGCCGTTATACGTATGGCTGCTGATCACGCGATCGTTGAACAGCCGCGAGAACACCGTCGTCAGATGCCCCCCAAGGCTGTGACCGCTGACAACGTAGTTCCCGGCACCCGAGAGCGTGCCCTCACCTTGCACCAGAGTCGTTCGCGCAAGCACTTCTCCCGTCAGCTGATCTACCACGGGCGTTTCAAGCATCTGCAGGGCTTGCGCGTCTGTTGGCGTACTTGCGCGCAGGTACCAATTCACCATCGCGATCACTTGCCGCCT
>CAYZTJ010000205.1:0-4920 GCA_964481215.1 uncultured Nitrospira sp. | reverse complement strand
GACTGAATCGAGAATTGCCGTGTTTCGCCCATTGCCGCTTGCCTCTCGCCCCTTGCCTGTGTGGTGTTTGACAGTCCTCAGACCCTTTGTTAGGCTCCATCGTCGCTCAAGAGAAACAGGCTGAGGCTGAGGTTCAGTGATAAGGAAAAGAGCGCTGAACAGTGAACGCTGAGCGATCAGCCTGCGAGACCGGCGAGACGAGCGTGAAAGGCGAGAAAGGTTAATGTCCGCGCCGCGCCGGTCCGCCCTTCTCGCGCGTTCAGCTAAATTCCGCGCTCCACGTTCATCGTTTCTTGCGTGCAAGCCTAAACCTCAACCTTAACCTTCCCCGGACCCATGGACATCGGGCACTATCTCAACCAAAAACGAGACGAAGTCGATCGGTTTCTCGAAAAAGTCATCCCGGCGGCGACCCAGCCGCCCACGACCCTCCACGAGTCGATGCGCTACAGCCTCTTTGCCGGCGGGAAGCGCGTGCGCCCGATTCTGGCGATTGCGGCCGCAGAGGCGGTCGGGCACTGTCCGCCGGCGCTCTGGCCGATCGCCTGCTCATTGGAATTGATCCATACCTACTCGCTCATCCACGACGATCTCCCGGCGATGGACAACGACGACTACCGCCGCGGCAAGCTGACCAATCACAAGGTCTACGGAGACGCCATGGCTATTTTGGCCGGCGACGCGCTGTTGACGCTGGCCTTCGAGCTCTGCAGCCAGCGCGAGTTGCTGGAGGGCGTCGAGCCGGCCGCGCAAGTGCGCATCGTCTATGAGCTGGCCGTCGGTTCCGGCCACGTCGGGATGGTCGGAGGACAGGTCTTCGACATCCAGGCCGAGAACCAAGATATCGACATGGCGACGCTGCAACGCATCCACCGCCACAAAACCGGCATGCTCATCCGCGCGGCCGTACGAATGGGCGCGCTCGTCGCCGGCGCCTCGCCGGCTCAGCTGGCCGTCCTCACGAGCTATGCGGAGGAAGTGGGCCTGGCCTTTCAAGTGGCCGACGACGTGCTGAACGTCACGGGCACCCGGGAGGAACTGGGGAAAAACGCCAACACGGATGCCCAGCGCGGCAAAAAGACCTATCCGACCTTCTTGGGCGTTGAGGGCGCGCGAACCTACGCCGACGACTGTGTGGCCCGCGCCATCGGCCATCTCTCGGCGTTCTCCTCCGCCGCCGATCCCCTCCGCGGCCTCGCCACATACATCACGTCGCGCAAGAACTAACGATGAACGATGAACGCAGAACGCTGAGTGGAAGAATCCTGAGATTTCGTTCAGCGCCGATGTTCCCCCGTTCCTCGTTCAGCGTTCCTCGTTCAGCGTTTCCATGAAGGCCCTCGTCACCGGCGCGACAGGATTCGTGGGCGGCGCGGTGGCCCGCGCCCTGGTCGCCGCGGGGACGCAGGTGCGCGTGCTGGTCCGACCCGGCAGCGACCTGCGGAACCTCGAAGGCCTGAAGGTTGAGCAGGTGCACGGCGACTTGCGGGACCGCGAGTCCCTGCGCCAGGCCCTCCGCGACTGCGAGCACCTCTATCACGTGGGCGCCCATTATGCGCTCTGGGCCAAGGACCCTGCGATCTTCTACGACATCAACGTCACCGGGACCAAGACGCTGATGGCAGCGGCCCGTGAGGTCGGCACGCAGCGGATCGTCTATTGCAGCACCATCGGCGCCATCGGTCTCCCGCCGGGCGGCGGCCTCGGCGCGGAAGAGACGCCCGTCTCGCTCGACCAGATGGCCGGACACTACAAGCGATCCAAGTACCTGGCGGAGCAGGAGGTGTTGACGCTGGCCAAGCAGGGTTTGCCGGTCGTCATCGTCAATCCCAGCGCGCCGGTCGGCGCCGCCGACGTCAAGCCGACGCCGACGGGCCAGATCATCGTGGATTTCATGAAAGGCCGGATGCCCGCCTACATCGAAACCGGCATGAATCTCATCGACGTCGACGACGTGGCGGCCGGCCATCTGCTGGCGATGGAGAAGGGCCGCCTCGGAGAACGCTACATCCTCGGCAATCGGAACCTGTTGCTGCGGGAGGTCTTCGAGACGCTCAGCCGGTTGACCGGCGTGAAGGCCCCCTCGCTGAAGCTGCCGCGCCTGGCGATCCTCCCGCTGGCCTATGCCAACCAGTGGCTCGCCGACTACGTCACGCACCGTCCCCCGCGCATCCCGCTGGAAGGCGTGCGCATGGCGAAATACAAGATGCACTACGACTGCCGGAAGGCGATCCGCGAATTAGGCTTGCCGCAGACCCCGCCGGAAGTCGCACTCGACAAAGCCGTCCGGTGGTTTCGAGACCATGGCTATGCCTGAGAGGACGCGACGAGTGACACATGCTGTGTGATCAGTTTCGAGAAGCCTATCCGAGAAGCGATCGCCCTGCTCATCACCCATCACGCTTCACGCATCACTAACCTCATGGACGTTCCCCTCCTCCTGGTCAAGACCGTTCTCCTGCGTCCCTACGTGTTCGTCTTCCTGGCCGCGTTCCTCTTCAGCGCGCACCGCTTGCTGGGATGGCGGCGCACCTGGTGGTTTTTCGGCATCACCTGGCTCACCGCCTTTGTGTGCGAATACGCTTCGACACGAACGGGCATTCCGTTCGGCTGGTACCACTACACCGGTTCGACCGTGGGGCAAGAACTGTATCTGTCCAACGTTCCCTTCATGGACTCTCTCTCTTTTACGTTTCTCCTCTTCGCCAGCTATTGCCTGGCGCTTCTGTTCCTCGCGCCGGCTCGGCGGACCGCCGCGGGCCACGGATGGGCCCTGCCGCGCCTCGGCTTCGATCCGGCCTCCCGCGCCGCCTGGCCGGCGCTGGGGCTCACGGTGTTCTTGTTTGCGTTCATCGATATGGTGATCGACCCGGTGGCGCTACGCGGCGACCGGTGGTTTCTCGGCAAGATCTACTATTATCCTGATCCCGGCGTACACTTCGGCGTACCGTTCGAAAACTATGTCGGCTGGGCCGTCGTGGGCAGCCTGTCCCTCGCCGCCTATCTCCCGATCGAACGGCGGTTGCCGCCTCTCCCGGCCAGTCAGGAGCAGGATGGCGCCGTCGGCATTCTGCTGGGCTGCGGGCTGTACCTTGGGGTGCTCCTGTTCAACCTGGGCGTGACCTTCTGGATCGGCGAGTCGCTGCAAGGCCTCACCGGTCTCCTCATGTATGCGCCCGTGCTCCTGTTTGCCGGACTGCGCCTGGCCGGGAAGCTCGCGCCGGCTCGGCCCGGTTGACCCCGTCGCCTCCTGCGCCTGGCCAGATCCGTGACAACCCCTGTATACTGAGGCCGAGGCGAGCCGAAGATGTGGAAGACCCTTTTGAATCCGTTGAAGGTCTGGTTCTGGCTGACGGTGATCGCCGTCGGCCTGGTGGTCGGGGTGCCGGCCTGGTTCGGCTACCAGACCTTCAAGACCGGATTCAGCGCCAAGGCCGAACCCCACGCGCTGGAGATCTGGGGCGCCCGCCGGCTCCGGTATCTCGCCGTTCCGATGGAGCAACGGAACAAGCCGAACCCCGTGCCGCTCTCCCCGACGGTGCTCGGCGACGCGCGGGCTCACTTCGCCGACCACTGCGCGGTCTGCCATGCGAACGACGGCAGCGGGCAGACGCCGATCGGCAAGAACGTCTACCCGAAGGCGCCGGACCTTCGACAATCCGACACCCAGGAGATGTCCGACGGCGAATTGTTCTTCGTGATCCACAACGGCATCAGGTTTACCGGCATGCCGGCCTGGGGATCGGGCGATCCCGAGAACGACCTGGACAGCTGGAAACTGGTTCACTTTATCCGGCACCTTCCTCGCATTACGACAGAGGAACTGGACGAAATGAAGACGCTGAACCCCAAGACGAAGAAGGAACTCGAACAGGAAGCGGCGTTCGATCAATTTTTGGAAGGCGGGGGTACCGCGCCGTCTTCGGCAGCCGATCACCATCACTAGATTTCTTGTCTAAGGAGTGGCTTGTGAAAACCGTCTTTGCTCTGCTGTGCCTCCTCTCGCTCTGCGTCACTCCCCTACTCTGGGCTCACGGCACGGGCGTCCACGTGCTGGGCACCGTGGCCGAGCTCGCGGACGATCATCTGACTATCCGCGTGCCGAACGGCTCGACCGTCACGGTCAAAGCCAACGCCAAGACTCGATACCGCACCAAGAAGGGAACCACACCCAAGCCGCAGGTGGGCGATCGCGTCGTGATCGAAGCGGCCAAGGACGGCGAGAGCTTGCTGGCCGTGGACGTGCAGTTCTCTCCGCCGCAGCCGCCTGCGGCGGGCGCCGCGAAATAAGGAGCGTCTCCATGCGTGGCGTCGCGATTAGATTCTTCGTCACCGGCGTGGCCGTCTTGCTGGCGGCCCAACTCGTCGACGGCATCCACATCGACGGCATGATGGCCGGCCTGGCCGCGGCCGTCGTCCTCGCCTTGCTGAACGCCCTCATCCGCCCGCTGCTCTATCTCTTTTCCATTCCCTTCATCGTCCTGACCCTCGGCCTGTTCATGGTGCTCATCAACGCGCTGCTGCTCGAGCTGACGGCCTGGCTGGTGAAGGGCTTCACGATCGACGGCTTCTGGCCGGCCTTCTGGGGCGCGCTCATCATCAGCGTGGTCAGCACCATCTTGAACCTGCTCGTCTCGGATGAAGGCCGGGTCGAAGTCGTCGTGCATCGGCCGCCGCCGAAGATCATCAACTGATTCATTTGCCTTGCTCCCGACCTCTTGTTAGAATGCGTCAACCTCTGCGTAACAACGATGAACGCGGAGCGCGGAATTTAGCTGGACGCGCGAGAAGGGCGGACCGGCGCGGCGCGGACATTAACCTTTCTCGCCTTTCACGCTCGTCTCGCCGGTCTCGCAGGCTGATCGTTCAGCGTTCACAGTTCAGCGCTTTTCTTCTTGTTTGATTCTATAACCCGATGCC
>CAYZTJ010000204.1:0-4945 GCA_964481215.1 uncultured Nitrospira sp. | reverse complement strand
GCCGTGAAACGGATCGCGGATCTTCAGAAGGAAGGCTACCTCTACATCAAGCCGTAACGGAGGAGGACAGGAATCATGCATCGCCTCACTGCAGGAATTCTTGGATTGGTGATAGTCACGGCTGTTCCGTCAGGATTCAGAATCGGGACGAGAGCGCCGGCCGTTGAGGCAGCCTCGACTGCAACGCCGGCCTTCGAACTGGTGACGTTTTCGGGAGAGGCCTATAGCCATATTTCGCTCAAAGGCAAACCGGCTCTCCTGGTCTTCTGGGCTCCCTGGTGCAAGGTCTGTCAGCGAGAGCTGCCGGCCATCGGCGCCTTTTATGAACGGGAAAAGCCGGAATCACTCCGGGTCATTTCGATCGGGTTTGCCGATACGAGGAGCAATGTCGAAGCCTTTGTGAAAGCTCGGGCCGGCACCTTCGTCTTTCCCACCGGCTACGACGAAGACCGCTGGACGGCGCAGGCCTTCAAGGTCAACGCGACGCCGACCTACGTATTGTTGGACGCCCGGGGCGACATTCGGTTGGTCCATCGAGGAGGAGGCATCCTCCAGAATTTCCAGTTTCGCGAGTTTCTCTCGACGCTCAAAGGATAACGCCGGCGGCCTGGGGCGGGAGCGCGGCCGTGCTCCCGCTCCCGGCCGAATGTGAAGCCGAAGCTATGCTGGAGTTTCTGCCGCACACTTCCTTGTTGACGGCGTTTCTCGCGGGAGTTCTCTCATTCGTCTCGCCCTGCGTCCTGCCGCTCGTGCCCTCCTATGTCATGTACATCACCGGCTTGTCATTGGACCAGCTTTCCGATCCCCTCGAACGCCGGCAACAGCGCAGGACAATCGTCGGCAATTCGCTGTCCTTCATCAGCGGATTCTCAGCCGTGTTCATCGCATTCGGGGCCTCGGCCAGCTTTATCGGACAACTCCTGACCGACTATCAGGAGCTCATCAGAAAGATCGGCGCATTATTCATGATGCTGTTCGGTCTGTATCTGACGGGAGTCATGCGGCTCACGTTCCTCATGACGGAGAAGCGTATTCGCCTGCGTCAGCGTCCGGTCGGCTATCTGGGATCGCTGGTGATCGGAGCCACGTTTGCCGCGGGATGGACGCCTTGTGTGGGTCCGATTCTCGGCACTCTGCTTCTCTACGCCGCTACCGCGGAAACTCTGACTGACGGAGTGACGTTGCTGACCTTCTACGCTTTGGGGTTGGGACTGCCGCTGTTGGCGGCGGCGATGGGGCTGGAGCGATGCCTCGCATACCTGAAGCATGCAGACCCATACACGGGTATCCTGTCCAAAGCGAGCGGGATACTCCTCATTGTATTCGGACTGGCGCTGTACGCCAATGTCTTCGCGGTCGTGACGTCATTCTTCGAACGACACGGGATCGGCGTCTCTGTGGATTTGGAGGACGGCCCGCCTGTCTGAGCGGTCTCGGCCGGTCGTCGCAAAACTCCCCGCCTGTGTTGACTAGTCGCTGCGGGCCAACACCGCAGCGGCGACCAGCACCGCGAGTGCCACAAGAAGCGCGCCGCGAGGCAGCCATCGACTGGTGCGCAGGAGCGCACGTTCGGACGGCGTTTGGTGTGAGACCGGTTTCGCGGAGATTCGGCTGACCAGCGGCCCAAGCACGAGATCGTGTGCCACGGTCAACATGAGAAGCAGGGCGACCAGCGCAAGCTTGGTGGCGAAAGGTTCCGGCCAGTGATCCGGGTCCGAGAGCGGAATGCCTCGTTGGATGGCGAGCACAGGGCCGGTGGTCAAGAGCACGGTGATGGCACTCCAGACCATCAGGCGAAAGCGCAATGCTGCGGCGCGGAACAAAGCCTGTGATCCGGGGATGGCTTCGGCGCGGACGAGCGGGGCCAGGACGAGCGACAGAAAGGCCATTCCGCCGATCCAGGACACGGCGGCGAGCACGTGAAGAGACAGGACGGCGACCCAGAAGACGGACATCAAAATCCGATCGCGACGTAAGCCCCGGCGGTGCCATAGTTATTCACGGTATTCGTCGCTCCGGAGGCCAGATGGTACCGCCCGTCCACTCCGAGCCACAATTCCTTCCAGAGCCGAAATTCTGCTCCGGCGCCGAATTGCACGCCGATGTCGAGATAGTTCGTCTGGTTGGAGGGTGGGCTGATCACGTGAAAGTCTAATCCGACGGGGATGACCCACGGCTGGAAATCAGTGCCCTGCCGGAATTTTACCTTTGGCGCGATGTCCACGGTCAGCATGGTGACCTGAACCTTGTTTGTCAAATTGCCGTTGCTTACGCCCGTGACGCCAGGTGTATCCGAGTTCGCGACGGTCTTCGAACTCCATCGCTTGTACTCGACTCCGATCTCGCCGAGAATGCCGACTTTTTCCGCTAGACCCCACGCGTCCCGGGTCAGCATGAGGTCGGTTCCCGCACCAACGTAGTAACCCGTGCTGTCGTTGTTGGTCCCCACTCCAAGGGCGTTGTGACCGTCGGTGAACAACTCGCCCCCACGACCACTGTTCAACGCCGCAAAGCCGCCGCGAAAAAATACGCGATTACCGGTTGTTGTCGTGTCTTCAGCCGAGACCGGCCAGACACCAGAGACAGCGAGCCCCAACACGATCGCAATTCCGACAAGCCACAGTCCAATGTTCCGATTGCTCCTCCGATTCCGCATGATGCCTCCCCTCGCGGTTACTCGCCGAGGAGCACGGCCCTTCCTTCGAGCGATCAGCTGACCTGCGCTCGCCGGCCCGAGACATCAGCATGGTGAAAAAACGGTTCATCTGAAGTTTGAGATCACTTTCGTTGTGTTTCACAGGCTAGGGGTACGAGGCTAGGGGCAAGGCGGAAAGGACCTCTGCCCTCTCGCCACTTGCCTCGGGCCTCCCGCCCACTGAGTTTGCGCAACGGAATCCCATCCAATTGATTTTCGTACTCGGATCGGTGCCGTTGCGCATTGCGGCTCGCATCGTGGTGGTGCTGTCCATCCATCCGCCGCCACGGAACGCCTTCTGCGTGCCGGTTTCGGGACCCTTGGGATTCCGATCCGGAGCGACCTTGTAATAGTCCTGGTCGTACCAGTCGGCCACCCACTCAGCCACATTCCCGATCGTTTGATAGAGTCCGTAGGGGCTCACGGCGTTATCGTACTTGTCGACCGAAATAATCGGTGGATAAAGCAGCAGCCGCTCCGGACGATCCCGCACGGGTCCAGAAAGTCCGGTCCGCCCGAAGTTTGCCCTGGTCGGTCCCGCATATTCGCTGCCCCAGGGAAAGAGCCGGCCGTCGACCCCGCGCGCCGCCTTCTCCCATTCCGCTTCGGTCGGCAGGCGTTTCCCCGCCCACTTGCAGTAGGCGTCTGCGTCATACCAGCTGACGTGCATGATCGGATGGTGCGCCATCGCCTCTTGAAAATTTCCGCCATCGTATCGCCAGTCCAATTGAGGCCGACGATCCGTCGCGAGCACGAACTTGAGATACTCCAGGGCGGTCACTTCGTACTTGCCGATTTCGAACGAATCCAAATAGACCCGCCGCTGCGGCAACTCCGACCGGTAGGCAAGCCGATCCAGCTTCTTGTCGCTCCCCATCACAAACTCGCCGGCCGGCACCAACACCATCTCGTCCTTCGTGTCCCACTTGGCTACGCGTTCGGCCGCGATCTTCTTGCCTGCTTCAGTCCATTCTATGACGATGTCCTGAGTATCCAGGCCCCAGGCCACGCGAGCCAGAACGAATAGGGCGCCTGCGATCAGGAGGGCATTGATCGCCCAATCCAGTTTGCGCCAACTCTGCATGCCGTGCTTCTCCATCCTCTTAGCCTCCTTTCTTTTCTGTAACCGCGTCATTCGTCAGTGGTCAATCGTCAACCGGAGGACCGAGTAGGCTTCGGAGCCTTGACCTTCACGAGTGTCGCTTGACAATTGACTGTTGACGGCTTCTTTCTCGGTTGACGTCTGACGAGCGACGTTTGACGATTCTTTTGATCTTGCGCAGCGGAATCCCGTCAGGTAACTCCGGCGGTCCGGCGCGCCGGCGTTTCTCCCAGCAGACCGGGCGACTTCCGGATCCTCGTTCCATGATCCACCGCGAAAGACTTTGTCTTCTCCCTGACGTGGACCGGTCGGATTGCGGTTCTCTTCGCGGCGGTAGTATTCGGGATCAAACCAGTCCGAGACCCACTCGCTGACATTGCCCGCCATCTGGTGGACTCCGTACGGACTCACACCGCGGTCGTAACGGTTTACATTGGCGAGCGGCGGGTACTTGAATCCACGTTTGGATCCTGGATGGGCGATGTTGCTCTTGATCCATCCCGCCGGTTCGTTACCCCATGGAAAGAGGCGTCCATCTTCGCCCCGCGCCGCTTTTTCCCATTCTGCCTCGGTCGGCAGCCGTTTCCCCGCCCATCGGCAGTAGGCATCGGCTTCGTTCCAGCTCACGTTGATCACCGGATGCAGCGCGGCTTTCTCCGGAAACGGGTTTTCCCTCCAGAACTTGGGCCAGTCCATCCCCGTGGCGAGAACAAATCGCAGGTAATCCACGTTCGAGACTTCGTAGATATCGATCTCGAATAAGTCCAGAAACACTCGGTGCTGCGGCAGCTCCTGCGGTCCCGCCGCACGATCCAGCTTCAGATCGCTGCCCATGAGAAACCAACCAGCCGGCACCGTTACCATCCCCTCCGGCGTTTCCATCGCAGCCAGCCGTTCCGCTCCGTCGAGCGGAGTCCAAAGAGGCGGTTGAGCCGAAGATTCGTGATTGGCGTGAGCTACGCTCCAGACGATGAGGCTAGAGGCAAGGGGCAAGAGGCAAGAGAGAACCGTCGTGAACAACGAATTGCTCTTCCTTTTGCGTGTCATTGTCTAGACCGCTCGCCCCTGGCCCCTGGCCCCTCGCCGTTTAGTAATTGCTCAGTGCTCTTGCTTGTGGACCATCGGTTCGATTTCCTTCTTCTGCTCCT
>CAYZTJ010000203.1:0-5020 GCA_964481215.1 uncultured Nitrospira sp. | reverse complement strand
CCGCACCTCGGCCTCGGAGCCCACGTTCAATCGGACGGCGTCGACATCCGACTTGTGGACGAATCGGCGCGAAGCAAGCTTCACGGCCACGGGACTGCCGATCGTGCGCGCGAAGCGGGCAGCCTGATCCGCCGTCTTGGCCAGGCCGCCGGCGGGCAGCGAGAAGCCTGCGCTGACGAGGAGCTTGCGGGTCGTCTCGGCGTCCAGCCAGCCGGGGCCATCCCGTTCGAGTGTCTCCCGGCAGAGCGAGCGGCAGGCGGCGAGGTCCATGCTTGAGCACTCGACGAACAGCCCGGCCGGTTGACGGAGCCAGTCCGCATAGGCCGCGAGCTGTCCGAGGACGCGCGCGGGCATCTCCGGCAGGCTGGACACCGGAATGTGATCCTGCCGGAGGGTCGACGCGCCGCTTGGTTCATGTTCCGCCATCCAGCAGGCCAGCAGCGGTTTCCGCTTCTCCTGAGCGACCGGCACGAGATCCGCCCCCTGACGCAGGGCGCGGGCAAACTCGGAAGAGTCCGCCGTGGTGACCGAGACGTAACAGGCGACGAGGGCGTCGATCGAATCATCCGTCAGCAAGGCCGCGACGGATTGCTGATACTGCGTCGGCGTGGCGGTGGCGATCAGGTCGATGGGATTGCGAAGGCTGGCCGCGCCGGGCGCCACTGCTTTCAGGTCGGCCTTCAAAGAATCGGAGAGTTCCGAGACGAGCAGGCCGGCCTCCTCGCAGGCATCGGCGCAGAGGATGCCCGGTCCCCCGGCGTTGGTGACGATCGCCACGCGGCGTCCGCGCGGCACCGGTTGCCAGGCGAGGGCGGCGCCGATCGCGAAGAGCTCGTCCAGGGTCCGGGCGTGAATCACGCCGGTCTGACGGAAGAGGGCCTCGACCGCGACTTCATTCGCCGCGAGCGCGGCGGTATGCGAGCCGGCGGCGCGGCGCCCGGCAGTCGAACGGCCGGCCTTGAGCGCGACGATGGGTTTGCGACGGCCGACGCGGCGGGCAATCTCCGCGAACCGTCTCGGGTTCCCGAACGATTCCAGATACAGCAGGATGACCTTGGTCTCCTCGTCCTGCTCCCAGTATTCCAGCAAATCGTTCGTCGAGACATCGGCCTTGTTGCCGATGCTGACGAAACTCGAGATGCCGATCTGCTGCCGCTGCGCCGTCGTCACGAGGGCCAGGCCGAGCGCCCCGCTCTGGGAGGCGATGGCGATCGAGCCGCGTGGCGGCATGGGCGCGCCGAAGGTCGCGTTGAGCTTCGCGTCGGGCGCCGTGTTCAAGAGTCCGAAGCAATTGGGCCCGATCAGCCGCAGCCCACGCGCGCGCGCCAGCGCGAGCAGCCGCTCCTGCGCGGCACGGCCTTCGGGACCCGTTTCCGCGAAGTCGGCGGTGATGATGAGCAGGGCCCGAATGCCCTTGTCCGCACAGTCCTTGGCGACCTCGAACACGGTGTCGCGCGGCACGGCTACCACGGCCAAATCGACCGGACCGGGAATCGCGCGGACCGAGGGCCAAGCCCGGAGCCCTTGAATCTCCGTCGCATGCGGATTGACGGGGTACAGCTCGCCTTGGTACCGGCTGGACTGGAGGGCATCGAGGAGCCGGGCGCCGACGCGCGACGGGTCTCTCGATGCGCCGACGACCGCCACCGCAGCGGGAGAGAAGAACGCGCGCAGCGCCGCCGCGGGATCAGGCGACGTCTGGAGAGGCGGCTTCGGCATCAGCGCGACTCGGGTTTCTTATCCATGCGGCAAGGGGAGAAACGACACCGCGATCGAGACGGCAATCAGCGCGATGATAATCCATTCCAGCACTTCCATCCGGCGGGTGGCGGCGCGATCCGTCAGCTTGCCGTAGATGCTGTCGAGCGTCTCCAGTTTGCGCGTGATCGTCGCGTCCCAGGATTCCAGATGAAACCGCTGGGAGGCGACCCGGTAGACGCGGGCGAGGTATTGATCGCCGAACAGTTTGAGCGTGTTCGTCACCCGCTCGAACAGGATCGCGCTGTCGACTTGCAGACGCCCGATCCGTCGGACGTCGGCTTGAATGGCGCCGGGCAGCGCCATCCGGTTCCATGACCGCGTGGAGAGGGATTCATAGGCTTGGTCCAGGGCTGCATCGAGCTGTTGATCCACGAGCCGCATTTCCAACAGCTCGACGTTGGTGAACTCCAGCACCGCGCGCACGTCGTCCATCTCCTGGCCGAAGACCAGGGCCGCATTCCAATCGATCAAGGCGAGGTCGTCCGGCCCGAACGACACCCGTTGCGCGGTGGCGTCGCGGACCTCCTGGTCGGCCAGCGGATCGGCTTCCGACCGCAGGATTTGCGCAATCTCGTGGCGATGCGCCTCCACCAGCGCCTCGCCGGCATAGGCCGGTGAGGACTGCTCGACGAAAAAGATCGCGTAGCTCTCGACGGCGGCGGCGAGATCGGGACGGTCGACCGTGTCCGCGATCGTCGCCAGCAACTCGTCCACGCGGCGGCGCGAATCGGCCAGGAGGAGTTCATTTTCATACAGATCGAGACTCAAGGCCCGGAGCTCGGCGAAGTCGCAGGCCAGCGGGATGACGTAGGTCACGGTGACGGCGGCGAAATCGTAGAGGAGGAGATCGACGACGGCATTTGTCCGGAACGCGCCGACCGCCAGCGGGTCGCCTTCGATCGTGACCCGCAACGGTGGAGGGCTGTAGTCGAAATAAGGCGGGGCGCGCCGCTTGTGTTTGATGCGGCCGCGCGCCGTGCTCGCGGTGATGCGCCGCTCCGCCTGGTCCAGGTCCACCCAGCGACCGAGGTCATAGGCGAAGACCACGGAGCAACTGCCCCTGTCGAGGCGAATAGGACCGGCGCGATTCATGCTGGTTGAGCGGAGGCGGGCGCAAGATCGTTCAGGATCTGTCGCCACAAGCGGTGGGCGATCTCTTCAAAGGGAATGCGGTATTCCCGGACGTCTTCTCCGGCCAGGGTGGCTTCGCCGGACGACTCCCAGGCGATGCCGCCGGTCTTCGTGTCCCACAATTGGAGCGACAGACGCAAGACCGAGACGCGGGTTTGGAACAGCCGAACCCCGAAGAAAGAAAAGCGCTCCCACACCGATTGTTCGAACGAGGCCATGATCGGCTGGAAGACATAGTCCACCATCAGGACCTCGCCGATCCGGCGTAAGCCGTCCTGGTGCAGCACCCCGCTCTGCATATAGGCCGCGACAAGGTCCGTGTACTCTTTCGACAGCCCGGCTTGATTGATGCGGCTGATCGTATCTTGAGGAGACAGCACCGCCATCGCCCGATGTTCTTCCCGCAGGGTGTGGGACAAGGAGCGGGAGACTTGGTGACTGAATCCCTCATAGCCGAATCCCACCAGCGCATTGACGACGGCCACACGGCGCTGCTGCAGCACAGACGGATCGAATCCCGGGGCGCGGGAGACCAGGGACGTCTCGGAGCCCCACTGCCGCAACGGACCAGCGCAGCCGAGCAGCAAGGCGGCGAGCAAGAGGACCGACAGAAGCTGCCTGCCACCTCTTCCCACTTGCCTCGCCCCGATTCGAATCCACCCCCGCCACTGATCGCTCATGAACGAATGATCAGGATCGGATTGGGCGTAAAATGCGTGAGGGCATGAGAGACGCTTCCGAGCAGCAGGCGCTCGACGCCGGTGCGGCTGTGGGACCCGGCGATCAGCAGATCGTGTTTCTCAGCCTCGGCGGCCACCATGGTGGCCGGATCGCCGGTGAGGACCTGGGTCGTGGCGGCGTGCCCGAGTCCTTTGAGCTTGCTCGCGGTCTCCTGTACTAGCTCATGGCCGACCTCTAGGGCGGTCCGATGCCATTGCTCCAACTGTGGAACGGTCAGGCCGTCGGGCACGAGGGGCGGCAGCACGACATGGATCACCGTCAGATCCGCCTTCGTTGCCAAGGGATGGTCGGTGAGCCATCGCACGATGCGCGCGGCGTCGTCCTGGTGCTGCACGGCGACGAGCATGCGACGCGGGGCTTCCATTGGCCGCTTGACCAGCAGGACTGAACAGGCGGCGTGGAGCAGCACCCGGTGCGAGACGCTCCCCAGCAGCGCTTCCGACACTCGTCCGCGGCCGCGCGGGCCCAGCACAATCAGATCCGCAGAGGCCGCGCGGGCGGCGTCGAGGACGATGGTGGCCGGTGAGCCGAAGTCGCACCGGCGGTGGACCTGGGCGACGCGCGAGGGAACGAGGGCGGCCGTCCGTTCCAGCAACTGCTGGCCCGATTCCGTCATGCCCCGGCGAAATTCGTCATAGCCTTGCAGATTCATCGCTTGGGCCACGATGGGATTCTCCAGGAATCCGAGATTCACGGCATGGACCAGCGTCACATCCGTGGGCGTAAAGAGGCGCGTGGCCTCCTGGACGGCGTTAAACGCCTGGTCGGACCAATCGACCGCGATGACCATTCGCATGGGGCCTCCGTAATGCGTAATCCGTGAGCCGTAATCCGTGGTCCGTGAGCCGTAATCCGTGATCGGTGAGTCGAGGTTCGTGAACCGGTTCTCAGGTTCGGATGTGCGCGGATCACGGTTTACAGATCACGCATCACGTCTTTCCGACGATTCACGCTTCACGAGCGACATTTCACGCGTCTTAGGCCGCGGGAACTTCGAGCATATACAGCTCGCCCTTCATCTGCGGGTGCAGGTCGCAACGGAATGAGTAATTGCCTGTCCGCTCCGTGGTGAAGCGTACGACGAGCGTTTTCCCTGGGTCCACATAAAATCCCTCGATGCCCTTGCCATAGCTCACGATCCCCTCGCCCTCTGCGTTGACCAAGAGATTGCCCAGCATTTGGGAGGTGAAGCCATGCCGGATGATGTCCTGGTTGCGGATGATGACCACCGTGGGCGTATGCAACCGGATGGGCGTCGGCTGCGTCAATAGGAACTTCGAATCCCGCACGACGATCTCGATGCGCTGTTCCTCCGCGACGTCGCGCGGCGGTTCCGCCTGCCCGACTGTGGAGAGGGCGGGACCGAGCGCCGCCAGCAGGCAGAACA
>CAYZTJ010000202.1:0-5067 GCA_964481215.1 uncultured Nitrospira sp. | reverse complement strand
GAGACGTCGAAGGAGTAGCGGAACTGGAGGGCGAGATACTTTTGGATCAGCCCGTCACGGTCCAGCGGCTGATCGGTCTCGTGGTAGAGGGCCAGTTCCATGCTCTGGTAGCGCACGGCCACGCCGACGATCCAATCCAACTCACTGGGATTGAACGCCCGCCGCGACTGGCGGTCCGTGAACATATTCACGTCGCCGTAGAGCACCACCTTGTTCTTGTAGAGGTCGAGGTCGGCATGGCCCACGTAACGGTAGAGCGCTGCGCCGGTGTTATCGGGACGCGCGAAGTACTGGCTGTTGTGGAACAGCCAGCCCATGCCGGCGTAGGCCGTGAGATTCTGGCGAGGGAAGAGCCGCCGCCACCAGGCGGCGTCCTGCGACGCCTGAAACCGGGCGGTGACCAGCGCGTCGCCATACTCCTGGACGATCGTCCGCCGGTCGAGCCCGGCATCCCGCTCGTATTGGATCCGCCAGCCGATCCGATCGATCATCCCCGTGAAGGCGTAGGTGCTGTCCCACTCCGACAGCTTGATCCACCCATCTTTGCGGTCGGAGAAAAAGTTCTGGTCGGTATAGAAGGTCAGGTACTGCTTGTAGAGGTCGGTCTCAAGATGCACCATGTGGCGCAAGCCGACCAGGCCCGTGTTATCGGGACGCGCCGCGAAGGTGGGATTGGAGAGAAAGACGCCGGTCAAGAGATAGCCGGCGAAGAGGGATTCTTCCGCCTCCCGCGCGGCCGGATCGCGCTCGTCCATCTCCGGGAGCGGACGCCCATATTTTTCCAAGGCCCAGGCAACCGGCGCCTGGCAGGCGATGAGGCCGGCGAGGACCAGGGCGGCTATGGCTGGGTGCACGCGTCGAAGATCTCCTCGCAATGGTCCGTGGCGTCGACGCCGGTGGGGACGGAGTGATACCGGACTTCCAGGACCTTGCCATCTTTCAGGACCACGGTGGCCCAGCAGCCGTGGTGCGCTCCGCCTCGGCTGCCCTTCGAGCCCACGATCGATTCCTGCAACAACGGCGCTTCTTTGTAGTACCGCATGAGCGTCAGGTCCTCATGCGACCGTTCGCGCTCCGGCTCGCCGGCGCAGGCTAGGACTTGCTCCTTCGTTTTTCCTTCCAGGCCCTGTTGGTTGGGATGATCCACGACCGGCGGGGCGGTCGCGCAGGCGGAGAGGACTGCGGTGAGGGCGCAGCCGGCCACGAAAAATGCGCGACGACTGGATTGAGCTGGAGCCGGCATGATGCGGAGGCCTCGCAACGCGAGGCATCTTAGCATGAAGGACTAAAAACACCACGGGCGACCCTGCACTTCGGTGGGAGGTCGCCCGTGGGTTGGCGCTTAGGACGCCGTAGAGAGACTGTGTGAGACTGTAAGACCCGAGAGTGATGGAGCGAACCGGCTGCCCAGTCGGGGGAGACCTCGTCGATCCCAGGCGCTTGTGTTCCTCAGGCTCGCATCAGATGCTCTATGGTGCGGGATGGCTCTCGTCAGAGGCGCAAGGCGCCGTGAGGCGCTGGCCGCAAAGAGAACCCGGGAGCCTGACCGAGCAGACGCCGACGCTCAGCTCCTCGGGCCTTGCTGCACCGGTGGAGTACGGTCTTCCATTTCGACCTCCTCCTGGCTAAAGGTACGCGGGAGCTCGTTGAACAGGTGGCCCTGTTCGCCCCCTACACCGCAGGCCCTTGTCTCGGAAACCGTATCAGGAGCCCCCTCGTGCGTAGGCACCATGCGGTGTTGATTTCCTCATACTCCTCCCGCGACAAGCTGTCAACTGGGAGAAATTCCAGGGTGCCCCACGGCTGCAGGCCGTCCTCTTTCCGAACACAACGCGACCAGCCTACATGATCTTGAGTGTATCAAAGTCCACCCCCTGCGGAGCGGGCGGGGTCTTAAGGTTCATCTCTTCCAACACCTCGATAATCTGATCGGCGACCACCAGATTCCGATACCACTTGCGGTTCGCCGGCACCACGTACCAGGGGGCCCGGTTGGTGCTGGTCGCGGAGAGCACGTCCTCGAAGGCCCTCATGTAGTCGTCCCAGAGCTTGCGTTCCTCGATGTCGCCGGAGTTCCACTTCCATCGCTTCTCCGGATCGCGAATGCGCTCCTCCAGCCGCTCTTTCTGTTCCTCCTTGGAGATGTGCAGGAAGAACTTCACGATCGCGGTGCCGCTCTCGACGAGGAGTTGCTCGAATTCTTTGATCTGATCGAATCGATGGCGGACCTCCTTGTCGGAAATCCACCCATGTACCCGCGTGATGAGCACATCCTCGTAGTGCGATCGATTGAAGATGCCGATGAATCCCTTGGGCGGCGCCTCGCGGTGGACGCGCCAGAGAAAATCGTGGGCCAGCTCTTCTTTGGAAGGCGCCTTGAACGCGGCGACCTTACACCCCTGCGGATTCACCCCCGACATCACGCTCTTGATGGTCCCGTCTTTGCCGCTTGTGTCCATCCCTTGCAGCACGACCAGCAAGGCCCGTGAGCCGTTGGCATAGAGCCGCTCTTGCAGCTTGCCCATGCGCGCGACCAGTTTTTCGGTTTCGGCCTTGGCCGTGGCTTTGCCGTCGTCGTTTTTCTTATACTCGCCGGTCTCGTCGGGGTCGAACGACTTCAGTGTCAGCGATTTCCCCGGTTTCACGCGATAGGCCTTCATAGGAGTTCCTCCGGGTTGGGTTCGCGGGAATGATAGCGGGGACGGGGCCCCCGCACAATGCGCCAGATTGCGCTTCCCCCGGCTCAGGAATCGGAGCATTGACATCGCGCGCGTTGGGACTACAATTCTTCGCCACTTACGCAGGAGGTGGGCTATGGGCATCGACGAAGCCAAGTTGCAGGAGTTCATGGGCAAGGCGGTCGGCGACATCGGGGCGGCCATGAGCGCCAACATGGTGTTGATCGGCGATCGGCTCGGCCTGTACAGGACCCTCGCCGCCAAGGGAGCCCTGACGCCAGCGGAACTGGCGAAGGCGACGAAGACCGCGGAGCGGTACGTCCGCGAGTGGTTGGGGAATCAGGCAGCCGGGGGCTATGTGACCTATGATGCGGCCACCGGCCGGTACACGCTGCCGCCGGAACAGGCGGCGGCTCTCGCCGACGAATCCAGCCCCTTCTTCCTCCCCGGCGCCTTCCAGGTGATCGCCGCCGCCTTTGCCGCGGAACCGAAGATCGAACAGCGGTTCAAGACGGGCAAGGGTTTGGGGTGGGGGGAACATGATCACCGCCTCTTCGAGGGGACGGCGCGGTTCTTCCGGCCGAACTACATCGGCAACCTCGTGCAGAATTGGATTCCCGCCTTGGACGGGGTCGAGGCTAAACTGAAAGCCGGCGCGAAGGTGGCCGATGTCGGCTGCGGATTCGGCCATTCCACCATGATCATGGCCCAGGCCTTCCCGCAGTCCACATTCATCGGGTTCGACTCTCACAGGCCCTCGATTGTTTCGGCGGGCAAAGAGGCGAGGAAGCTTGGGCTCAAGAACGCGACCTTCAAGGTGGCCAAGTCCACGACCTTTCCCGGCAAGGGCTACGACTTCGTCACGCACTTCGACTGCTTGCACGACATGGGCGATCCGACGGGCGCGGCCAAGCACGTGCTGAAAACGCTGGCCCCGAACGGCACCTGGATGATCGTCGAGCCCTTTGCCAACGATCGCGTGGAAGACAATTTGAATCCGGTGGGGCGAGTCTATTACGCGGCGTCGACCATGATCTGCGTGCCGGCCTCGCTGGCCTACCACGGCCCGGCCCTGGGCGCACAGGCAGGGGAGGCACGTTTGCGCGACGTCGCGACGAAGGGCGGATTCTCGCGCTTCCGACGGGCTACGCAAACGCCGTTCAATTTGGTACTCGAAGCCAGGCCCTAGCGAGATTGAGGTCGAAGGTATCCAACTGAGAGTTCGCAGGGTATGCCCCCGTTGCCCTCCTCCCTCCACAAGCTACAGCGTGGTCATCGCTTGAAATCTAGTCTTCACGGTTGACCTTCTTGTCATCGGTCTTATCTCCTTTTACGGTTCATCTCTCAATCCTGAAAGGAGTGTGGCTCCATGATCAAGGAAGTGACCGGCGATATCTTGCTTTCGAAGGCAGCCTCCATCGCTCACGGCATCGCGCCCCATGATGACTTCAAACAGGGACTTGCGCTCTCCCTCCGAGACCAGTGGCCCACTATGTACAAGGATTTTCGGCACTACTGCCAGACCTTTGGGCCGAAGCCAGGCAGCCTCTGGTCATGGAAAGGTGCGAACTCTCCCGTCATCTTCAATCTCTTTACGCAGACGCCGCCGCCCGACCATCAGAGCCGCCCAGGTAAGGCTGCGCTGCCGTACCTTAATCATGCGTTGCAGGCGCTCAAGAAAGAGGTGAGTGCCCAGAAGGTGACCAGCCTGGCCCTACCGAGGCTGGCCACAGGAGTTGGAGGCCTTGAGTGGGACGACGTACGGCCGTTGATCCAATCGATCCTGGCCGACCTCAATATTCCAGTCTATGTCTATACAACGTTCAAGAAAGGCATCGCCGCGAAGGAAGAATAGCTAGAGGCGGGAGCGGCCCACTGAGCGATCGACAAAAGGCCCTTCGGGATGGAACGTCCCGAAGGGCCTTCGTGTATGGTGGAGGCGAGGGGAGTTGAACCCCTGTCCGAAGACCGTCAGCGCACCGGTTCTACATGCGTAGCCGATTATTTAGGTTTCGCAGCCGCCCACGCCCATCGGCCGGCTTAGAACAGCCGCTAGCTCAGGAAGTTCTCGTCCGCAGCCGCTGAGCACCAGCCTTGGACCAGCCCGCTGCATCGCGCTTCATCCACCCCCGCGGGCCTCAGGTGGCGAAACGTCACGGCTTAAGCCGCGAGTGCCAGTTCTTGATTGGCAGTTGCAATTTCCCGGAGGTTTAACGAGTCCCCAGGAGCTCGGCATGCCCCGATGACCTCAGTGTCCCCGTCGAAACCGGTCGCCCCCTCCTTTCGTGTGAACTCAGGCTAAGGTTGAGGTTAAGGTCGAGGGTGATCAGGATTCGGACTGCCCTCTCCCTTCACACTCAACCTGAGCCTCAACCTCAGCCTTTGTTTT
>CAYZTJ010000201.1:0-5071 GCA_964481215.1 uncultured Nitrospira sp. | reverse complement strand
AGGAGTATGAGCTTGAGGTCATGCGCGACCTCAAAGATAACGTCGTCATCGTGTGTCCGATCGAAAACTTTGATCCCATGGGGGTCCACACTGGCGACAGCATCACCGTGGCGCCGACAATGACCCTCACGGACAAGGAGTATCAGCTGATGCGGGATGCCGCCATCCGCATCATCCGCGAGATTGGCGTGGACACCGGCGGCTCCAATATTCGCAGACGGGCGAGATGGTCGTCATCGAGATGAACCCGCGGGTTTCCCGCAGCTCCGCCTTAGCCTCCAAGGCCACCGGCTTCCCCATCGCAAAGATCGCCGCCAAACTCGCCATCGGGTACACGCTCGACGAGTTGACAAACGACATCACCCGCGTCACCAAGGCAGCCTTTGAACCCTCGATCGACTATGTTGTGGTGAAGGTCCCTCGGTTCGCCTTTGAAAAGTTCCCGGGCTCCGACCCCACGCTCACGACACAGATGAAGTCGGTCGGGGAGGCGATGGCCATCGGCCGCACCTTTAAGGAGGCGTTGCAGAAGGCGATCCGGTCGCTCGAAGTCGATCGGTACGGCTTGGCCTCGCTCAATCAATTAGATGGGCTGCCGCTAGAGGCTCCGGCTTGCGCCCAGACGCAGGAGGCGATCAAGGCTGCGCTTCGCACGCCCCATCCCGATCGGCTCTGGCACCTGGCCGACGGTTTGCGCGCGGGGATCTCGCCCAAGGAGTTGGCCGACCTGACAAAAGTGGACCCCTGGTTCCTCGATCAGATGCAGGAATTGACGGCATTCGAAGACACGCTCAAAGCTCAGCGCGTGCCGGCGCGGCGTACGAGCGATGCCCCCTCTGCCTCTCACAGTCCTCAGTCCTCAGCCCTCAGCACATCTGTGTTGTGGCACGCCAAACGCATGGGCTTTTCGGATCGGCGAATCGGGCAGCTGACGGGCCATGCCGAGAAGGAGATCCGCCACTGGCGCCACCAATCCGCGCCGGCCGGCACGACGGGCGGGGTCGTCTTCAAGCGCGTGGATACCTGCGCCGCGGAGTTCGAAGCGCACACGCCCTATCTCTACTCGACGTACGACCAGGAATGTGAAGCGCGGCCGACGGATCGCAAGAAAGTCGTCATTCTTGGCGGCGGGCCGAACCGGATCGGACAGGGAATCGAGTTCGATTACTGTTGCGTCCATGCCGCCATGGCCCTCCGCGAGGAAGGCATCGAAACGATCATGGTCAACTGCAATCCGGAGACGGTCTCCACCGACTACGACACGTCCGATCGACTCTACTTCGAGCCGCTGACGGAAGAAGACGTGCTGGCCATCGTGGATCGGGAAAAGCCCATCGGCGTGGTGGTCCAGTTTGGAGGACAGACCCCGCTCAAGCTAGCCCTCCCGCTCGAACGCGCCGGCGTCAAGATTCTTGGCACGAGCCCCGATGCCATCGATCGGGCGGAGGACCGCGAGCGATTCCGCGATCTCTTGTTGCGGCTGGGCCTCAAGCAGCCGGAGAGCGGCCTCGCCCGCTCCGTCCAGGAAGCCATCGCCGTCGCCGAGTCGATTCAGTATCCCGTCATGATGCGGCCGTCGTATGTGTTGGGCGGGCGGGCCATGCGCATCGTCTATGATCGGGAGGGCCTGCTCCACTACATGGAAACGGCGGTCAAGGCTTCGCCGGACCATCCGGTGCTGATCGACAAGTATCTCGAAGACGCCATCGAGGTGGACGTCGACGCCTTGGGCGACGGCGCCCATGTCGTCGTCGCAGGTATCATGGAGCATATCGAAGAGGCCGGCGTCCATTCAGGGGATTCCGCCTGTTCGCTCCCGCCCTATTCGCTCACGCCGGCTATGGTGGCCGAAATTCGCCGCCAGACCGTCGAGCTGGCCCGAGAACTCAAGGTCGTGGGCCTGATGAATATTCAATTCGCCGTCAAACACGGCGTGCTCTACGTCCTGGAAGTGAATCCCCGCGGCTCGCGCACGGTGCCCTTCGTCAGCAAGGCCATCGGCGTGCCGCTGGCCAAGATCGCCATGAAGGTGATGGCCGGGCGCACGCTCAAAGATTTGGGGGTGCTGGCAATCGCCCCGCCCACGCATGTGGCCGTCAAGGAATCGGTCTTTCCCTTCACCAAGTTCCCCGGCGTCGATGTACTGTTGGGCCCCGAGATGAAGTCGACCGGCGAGGTGATGGGCATCGATCCGGATGTCGGCTGCGCCTTTGCCAAATCGCAGGCGGCGGCGGGGGTCAGCCTCCCGACTGCCGGGACGATCCTCATGAGTGTCAAGGAGCGCGATAAACCCGGCGCCTTGGAGATCGCGCGGCGGATGATCAAGCTGGGCTTCCGCGTTCACGCGACCAAAGGCACGGCGGGGTACTTCCGCGAGCACGGCCTCGAAGCCCAGGCCGTCCACAAGGTGAAAGAAGGGCGCCCGCACGTCGTGGACCACATCAAAAACGGGGACATCGTCTTAGTCGTGAACACGGTCGGGAGCAAGGCCTCCCACGAGGACTCGGCTTCGATCCGCTTGGAAGCCTTGCGCAAGGGCCTGCCCTATTTCACCACCATGCCGGGCGCGAAGGCCGCCGCCATGGGCATCGAAGCCATGATGAAGAAAGGCCTGACGATTCGGTCGTTACAGGAGTATCACGGCGGGGGCAATGCTGAACGATGAAGGATGAACGCTGAGCGAAGAAGGTGGTCCGGCGCACATGAAGGCACCGATCATGAACCGCAACTCACTGACCACGATCCCCTTCGTTCCGCGTTCATCGTTCCGCGTTCACAGTTCATCGTTGTAGCGTGGAGGAGGAATGCCGACACCGATCACCAAGAAAGGCTACGAAGCCCTGAGAGCCGAACTCGACCGCTTGAAGAAAGTCGAGCGGCCGAAGGTCATCGAGGACATCGCCGAAGCGCGGTCGCACGGCGATTTGAGCGAGAACGCGGAGTACGACGCCGCCAAGGAACGGCAGGGCTTCATCGAGTCCCGCATCAAGGAGCTGGAGAACAAACTGGCGGATGCGCGAATCATCGAGATTGCCAACCGGGTCAGCGAGACGGTCGTCTTTGGGGCCACCGTCGTCGTCATCGAGTCCGAATCCCAGCAGAAGAAACAGTACATGCTCGTCGGACAGGACGAGGCCGACCTCAAGAGCGGCAAGATCTCCGTCCAATCGCCGGTCGGCCGCGCGCTGATCGGCAAACGGGTGGGGGAGTTGGTCGAGGTGCAGACCCCGGCCCGCCTCGCCGAATACGAAATCCTCGAAATCCGCTTCGAAGAAGCCTAAGAACCGTGACGCGTGATCCGTGATCAGTGATGAGTAAGCCCTCCTGTGCGCTTCATTTCGAGGTTCATCCTCTACCTCAAGTCGGCTTCTTCACGCATCACGCATCACGCATCACGCGTCACGGCTCCTCTCCAACGCTTCAGAGCTTTGGTTCAACTTTTCACCTTTCACTTTTCACCTTTCACTCTACGTAACGATGCCTGCGGCCATTTCCCTTATCACCCTCCTGACCGACTTCGGCGACCGCGATTACTTCGTCGCCAGCATGAAGGGAGTTATCCTGGGCATCAATGCGCAGACGCGCATTGTCGATCTGTCGCACCACGTCGCTCCGCACCAAGTCGAGGAAGCGGCCTACCTGCTCAAAGCCTCCTATCGTTACTTTCCGGACGGCACCATTCACGTGGCCGTGGTCGATCCGGGCGTCGGCTCCTCACGTAAGCCTCTGCTCGTCACGACCAGCCGGTATTATTTTCTGGCGCCGGACAATGGCTTATTGAGCTACGTGCTTCAAGAAGAGTCAGGCGTCGAGGTCCGGCAGATTCAGAACAAGCAATACCGTCTGGAATCCGATGGGGCGACCTTCGATGGGCGTGATCTTTTCGCCCCGGCGGCCGCCTGGCTCACCAGAGGGCAGCAGCCCAATTCCTATGGGCCCATTCTGCGTGACCCGGTCACACTCCCGCTCGTCCAGCCGACCTGGGAAGGCTCGGTGCTTACCGGGCAGATCGTCTATATCGATCGGTTCGGAAATTTGATCTCGAACCTCACCCCGCTCGACCTCAAAGAATTGCATGGCAAGACGAAGCGAGATCAGCCCACCTTCCGCCTCGGCGGCGTGACCATCGAAGGCTTGGTGGGGAGTTACAGCGAGGGGAGTGCATCAGCCCCCTCCGCCCTCATCAACAGCAACGGTCAGGTCGAAATCTTCCTTAAGGAATCCAGCGCCGCCGAAGGGCTGAAACTTTCCCGTGGCACACGAATTGAAGCCTGCTAGCGTTTTTGCGGCGCTCTCATTTCGCGCTTAAGGAGGCGAGGCCGACTGTCCTGCTCCTAGGTTCGCGCAACGTGCGTCCTCAGAAGGCCTCGTTGGACGCGCGCACCGGGAGCGCGACAGTCACCCTCGCCTCGCCGATTCATACTCCGAATGTCCGTCAGCGCGCCGGGATAGCGCGATCGCCTGAGAATTGGCTCATCTGTCCTCACCCTTTCCATTCTCTCCTGATCCTATCCCCACTCTTCTTTCCAGCAGTCAGTGGAACCCGATGACTGCGGCCGACGTGCTCGGCTGGCGTCGCCAATCGCGGAAGCGAGGGGCTCGCACTGTCCGAAGATCGGCGATCCCGCAAGGACCGCGAGGATTGTTCGAGGCTGCATTCGCGCAGCCGGATGCACTGAGTTCCGGAGCGGGTTCATCGAGGATGTGTCCGGTCGTCCGACCCGTTGCACGTGAGAGATGCAACGGGTACCCCGGCGCCTGAGCAGAGCCGACCGAGCACGCGGCCCGCTGACAGAGGGGACGATTGAGCAGGCCTTCCCCAGCGTCTAGTACCGTACCTGCGCACAGCGATCCGCTTCCAGCCGACAGCGAACTTCCTCCACCCCGCAGCCCTCTGCCTTGCGAAGAATGTATGGATCGGGTATGTCTACGCCAACCGGCCGCTGCGTTTGGCCAAGATAGCGGTCTTATTCCGTACAGGCGCACATGGGCTTTACGACTTACGATCCCGAAAATTTTTTCGACGAGATGTTCGAGGCGCAGGGACGCCCGCGGGCAGCGGCCAGTCTGA
>CAYZTJ010000200.1:1528-5170 GCA_964481215.1 uncultured Nitrospira sp. | reverse complement strand
AGCCCGTGTTGGCCCAGTCGAAGTGGCCGAACAGGGAGTGGTTGCCGAAGATCACGTACTGCCGACCGGCCTTCATGCTCAAGCCCTGAACACCGGCGAGGTTCCGCACCAACACATAGGCCGCCCGGACACCCAAGCGGCAGTTGGCTTGTGTCGTCACCGCAGTGCCGTTCGCGGCTCCGCAGTTATGGTTCAGCGGATCGCCACCGTTTCCGGCATTTGCAGGATTGCCATTTCCACCCCAGGTCGCCGAATCGATGATTTCCATGTAGAAATTCACGTCCGGCGAGAGGTCATAGCCGATGCCCAACCGCACCCACTGCTGGACGTAGAAGTCGTTGTCGCTGCTGGTAGCGGCGCCGCGCGCTGCGGCATTCGAGCCTAATGAGTTACAGGCGCCCGCGGTCGGGGCCGCACCGCCGAAGCAGGTGCCCCGACGGAACTCAGGCCGCACGCGCAGATCCGCGCGCATCCAGAAATTCTTGATGTCGAAGTTCCGACCGATGGTCGGATCGTAGGTCTCGTACGCTTCCTTCTGCGGCATGGCCCGCGGGATGTGGGGGAGGTTCGTAATGCGTTCCCCCGGAGGGAGTTCATAGCCTGCCTGGGCGGGAACCGCCCAGAACTGCAGGCCGGCGACGAGCAGGCCCGCCGCCACTGCGATCAGGTGGCGCAGCCACCCTTTCCAAACCGTCATGCTCTTCATAGCGTTCCTCCTGTGAATTGGAACCAAGTAGCCAGCAGCTCCACCCCCCTCACCCTCCCCTCTCCCACCAGGGGAGAGGGTCAGATTACTGGGCTTGTTTGCTCTTCGCTGCCTGAATCCAACCGCTCCACTATGATGAAGCTCTGTTGTCAACCACCGTCTGACTCACTGCCGACTCACTGCCGATTGACTCGCTCTCCTCGCTGCGACCGGAACCCCGGGGTCCCGTTCAGATCCGCTGTGCCGGCGAATCTGGTGTGAACCAACTGCGCGCTGCTTCCTGCGAATAGCTCCACGCCTCAGCGCAGGACCGGCTATTCGCGTCACTATTCGCTCTCGGCATCGACGCCTCTGGTCACCGTCACCCCCTTTCGGGCCTGGCTTCGTTTCACACTCCGTCTTCAGCGATCGGCCAACCGCGTTATGCCGACTTCGATCCGCCGGCCGGCTCGGAGCCCGGCTGGGTGACCGAGGTCGCCTGAGTAATCTGATCTTCCGCATCCTTCATGGAGGCCTGAAGATCCTGTTCCACCATTTTGACTTCCTGCTGGATCATGTTGAGCTCCGGCTCGACGGTCTTTTTCAGGTCGTCCGCCGTCTCTTTCAGTCCCTTGACCGCTCTCCCGACCTGGCGGCCGACTTCAGGCAATTGCTTGGGGCCGAACAGCAAGAAGGCGATCACCAAAATGACCAGGATTTCGCCCGCCCCGAGTCCGAACATCTTTCTCGCTCCAGGCTAGAGGCAAGGGGCTAGGGGCAATTGGTAAGAACGTAGAAATCCGAATCCCAGACCCATCGCCCATCGCCTATGGCCTCTTGCCTAATTGCCTACCCCTGCTTTGCCGCCTGCTGCGGCGCCGCCGCCGGTTGGGCCGCCTGCGCTTGAGCCGGAGGGAGTTGCGCCGCGGGCGCCGCCGCTTGAGCCTGCTCCGCTCCCGGCGTCACGTCGACGGCTTCCGCCTCGTGCACCGACTTCTTGAATCCCTTGATCGCCTTGCCCAGGCCCTCGCCGAGCTGCGGGAGTTTGCCCGCGCCGAAAATAATCAGCACGATGATCAAGATCAGCAGCAGCTCCATCCACCCGAACGAGCCGAACATGCGATTGCGTCTCCTTACTCACCCTCCCACAAGCGACCTGCCACCCAGGTAACTACCTATGGGGTACGAAGCCCTCACCGTCCATTCACCGAACGAACAGTCGCCCTCAAGAGCAGGCCTCGCAAAACGCGCGTAAGCTACTCGAAAATCACGTAAAGTGTCAAGAATTTTGTGGCCCCGGCCTGGATTATTCATGAATATCGTCGCGAGGCGTTCGAAACCGAAGCCCGCCGGGGCTTCTCGCAAGCGAGGCCGACGGAGGCGTACTTGCGGTCCGTCGAGGAAGCCGAACGAGAAAAGCCCCGCCGGGCGAGAGGATCGGACGCCGGAGTAGGTATTCATGAATAGTCCGGACCAGCCGATCCGCCCTGTGGACAACATGAGAGGCAGTAGTAATCAACAGGTTGAGGCGGCGCCTGGAGCATCGTACGGATCGCTTCTTGGTCATACCCGATCCCGGCCAGATCGCTCACCGCCGCCATGATTTCACGTTCCGTCAGATAGGCCACGGTGTCGGGAACGCCGTCGCGCTTGAGGCCTTGGAGCATCGCCTCCATCTCGCGCCGTTCCGCCGCCGGCGTCCCTTCTTGAAGCGGGAATTCCAGCGGATGCGCATAGGGGTTTGCGTAGTGCCGGTTCAGACAGTCGATGGTCCGCAACACCACCCGATCTTGCTCCCAGGGGGCGAGGGTTTTAGGCGCCGGGAAGGCGGCCAAGAGGTCCATGAGGCTCATGACATTGTCCCCAAGGATACGCCCCACGAACTCCCGCTGAGGCTCCAGCGTCACCGTCTTGAACTCGAGATATCCGGCGACCGCCTCCGCCGCAAGGAAATTGACCATGAAGCTCTGCTGTCCGCCGAAGAACCCGTAGCAGGGTTTTTCGGGGTCATTCAACACGACGGATTGGGCCGTGCCGGCATCGAAGGCTTGCAGCCCCACGGCATCCGCCGCCAAGACCCGCTTGGCTTCCTTGAGACAGCCATGGGCCCCCAGGTTGATCGGCGCCAACACATGCTCATCGATGAGCTTGAGGTGGTCGGTAATCGTCTTGCGGAAGGCCACCGACTTCCAATCCAACTTGCGATATTCCTTCTCCCAGACGATGTCCCCCAGGAACGGCGGGAATTGTTTCAAGCCGTCCAGATCCAGATTCTCAAAGGCCCGCACGAAGCCCGACCAATCGGTGATGCGATCGAAGGCTTCTTCCTTGAGGTTGGGCCGCACATACTCTTCCTCGATCTCGCCCTCTTTGCGCACCAGGAGCTTGGTCGCGAGCTCATTCCAGAGATCGAGGCAGAGAATCAGATCGACAGAGCCGTCTGGAGTTCCCGACAAGCTTTGCACGTCGGCACAGTCCGCCGATACGCGATCCCGATGCGGCGCCAGGGCCGGATGGGCCAGCGCCGCATCGAGTTGCGACTGACGAGGCCCGACCAGGACATAGCGAACCCTGGGATAGATCTGCTGCGCCTGATCCAGCTGTTTGAGATGGCTCAAGAAGCAGCCGGCGAGATTGCCGTTACCGGGACCCCACTCGTGAACAACGAGGCGAGAGGCGATGGGCGATGGGCGATGGGTTTCGGAGGTTTCTTCTTGTTTCTGGCCTATAGCCCCTTGCCGATTGCCCCTTGCCTGCTCGCGTTTCTGAACGCGAGCGAAGTAATCCGCCGCGAGCGCATGGGCGAGGCGATAATCCGCAGAGGAGAAGGTCTGGTAGAACTTCCGCACCTGCTCGCCCTGCAGCCCATAGAAGAGTCGATTGATGCGGGACTGCCACTCATCGACCGGCGCAAAGTCTCCGATCAACTGCGGTAAGGCGTCAGGATTTTTGATCAT
>CAYZTJ010000200.1:0-1428 GCA_964481215.1 uncultured Nitrospira sp. | reverse complement strand
AGGGGCGCGCATTCTAGCAAAACCATTCGGAAAGCCGCAACGGCTAGGGCGGAAGGCGAGCGGCACGAGGCGAGAGGCGCTCGGTGAGGACAAGGAAATCGGATTATATTGCCTCTCACCTGGGGTTCATCGCCTATTGCCTCTCCCCCAGCGCCTATTGCCCCTAGCCCATAGCCTATCGCCCAGTGCGATTTCATTCGAAGTCAGCCCCCCACACCAGGAGCGTCCCTTGACAGCCCGTGCGATGCCAGTGTACCTCCCCCTTACGATGGCGCTCCGCGAGCTACGATTCACGACCTTCAACTTGCTCGTCGCAGCCGGGGTATGGCTCTCCGCCCCCCTTGGTTATGCCGAAGACCTCCCCCTCACTCCCAACGTCCCGCCGAGCGAGTTTCAGAATCGAAGCGATCTGGTCCCCTCCTACGATTTCAACGCCCCGCCGCAAGGCCTCTTTCGCTTTGCGACCGTGGCGAAAGGCTTCGACGAGGAAATGGCCTTCCGCCGCTCCCATGAGATCGTGCCGGTGGAGCCCACGGAAGTCTTCACGCCCGACGCGCCGGCCGTCTTCGTGGTCTTCGGCCTGCACCAGCACTATCAAGCCTTCCAGGTCTCCGGCCTCTGCTTTCCGGAAGCCGTGGAGGGCCTCGATCCAAAATCCCCGCTCAGCCAGGACACGATGTACATCGCCCTCGAGGACGAGAGCGGCTACGTGAAGCTGACCGCGCCCGCCGGCGGCTGGACACCGGGCAAGTACCGGATCGAGATCCACGTCGGCTACGAAATCAACGAGATCAGCCTCGTCGGCACGATGCGGTTTGCGGTGGCGCAGAAGCCGTGATGCGTAATGCGTGACGCGTGAACCGTGACGAGTGAGGCGACCAGCCTTGAGGAATTTCAGTAGCCCTATGATCATCCTCCTGACCCGTTCAATTTGAGTCAAGAGTGGGGTCGGCGTCAAAAAGCCCATTCGTTCAGCCAGAAGGATCTGCGTTTCCAGTTCGGCAGTAGAACCTAGGGCGATGTAGAGGAATTGGACAAATTCCTTCTTGGATTGTCTCGCCGCTCCCTCTGCGATATTGGAGGGAATCGAGACGGCTGCCCGCCGAATCTGCATGGTCAGGCCGTAGAGTTCCTCTTTGGGAAATAGTTGAGTGGCCCGGTATACCTCCTGTGCCAGATCGAGAGCGAGATTCCAGACATCGAGGTCCTTGTGCGTCTTCAAGACGGCTCTCTCGTCTGTTGACGGATCACGCATCACGGTTTACGCATCACGGCTCACCCATCACTGACCACACATCACGAGGTCCTTGTCGTTTGATGCCGGGTCAGTGTTCCGTTAGAATGGCCGCGTGACTCAGGTCTCTCCACATCTTACCCGCCCTTGGGCGTCCGTCATCGTGCCGATCAAGGATGAGCGGGAGAATCTCG
>CAYZTJ010000199.1:2484-5190 GCA_964481215.1 uncultured Nitrospira sp. | reverse complement strand
CGCAGTGCCGGCTGTACTTCGCCGCCTCGAGCGAGATGTTCGGCAAAGTGGCCGAGGTGCCGCAGGTAGAGTCGACCCCCTTCCACCCGCGGTCGGCCTACGGGATCTCCAAGGTGGCGGGATTTCACCTCGTGCGAAATTACCGGGAAGCCTATGGGATCAAGGCCTCCTGTGGCATTCTGTACAACCATGAGTCGCCGCGTCGGGGCTTCGAGTTTGTGACGAGAAAGATCACCTCGCATGCGGCGAGGATCAAGCTCGGGTTGGCCAAGAATGTGCACTTGGGGAATCTCGAAGCCAGGCGCGATTGGGGCCATGCGGCCGACTATGTGCGCGCCATGTGGATGATGCTCCAGCAGGACCATCCCGAAGACTACGTCATCGCGACGGGCGAGCAGCACGCTGTCCGGGACTTTGCCCAGGAAGCCTTCGGGTACCTGGGGCTGAACTATGAGGATCATGTCGTGCTCGATCCGCAATTCTTGCGGCCGGCGGATGTCGAAACCCTCCTGGGCGACGCCTCCAAGGCCAGGGCGCAACTGGGCTGGACCTGCAAGGTTTCCTTTCGCGATCTGGTCCATGAAATGGTCGAGGCGGACTTGCGGCACCTCCGGCAGGGCCGAGCGGGGAAGGGGTAGCTGGGCGGAACGCGGCGCGGCGGCCGGCGCGATCGGCTCAAGATCGGACAGCATCGCGCCGAAAAGGAGTCCAGAGGGTATGTCGGGACGGCAACGCGCAGCGACCAGGCCCAACGGTCGCGCGCGGCTCAAGCAGTTAGCCAGGATTCGGATTCTGGCGACCGATGTCGACGGCGTGCTCACGGACGCCGGCATGTACTATGGCGAGTCCGGAGACGAGTGGAAAAAGTTCAACACCCGTGACGGGATGGGGCTCAAATTGCTGCAGAAGGCCGGGGTCGTGACGGCCATCGTCACCCAGGAACAGACCAAGCTCGTCGCGCGCCGGGCCGAAAAATTGACGATCCCGGAGTTGCACCAGGGGTGCTTCGATAAGCTCTCCACGATCACCGCGATGGCGCAGCGTCATGGTGCGACGCTGGCCGATGTGGCCTACATCGGGGACGATGTCAACGATCTGGAGGCGCTGCGGGCGGTCGGGTTTTCCGCCACGCCGGCGGACGGTCACCAGTCGGTCAAACGGGCGGTGCAGTATGTCTGTCGGGCCAAGGGAGGGGAGGGGGCGGTTCGGGAGCTCGCCGATTTGATCCTTGAGGCCAAAGGGGGAAAAGGATAATCCCATGACTCCACATCCGCACTTGTATGCCGTCATTCTGGCCGGGGGCAGCGGCACGCGATTCTGGCCGCTCAGCCGGCACCACTTCCCGAAACAGCTCCTCCGCATCATGGGGAGCGATACCTTGATCCAGTCGACGATGAAGCGGGTGCTGAATTGCACGCCCCCGGGGCGCGTGGTCATCTCGACCAACTCGACGCAAGTCGACTCGATCCGCATTCAGTTGGGCGAGTGGAAGGATGATCTCAAGGACGGCTTCATCATCGAACCGGAGGGCCGCAATACCGCGCCGGCCATCGCGCTGGTGGCCACGGAATTGCTCCGCCGCGATCCGGAAGCCATCATGCTGGTGCTGCCGGCCGATCACGTGGTGAAGGGCGAGGCGCAATTTGCACAAGCGGTCGCATTGGGCGCCCAATTGGCCGAGCAGGATTACCTGGTCACCTTTGGGATCAAGCCGACGCGCCCGGAGACGGGCTTCGGCTACATTCAGCCGAACCCCAAAGGGCGGCTGGGAAAGAAAGGCGCGCTCAACGGCTATTTGGTCAAGCAGTTCGTCGAGAAGCCCAACGCCGAAAAGGCGGCCAAGTATCTCAAGTCGGGCAATTTCTACTGGAACAGCGGCATGTTCATTTGGAAGGCGGCCACGATCTTGGAGGAGATCGATCGGCACCAGCCGGCCCTGGGGCGCGGGATGATTGGCATCGCCCGGATGGGCGCCGTCACGGGAGCCGGCCCCGATTCCGATCGACTGGCCAAGGCCTATCGCAAGCTGGATCCGGTCTCGATCGACAACGGCGTGATGGAGAAATCCTCACGCGCCGCGATGATTCCGGTCTCTTTCGGCTGGTCGGATGTCGGCAGTTGGGGCAGCTTGGAAGAAGTCGCCCCGCGCGACAAGGCCGGCAACGTCGTCAGCGGCAACGTGGTGGATCTCGACAGCAAGGATTCCGTCATCTACGCGGACCGGCGAGTCGTGGCGACCATCGGGCTGGAGCAGATGGTTGTGGTGGACACGCCCGATGCCACCTTGATCTGTCCGAAATCCCGCGCGCAGGATGTCAAGAAAGTCGTCGAGGTCCTCAAGCAGAAGGGCGCGCCCGAACATCTCGAGCACCTCACCGTCTTCCGCCCTTGGGGGTCCTATACGATCTTGGAAGAGGGGCCCGGCTACAAAGTGAAACGGGTGACCGTCAATCCCGGCGGGCGGCTCTCGCTCCAGATGCACAATCAGCGGAGCGAACATTGGGTGGTCATTGCGGGCACCGCGCGGGTCACGTGCGGGGATCATATGTTCGATCTCTATGTGGGCCAGAGCACCGGCATACCCAAAGAAACCCGGCACCGGCTTGAGAACCGCAGCAATGAGCCCTTGCACATCATTGAAGTGCAGAACGGCCCGTATCTGGGCGAAGACGATATTGTCCGATTCCAGGACGATTACGGGCGAAC
>CAYZTJ010000199.1:0-2384 GCA_964481215.1 uncultured Nitrospira sp. | reverse complement strand
GAATATGACATCCGCGGCGTGGTCGGCCAGGAGCTGACCGAGGCCGTCGCCGAACAGATCGGCCGCGGCTTTGCCACGATGGCGCAGCAGCGGGGCGCGAAGACGATCACCGTCGGGCGCGATGGCCGGCTGCATTCCCCGGCGCTCCGCGACCGTTTGGTGAAGGGCCTGACCGCCGGCGGCCTCAATGTCGTCGACATCGGCGTCTGTCCGACGCCGATCCTCTACTTCTCGCTGTACCACCTGAAGGTCGACGGCGGGATCATGATTACCGGCAGCCACAATGCGTCGGAGTACAACGGGTTCAAGTCCTGCATCGGGAAGGAAGCGATCCACGGGGAGGACATCCAGCGCCTCCGCAAGATCGTCGAGAGCGGACAGTGTACCAGCGGGGCCGGAACGGTGACCGAACGGCCGATCATTCCGGACTACTTGGCCTATCTCCGGCAGGCCTTTGCCGGCGTCCACGCCGGCGGGATGAAGGTCGTCATCGATTGCGGCAACGGCGCGGCCTCGCTCGTCGCCGTTCAGGCCATGCAACAGCTCGGGTGCCAGGTCGCGCAGCTCTATTGCGACCTCGACGGGCGCTTCCCGAATCACCATCCGGACCCCACGGTCGTGGAAAATCTTGAAGATCTCATCAAGAAGGTGAAAGACACCAAGGCCGCGGTGGGCATTGCCTATGACGGCGATGCGGACCGCATCGGCGCCGTGGACGAACAGGGCGAAATTCAGTGGGGCGACCGGCTCATGGTCGTCTACTCGCGCGACATTCTCGCGGTGAAGCCGGGCGCGACGATCCTGTCCGAAGTCAAAGCCTCGCAATGTCTCTATGACGACATCAAGCAGAAGGGCGGCCGCGGCATCATGTGGAAGACCGGCCACTCGCTCATCAAAGCCAAAATGAAGGAAGAAAAGGCCGCGCTAGCCGGCGAGATGTCCGGGCACATGTTCTTCGCGGACCGCTATTTCGGCTACGACGACGCGATCTACGCCTCCTGCCGATTGATCGAGATCCTGGCCAAGACTAAGCAGCCCCTGTCGGCGCTGGTCGCCGATTTGCCGCCGACCTCGGTCACGCCGGAGCTGCGCGTCGACTGCCCCGATGACGTGAAGTTCGACCTCGTCAAGAAAGTCCAGGCCCGCTTCATGGGCTACCTGCAGGCGAAGACCGCCCTCGGCAAGGAGGGCCTCAAGATCCGCGACGTCGTCACCATCGACGGCATCCGGATCATCTTCGAGGACGGCTGGGGACTCATCCGCGCCTCGAATACCCAGCCGGCCCTCGTGCTCCGGTTCGAGGCGACCACGCCGGCCAAGCTCCAGACGATTCGCCAGTTGGTCGAATCGGAGCTTGACGCCGCCCGCCGCGCCTGATTTACTAGCCTTGTGGATAAACGGTTTCGGCTGGTCGCCGGGTGGGCGCTGGTCTGTGTGTGTGCGGTTCTGAGCGGCGCATCGTCGGCGGCTGCCGAACCGTCCATTTCCCCGACGCTCTCCGCGATTCCCGCCCATCCTTTTCCCATCGGCGAACGGCTGACCTACGCCCTCTCGTATCTGGCGATCCAGGCCGGCACGGCGACCATGGAAGTCCATCTGCCGCCGGCCGGCGGGCCTGGATCCCAGCTGCTACTGGTCAATACCGCCAAGTCGAGCAAATTCGTCACGCGGTTTTTTCCTGTCGACAATCGCGTCGAGTCCTACGTGGATGCGACGAGCCTGGCGCCCCAGCATTTCATCTTCCATCGGCGGGAAGGCAAGAAGAAGAACGACTTCGACGTGACGTTCCTGCACGCCGAGGGCAAGGCCGCGGGGACGAAGGACGGCGAGGCCTATGCCCAACCGATCCCGGCGGATACGCACGACGTGCTCTCCTGCCTTTACTACTTCCGCAATCTTCCCTCCTTGCAGCCGGGCGCGCGCGCGGCCATCAACATCCATCACGACAGGAAGAACTACAAGATCGAAGTGGTCGCCGAAGCGATCGAGCGCCTCAGCGGCGCCTGGGGGGAGGGGGAGACGATTCGCCTCCTCGTCATCATGCCCTTCCAGGGGCTGTTCCTTAACGAAGGGAATATCCGCCTCTGGGTGACCAACGACGCCCGTCGCTTGCCGGTCATGATGCAGGCCAAGGTCATCATCGGCTCGATCGTGGCGAAGCTGGTGCAGCAGGGGTAGTCAAGACGCGGGGCGGGCGAGACTCGCGAGAAACGCGCGACAGGCATGAAAGGGCTCGCCGGAGTCCACTTCCTCCATGTCTCGCTTTTCTCGCTCGTCCCGCATGTCTCGCAGCTGATCGAGCGATGGCCCTCCGATTTGCGCCAGAAGATTGCCCCCCCTCGGGGAACCTGATAAGATCGCGCTTTAATTCGCATTTCTCCTGG
>CAYZTJ010000198.1:0-5202 GCA_964481215.1 uncultured Nitrospira sp. | reverse complement strand
TGCCGCATGCCGCCCATCATGCCGCCGCGAGGGCCCATGCCTTCCGGAGGTCCCATTCCACCATGTCGCCCCCTGCCATGACGAGGGCCATGTCCACCCGCAAAGCTTCGCTCGTATTGAATGATCGCCCAAATCTCGTCGTCTGAGAGGGTGCCCTCGAAGCCGATCATGGAGGTTCGCGGTGAGCCGTGTTTGATGACCCAGAAGATTTCGCCCTCAGTCCGGTGTCGCCAGAAGCCGTGATGCTGAAAATTGCGCGGCGATGGATCAAGGCTCGCGCCGGCGGGGCCATCGCCCCCGCCGGTCGCCCCGTGACAGTTCACACAACCGCCTTTCCCTTCGTACAAGACCTTTCCCTGCGCGACGATTTCGACCGAGTCCGGCAAGGGACTCGCGAGCGCCCGCGCCTCTTCGAGTTTGTCGGCGGGCACCCGCGGCTGCATCATGTGCCGCTCGCCCGAGGCGAGCGAGGCCACAAATCCGATTCCGACGACGAGCGTCATGCCAAGAAGGCTGCGCCTGCGTCTCTGTCTCATGCGGCCAATCTCCGGAGTGTCGTAGCGCTACCGTGAAGACTTCTCATCCAGATTGCTCGTGAAGCCGGCTTTCTTGTGCGCTCCGTCGCAGAAGGGCTTCTTAGCCGAGTGCCCGCAACGGCAGAGCCAAGCCTCGTCGCCTTCGACGGCGATGGATGTTCCGCCTTCGGTCACGATCTTCATCGGTCCTTTGACATACAGTGGTCCGTTATTCAACGGCTTGATGGTGACTTCGCTCATGATCTCCTCCTCGTTGGATCGATCCGGCTATCCGGAGTTTTTCCCCACCCCTCACCCCTACGCCTCACGCCTCAGATCTACTTCGCCAGGCCCCGCAGGTAGTGAATGAGCTGCCAGACCTCATCGTCGGACAGCCCCGAGAAGGCCATCATGCCGGTGCCCGGCGAGCCGTTCTTGATGATCCAAAACAGTTGACCGTCAGGAATGTCCTTCATGGTCTTGCCGCAGGTGAAATTGCGAGGCGGAGGGACGAGTCCCATCCCCAGCGCGCCGGCGCCTTCGCCTTTGGGACCGTGGCAATTCATGCAGGCCAAGGGCTTCGCTGTTTCAAGGAAGAGCGCCTTCCCCGCCTTCAGCGTGGATGGGGACGCAGGGAGCGGGTTCTTGAGACTCAAGAACTCGGCCGGCGCCGTTTTCGTATTGCGCGGCTGCGGACAGACGCCCAGCGCCCCGCCCTCGGCGCCCGGCGCCGCTGCCACGGCGGGACCGCCCTTGAAGGTCGCCCTCAAATAGGCCATCACATCCGCCACGCCCTGCTGGCCGATCGTCAATCCCCAATACGGCATGTTGGCGGACTTGCCCATCGCCGCGCCGCCGTGATTGATGACATTGTAGAGATACTCGGTCGGCACTTGATCGAACGCAATGTTCGCATGAATGGCCGGCTTGGGCTCCAGGCCGGAGGCGGCGGGGCCGTCGCCCTTGCCCGTCGCGCCGTGGCACTGCGAACAATATTCCTTATAGAGGACCTTGCCGCGATCCACGCTGGCCATGCCGAACTCCGGACTGGTCCAAGGCTCGTAGTACGCGACATCTTTCACCCCCTGGACCATCAGATAGCCGATCACCGCGCGGAGCTGCGGCTCGGTCGCATCGGCCAGAAATTCCCCGCTGTGCGGCACGAAATCTTGTGGGTTCTGACCGAACCGGAACAGCCAATCCTTGTCGTACCGTTGGCCGGCCTTCTGCAGCGCCGCGCTCTGCGGCCCGCCGATGAGCTTGCCGTTCTCCTCGATCGTATGGCATCCCAGACAGGCATGCGCCTTATAGGCCATGCCGCCGAACGCGACATCGAACTTCGTGACTTTCGACAGGTCGTAGGCGCCGACAGTGACCCGCGGATCTTTTTGGTGCGCGGCGAAGTAGTCGGCAATCCCGTTGGCCTCGGCCTCTGTGACGATCGGATGCTTGACTGGCTCGCTGGTCAGGTCCCATCGGTACCCTTTGGCATAGAGGGGCGCTTCCTTCCCGGTGAGCCATCGAATGAGCCAGGGTCGCTGATACTTACTGCCGGCCCAGATGAGATCCGGCGCTTTGAGGGTAAAGCGCGAATCAGCCTTCCCTTCCAACCGGTGGCACTGCACGCAGGTCTGCTGAATGAGCTCCTTGGCACGCGACTGGTCGCTCCCGAACAACAATCGCGGGAGCGAGACCAAGCCCACGAGCATGAGCACCGCACCACCAACGATGATCTGTCGCTGCACCCGCATCACCCTTCTCCTTTCGTCGTCCGGCCTCGTTCCCTTACTCACGTGTCAGCAACCAGGCATGGAGATCCGCGATATCTTGGCGGTTCAGCACCGCGCCCCAGGCCGGCATCGGCCCGCGGCCTTCCTGCACGGTGCTCCAGAACAGATCCTCTCGTTTGAGAATCGGATTCTTGGCCAACTTCGGCCCCATGCCGCCTGCCGCTCCGACCCCATGGCAGGCTTGGCAGTTGTGTTCAAAGATGGAGGCGCCTCGGGCCGCCACGCCTTGCACCGGTCCACCCACCGCCCCATCCGGCGCGAAGGGTTCCTCGATCCGTTGTTCACGCTCGTACGGCGGCAGGCTGTCGGACGCCCCTGGGTGATAGCGGGCCGAGAGATACCGCACCAGGAGATCGGCCTCCTCTCCGGAGATCTCCGCGCCCCAGTGCCGCATCTTTTGAACCGTCGCCTGCCATCGCTCACGCGGCAGCCGTTGCTGCGAAATAAGATCAAGACCGTGACAGACAGCGCAGCGCGCCACGATCAGTCCCTCGGCGCGCGGCGCGAGCGCCGCGCTCACGGACGCCAGATCGTCGTCTTGCGCCGCAGTCATAGCGGACAGTCCAAGCAACGCGCCTGCGATGCACAGGCTGATCCCTCCCCGATTCCTTCGCCTGACGCCTAACCCCTCACGCCTCACGCTCATGTATTGACGGTCACCCTCACGCGGTCCCACCCATTCCACAAAAACCCGCTTGGATTCCACGGACTCATCGCCGGCTGCACCTGTCCATTCGCATCCGTGGCGCGAGAGAGGATCGTGACCGCCCCGAGGTCCTGAGGCCGCCAGGCGAATTCCCACTGCCTCCAGGCGTAGGGCTCATCGTTCCCCACGAATCGAGCCGCCTCCCAGGACTTGCCGTCGTTCAGCGACACCTCGACCTGCACCACCTTCGCCTCACCGCTCCAGGCGACGCCGCGAATGGTGACGGGCCCCGGAGCCACCGCGGCCCCTTCGGAGGGCGATACGATGAGCGACTTCACCACCATGGCTTCCACCGGCGCCGCCGGCCCGCTCGCTGCCGCTCCCGGCGCCACGGGCTTGACCGGTATGCGATAGGCCGTCTGCATGTAGTAGCCCGTGGCTTCGTCTTCTCGCAGCGTGATGTCGGTCAGCCATTTGATGCAAGAGTCGGCCATCCAGCCCGGCGTGATCACACGGAGCGGGGCTCCATGCAACAGCGGCAGCGGCTGCCCATTCATCTCGTAGGCCAGGAGGGTATCGGGATGAACGGCTTTCTCCAGCGGAATGCTTCGAACGAACAGTGGAACCTTGGCGACAACCGGCCGATCGGCCCCTTGGAATTGCACATGGCGCGCCTTGGCCGACAGACCCGCCTTGGCCAGGAGGTCTCGAAGCCGCACACCCGTCCATTGCGCATTGCCGACGGCGCCGCGTTCCCACTGCACGCCGGGGACCTTCGGCTGATGAAAGGCGCGGCCGTTTCCGCTGCACTGCACCACCGCCGTGATCGTGACGGCCTCCATGCGGCGCAGCTCGCCCAGGCTGAGCGTGAGCGGTCGCTCGACCAGCCCGCCAACCCTCAGCGTCCACGCAGCCTCGGAGACGGCGTCCGGCGGCGGAGGGCCGAAATGACTTCGCACGAAGAAGGACTGATTGGGCGTGAGATACGAGGCCAAGGCGCTGACCGGCGTTTCCGCATCGAAGGGACGCGTGACGCGCGTGATGAGCGGCGGCCCGTCAGCCGAGGAGTCCGCGGCGGCCGAGGCCGGCTCATCGGCCCAGCCCTTCGGTCCGATCAACGCAAATAAGGCAAGCCCGCCGAAGGCTCGGCCGAGGAACCGTCGCCGGGAGATACCGGATGTCTGTGACCAGAAGGGCATGTCGTCTCCACCGTTACCGCGAACCGGCCCTCGCGTGATGGGTCAAACTCGAGCGTCTCCCCGATGCACGGCCACTCTGTGGCGAACCGGACAGCCATGCGCCCCTTCTAAGAGACGAGGGCGCGGAGAAAGATTCATCAGTTGGTTGGCGCTACCACGAGTGCGATCCGCGTGCCAGACACGTTGTGCTCGCACGTTCAGGCGACTGAGCAATAACAAGCGGTTCTGCGCAGGCGGAGGGCCAACACGTCTCGGTGGCGACAAACTCGACAGATTGAGCGCTCGCGAAGTCCCAAGATGCCACAGCCGGCAGGGAAGCATCTCGAGGAAGGCGGTCAGGAAGGACGGCCGCTGCTCACGACCCGCGGGCGCCGCCGCGATAGCGGCGGATCAGGTTGTTCGTGGAGCTATCATGCGCGAGTCTCGGCTCAGCCTTGCTGTCGAGCTCGGGGAGAATGCGCTGGGCCAGCACCTTGCCCAGTTCCACGCCCCACTGGTCGAAGGACCCGACGTTCCAGATCGCGCCTTGCGTCAACACACTGTGCTCATAAAGAGCCACCAGCTTGCCCAGTGTCTCCGGCGTCAGACGCTCGGCGAGAATCAGGTTCGACGGGCGATTGCCCTCGAACACCCGATGCGGGACGAGCCACTCCGGGGTTCCCTCCTGCCGGACCTGCTCCGCCGTCTTGCCGAAGGCCAGGGCCTCGGCTTGGGCGAAGACGTTGGCCATCAGAATGTCGTGGTGCCGGCCGAGGGGGTTGAGCGACCGGCGGAAGGCCAGGAAGTCGCAGGGGATGAGTTTCGTCCCTTGATGGATCAACTGATAAAAGGAGTGCTGGCCGTTGGTGCCGGGCTCCCCCCAGTAGACGGGTCCGGTCTGGTAGGTGACCGCGGCGCCGTCCAGCGTGACCTGCTTGCCATTGCTCTCCATCGTCAACTGCTGGAGATAGGCCGGGAAGCGTTTGAGATATTGATCGTAGGGGAGCACCGCCACCGTCTGCGCGCCGAAAAAGTTGTTGTACCAAAGGGTGAGCAACCCCATCAGCACCGGC
>CAYZTJ010000197.1:0-5304 GCA_964481215.1 uncultured Nitrospira sp. | reverse complement strand
ACGCAGGTCGTCGCGGCGCCGCATCACGCGGCGGCGCTCCTGCGCGACGGGAAGAGGGGGTGCGGTGGAAGACAGAGGAACCATGGATCACCTCACTCAATAAGGGGGGAGAGCAAGGGAGTGCCCCATGTGGGCACGCGCCGATTAACGTAGGCCTGCATATGCTCCAATTTTTGCGAGGAGTCAATCTGGATTGACTGGTCAATCCATGGCAGCGTGGTGGGGGATGGCGCGCGACTAGAATTTCGATAGTACTTGGTAGACAGATCTGTCTACGGCGTGGACAGACTCCAGCCCTGGGTGAGAAGGGCATCTGAGGACAACAAAGAGATAGTGCTGTCATAACAATGAGTTAGAGAGAGCAGCTCGTTCCTGTCGCCCTTGGCATCGCTGTTGCTAACCACCGGGGTAGAGGCGGTCAGAAAAAAACTGGGCGGACATAGGAGGTGCACCATGGCGTGGGGAATTATGATGGCGGCGGTGAGCATGGTTGGAATGTTGGTGATTGCAGTCGCCAGCGAGTCGAAGGAGTCGGACTCGGCCCCGACAGTCGTGTGGGAACAGGAGTACTATCCGGAGCAGATTGACCATCAACTCTGGGCTGAGGATGTTGCAAAGCCGGTCGTCCTCAGTGCTGTCGAGGGGCTGAGGGCAGTGGAGGCCTACCCGGTCGCCAAGCCCGCGGACATTCCCTTGGCTGCCTAGCAGCCCTCCCCGGGACTGTCCTGAGTCCTTCAGGTGCCCTTCTCCTGCTGGGAGAAGGGCACCTTGCTGTTGGCGATGTGAAGGGCGGCTGTTGAGGGATGAACATTATCTGCAGGAAGCCGATCGGAGCGGAGCTTAACGCGGTTAGGGCCGAGATTGCTCGACCTGCTGGAAGCCCCGCGCCAGCATGAAGGCGCCGACGAAGATCATGGGCAGGCTCAGCACCTGTCCCATGGAGAAGGGCCCGAAGATGAACCCCAGGTGTTGATCGGGCTCTCGGAAGAACTCCACCACCATCCGGCAGAGCCCGTATCCGGTGAGGAAGGCCCAGAAGAGCGTCCCCGGAGGCTTGGGCGTCCGGCCGATCACCCACAGCAGCGTGAACAACCCCAACCCTTCTAACCCTGCCTCATAGAGCTGGGAGGGGTGGCGGCATTCCGGCCCCGCTCCCGGGAACACCATGCACCAGTCGACATCCGTGGGACGGCCGAACAGCTCGGCATTGATGAAGTTGCCGATCCTCCCCAGACCCAATCCGATCGGCACGGTCGGCGTGGCCAGATCCGCCACCGTGTAGATCGGGAAGCCATTGCGCCTGGCATAGAGGGTGAGCGCGATGATGGTCCCCAGCAGCCCGCCGTGAAACGACATGCCTCCTTCCCAGACCGCCACGATCTTGAGCGGATTCTGTATGTAGTAGGGAAAGTTGTAGAAGAGCGTGTAGCCGAGCCGACCGCCGGCAAAGATGCCGACCGCAGCGTACACAATCATGTCCGAGAGTTGTTCCGGGGTGAGGGCGATCTGCCGCTCGGCGGCCTTGCGCCGAACCAGGAAGTAGCCTGCCGTCAGGCCCAGCAGGTACATGAGTCCATACCAGCGGAATTGAAGCGGACCGAGCCGGAGGAACACCGGGTCGATGTGCGGGTAGGGAATGGCGTCGAATATCGGCATCATGGCGCATGCGGCCCCGTCGCGTCCGCGGCATGGTACGGACCCGATGGGGGATTTGCAAGCGGCGGCCCGGTCCGCTGTTTGTTTTCTGAAACGGTTGAGGCGCGGCACTGTGCAGAAAAGAGAACAGTTGGATGGACGAGAAGCCGCGCGAGCCGAAGGAATCGCGTGATCGGCTCGATTATTAAGCCTTTGCTGCGTGGCACGGTTGATGCGTAGTAGTCAGGTGAGCGCAGGACAAGATGGGCTCCGGCTCAATCGTGGCACACGTTGGTACACAAAGGAGGTAGGCCATGTCGACTGAAGCGAAGCAAGTGGCGAAGGTCGCGGCATTGGTGGCGGGCGGTGCGGTGGTCGGTGCAGGGCTGGGATTGCTGTTTGCGCCGCAGTCCGGCCAGGAGACGCGTCGGCAGATCAAGCACTACGCGAAGCGGGCCCAGGTGCAGGCCAATCGGTTCGCTCGAAATTTGAAAGCCGGATACGAACAGGTCACCGGCCGCATGGAAGAGAAGCCGGAGTTTGAGATGGCGAACGGCCTGAGCATGAGGGGCTAACGCGCCCCGCCGGTTCGACGGTGTGAAGGACTCAAGGGGCCGGCGTCGTCAGGCACCGGCCCCTTGAGCGCCCGCCCGCGCAGGAAGCCACGGCTGTGAAGCCGTGGAGGAATGCGGGGCGGGTGCCCGCTGAAGCCTTGGCGAAGGCAGACATGCTTCGGCGGAGTTCGCCGAAGCAATCCAATCAGAGGGACCACGGCTGTAAAGCCGTGGGGCTCCACTCTGCTTCGGACGATCCCGCCGGCTCGACGCGCCGACCGGTACTCACAGGCTTGCGCCGCAGTTCTCCAATGAGACGGCGAGAGAGCGCCGCCGCATATCGCCCAATCCCTTGACTTCTATTCGGGGTGAGTTATGTGTAGAATCATACATGACCAAGCGCCCCCTCACACACGACGAACAGAAGGCCGCGGAAGCCGCTTTTCGGGGTATCCCCTTCGATCCCAAGTGGTCCGCCTCGGCGCGCCTCGTCTATGACGGCATTCGGAACGCGTTGCCGACGGAGGAGGCGCACGCGCCCCTGAGTCCTGTTCTGTCCAAGGGAACTGAGCCGGATCGGGTCGAGGTGCTTCAGGCGGAGGCGGACCCCACAGTCCCTCACGTAACCGACGGTCTCGTTGCAGGATCCGAGGCTGAGCCGGCGGCCGAATCGGATGCGAACCCGATCACGAGCCGAGAGGAAGCCGTGGAGAAGGGCCTGCTCGTCGACGTGTCCTCCGTGGCGCATGAACTGGGGATGACGGTGCCCGTCGGTATCACCAAACCCCTCTGGGATAGCGGCATCTCCGTTGCCGGCCAGATCGATGGCGCGGATGTGGATAAGCGGGTGCGCGACGTCTTGATGGCCCTCAGACTCTCGCTCGGCGGCGCGCGCGAGTGGCCCAGCGTCATGCAGTTTCCCGCCCTCTTGTCCTTTCCTCCGGAGACGGCGCCACGTCTCTGCTCCGTGATCGCCGTCGCGCACAAGGATGCGCAAGCGCCCTTCGCCTTGACGCTGCTCCATCCGAGCGAAGTCCATCAGATCTACCCATTTTTAAATTAGCCCGCGCGACCGGCTGGTCATGGCGTCGCGCCGCGGTTTTGGACTTGGGGGGAGTTCTCCATCCAGTTGCTCGCACTCATCACGCGCACTGATCACCTTCCCTGTGCCTTGACCCTCCCCCAGGCCGGTGCTAGAGTCCGCGCGACTTGAAGAAGGGTGAGGCATTAGCATTGAGGCATTGAATCATTGAGACATTGGATCAATGACCCGTTGACCCAATGAATCAATATCCTCAACCTCAACCTGAGCCTCAAACCTTTTCTTCCCTCGCGCCGGAGTGGCGGAATGGCAGACGCCTGGGACTTAAAATCCCATGGGCCGAAAGGCCCGTGCCGGTTCGATCCCGGCCTCCGGCACCAACTGCAGTAGGGGCGAACGCCCCCAGTCTCTACGGTCGTCCTCCGGTCGGACGACGACATTCTGGCTCGCTGTTCTCGCTTCCTTCTTCACTCTCTCGGGCGCCTGGCTCCCACGCTACACTTCATTCTATCCCTATCCGCGAGTGAAGCGATTCTGGGTTATCGCATGTGAAGATGAGGTCGCCGTGCGACCACATGGCTGAGATTCATCGTGGTGGGTCAGCGGGGGAAGCGGTGGCTCGACCGATCGCCAGGACTCGAATTCCCGCGTACGAGTGGACCATCCCTGCCGTCGTGATCGCGATGCTCGCGTTACTCGGCCTTGCGATCGCTCAGTTTGGCGGGACCCTGGAGTCCGGTCGGGTTGCGAAGCCCACCGATCGTGATCGGAAACTCGGCCCCGTCGTTCAGCTGGAACCCTTCACGGTCAGCCTCTCGGGCAGTGACAGGCCGGCGCTCTTGCGAGTGAAGCTCGTGCTCGAACTGGATGACTGGAGCGCTATTCCATCGATCAAGCGCCACCTGGCCCCTGTGCAATTCACCGCATCCTCAATTCTGGCGGAACAGACGCTGGGGGACATTCGGACGCCGGAAGGGAAGCAGCTCCTCCGTGCGAGACTGTACGAGTCCATCAAGCAGGCCGTGCCAGAAGGGGGCGTGAAGGCCGTCTACTTCCGCGAGCTGCTGTACGAATAGACGGATCCGTGGTCGAGGGACAAGCCTCGTCAGGTCTCGAACTCTCTGGCTCGATTCACTCCTGTCCTGATTCCGGTCACGCTTCCCAACCCGCTGCTGGTTCCAGAGGGTTCTCTCGTTAAGTCTCGATTCCAATCGACCGATGCAGTCATGCGGGATTCTTGTGCCGGGAATCACGTATATCCGTAGAGGCCCAAGATGGGCGCTCGGACCCGAACGGATCGCCATGAGTCTTGAGATCATTCAAATCATCGACGACGACCCCATGCAGGTCAGGTTGCTGGACGGACTGCTGCGAAAAGCCCGTTACCGGACGAACGTCGCCAACGATGGGCTTACCGGCCTGGAGGACATCAAGCGGCTCCGGCCGTCCTTGGTGCTGATCGACTGCATGATGCCCGGCATGGACGGATTGGAAGTGGTGCGCCGCTTACGGGAGGACCCCGACACCAAGGCGCTTCCGATTATCATGATCACCGGCCTTTCATCGGTGGATCACCAGGCGGCCGGATTGGAAAATGGCGCCGACGATTACATTACGAAGCCCGTCCATGGGCCGGAGGTGCTGGCGCGGGTACGCGCCATGTTGCGCCGCACCCAAAGCTGGGCCAGGGTTGAAAAAAGTCAAATCAACGAGGGGCTGAGGGTGATCGAGGAACATTACACGGTCGAGTTCTTCGGCCGCCGGCTGATGCTGGACAAGAGTGAATTCAAAGTGCTGAAACGGCTCGTCAAGCAATATGGCCGAGCCGTGAGTCACGAGGAACTCGGCGAGATCTTGTGGGGGCAGGATGCGTCCATCCACCTGGAACGGCTTGAACCCCTTGTCCAATCACTCCGGGAGAAGGTGGAAGAAGATTCCGCCGTACCCACGCTGCTGGTCTCTCTGCCCGGAGGTTTTCGGTTTGATCCCCCCTCCAAAGAGGCGGCCGATCGTCTCGCCGGTACGGTGCCGAGACTGCGCGAACGCGCCTCCTGACCTCCCGTTCTCTTCCCT
>CAYZTJ010000196.1:0-5342 GCA_964481215.1 uncultured Nitrospira sp. | reverse complement strand
GTCGCCGACGACGATCGACCCGATGTCCTTGGATTTGTAGGCCCGCGCAATCTGGGCGATTGTGAGATTCGATTCACCGGTCAGAACGTTGGTGCCCTTCCCCGGCTCGGATGAAAAGGCGTTGTTCGCGCCCAGGAACATATTGTCGCTGATCTTGTCCAGATGGCCGCGGAACTTGAGCCAGGGACCGGCCGGTGAAATATGGTCGGTCGTGGTCTTCCCCTTGGTCTTGATCAAGAGCGGCAGCTTGTCGAAATCCTGGCCGTCCCACCGCGGGAAGGGTTGCAAGAGTTGCAACCGCTCGCTGGTCGGCGGAATGTCGACGGTCAAATTCGAGCCGTCTTCAGCCGGGGGCACATAGCCCTCCTCGCCCTTGGCAAACCCCTTGGCCGGCAATTCCTCACCCACCGGCGGCTGGAGTTTGAATTCCTTTCCATCGGCGCCTTTGACGGTGTGATTCACCGGATCGAAACCCAGATCGCCTGTGATGGCATACGCCGTCACGACTTCCGGACTGGCGAGGAAGGAGAGGGTTTCGTTGATCCCGTCGTTGCGGCCCGGGAAATTCCGGTTGAAGGAACTGACGATCGAATCCGCCTTCCCCTTCACGCCGTCGGCCCGCTTCCACTGCCCGATGCAGGGCCCGCAGGAATTCGAGAGCACCGTGCCGCCGAGCTTCTCGAAGGTGTCCAAGAATCCATCACGCTTCATCGTGTGGTAGATGCGCTCGGAGCCAGGCGAGATGAGGAACGAGGCCTTGGCCTTGAGACCTGCCTTCAAGCCCTGCTGCGCAATGTGCGCCGATCGGCTGATGTCCTCGTACGACGAATTGGTACAGCTCCCGATGAGCGCCGCCTTCAGCTCGACCGGATAACCCTTTTCTTTCGCCTCCGACGCCAGCCTGGAGATGGGCCGGGCCAGATCCGGCGTGTGGGGTCCGACGACATGGGGCTCCAATTTGGACAGCTCGATCTCCACGATCTGATCGTAATATTTCTCCGGCGACTGATAGACTTCGGGGTCGGCGACAAGCAGGTCCTTGTGCGACTGGGCGAAGTTGGCCAAGTCCGCCCGATCCGTGATGTTCATGTAGGCGACCATCTTCTGATCGAAGGGGAAGACCGACGTGGTCGCGCCCAATTCCGCGCCCATATTACAGATCGTGCCCTTGCCGGTCGCGCTGATCGTCTCGGCGCCGGGACCAAAGTACTCGACGATCTTGTTGGTCCCGCCTTTGACGGTCAACAGACCGCAGAGGTAGAGAATGACGTCTTTGGCCGAAGCCCAGCCGTTCAGCTTGCCGGTGAGTCGCACCCCGATGAGCTTCGGGTGCAGCACTTCCCAGGGCAGCCCCGCCATCACTTCGCCGGCATCGGCCCCGCCGACCCCGATCGCCAGCCCGCCTAACCCGCCGCCGTTCGGCGTGTGCGAGTCGGTGCCGATGATCAGACAGCCGGGGAAGGCGTAGTTCTCCAGCACCACCTGATGGATGATCCCGGCGCCGGGCTTCCAGAAACCGATGCCGTACTTCTTCGCGGCCGAGGCGAGGAAGTTATACACTTCCTTATTCTCGTCCAAGGCGCGCAGCAAGTCCTTCTGCGACCCCATTTCGGCCCGGATCAGGTGGTCGCAGTGGATCGTGCTGGGCACCGCCGCCTTCTTCTTGTTGGCCTGCATGAACTGCAGCACGGCCATCTGCGCCGTGGCGTCCTGCATGGCCACGCGATCGGGACGCAGCGCCAGCATGGCCTTGCCGCGCTCCCACTGCTGCGCGTCGAAATTGTCCGCGTGCGCGACCAGAATCTTATCCGCCAACGTCAAGCCTCGGCCGAATTTCTTCCGCGCCTTGGCGAACACGTCCGGCATCTTGGCATAGAGTGTTTTGGCTAGTTCCATCGACATGACTGTTCTCCCTAAGAGTTAGCAGTCTTCAGTGTTCAGTCATCAGTCGAAACTGAGAACTGACAACGGATCACTGAGAACTATTTCAACGGCGGCACTTCCCGTCGTTTGGGCGCCGCGTAATTCACCAGGTAGTCGAAGAGCCGGATCAAGCGGCTCTCCTGGCGCTTCTGATCGACCCAGTGGCCGATCAAGCCGATCGTCCGGGACAGGATAAAGAACCCGTTCAAACTGTCCACCGGGAATCCGATGTCCACCAGCACCGCCGCCATCGTGCCGTCGACGTTGAGGATCAGGTTGTCTTTCTTCGCCGCCGTCACTTGCTCGACTTGCAGGGCAAAATCGAGGCAGGGCGTCTTGATGTTCAAGCTCTTCACATAGCCGACGAGTTCCTTCACCCGCTTGTCCGGATTCCTGAGGCTTTTCACCCGGTGGCCGATGCCGGGCACGGGCCCGACGTTCTTTTTCATGTACGCGAGAAAGTCCTCGACGGTCATCTTGTTATCGACGGCGTACTTGAACCACCGCCCGGCGTCCGTGACGGCCCCGCCGAAACGAGGCCCGATCATGATCAAGCCCGCCGCCACCGCCTGCGACAATCCGATGCCGGCGCAGGCCGCGAGAATGGTCGCATAGGCGCCGCTGACGCAGGGACCGTGGTCGGCCGAGAGCATCATGATACGCTTGATGATTTCCGCTTCCTGTTTGGAAATCAGGCGCTTGTCCCACAGGAGCCCGATGACGTGGGGGATCTCATAGCCCTTGTTGATGAGTTCGGAGGCCGGGTACCCGTCGTAGCAGGGCTCGTCGCCGCGATCGTCGCTGATGGTCGTCCTGATCAAGGGGGCGACCATGACTTCGTCGGCTTTCATGGCCTCTTCGACCGACTTGGGCAGCTTCGGCAGCACGGCGGGTTCGACGACTTCCTTGACCTGACCGGACTTTAAAAGCTCCTGATAGGTTTCTTTGATGGCGGGTCCGAGCGCGCCGAACGTCGGGGGCACCAAGGCGCCGGCTTTCTTCAAGGCGTCCGACTTGGACCGGGCCGACCCCTCACCCTTCATGCCTTCCTTCGCGCCCGCATGGCCGAACTTCATACCCTTGGGCAAACTTTCCTGGCAGAACCCCGAAACGACTGCGATCAGCTTGATGCGGCGCTTCTTGGCCCCGTACCATTCTGCCGCGCGCTCTTCCAGATCCCCGCCCATCTCGCCCACGATGACGACGGCCTTGGTCTGCGGATCATTTTCAAACATTTCCAGATAGCTGACATAATCCGTGCCGGGATAGGCATCGCCGCCGATGCCGATGGCCGTGGTGATGCCGTCCGCAAACTGCGAGCAGATCCAGATGATCTCGTTGGACAGGCCCCCGGATTTCGTGATGACCCCGAAGGACCCTTCGCGATAGAGCTTGGAGAGCACGAGGTTGTCGAAGGCGCCGCCGATCACGCCGAGGCGGCAGGACCCAGCTGAGATGATCCCGATGGAGGAGGGCCCGTTGAACACCTTGCCCAGCTTCCGGGCATGGGCGCCAAGCAGCTTGGCGTCCTTTTCCGGCACCCCTTCGGTGATCATGGAGACCACTTTGACATGGGAGTCGTCGAGCGCTTCCATCGCGCCCTTCATGGCGCGGTCGGCGCCGATGTAGACCAGGCTGGTATTGATGGTCGGATGGTGCTTGGTCGCCTCCGCGATGGTCTTATAGACCGGGATGGCGAGCAACCCGCTGCCATAGGGGATTTCGTTCGTCTTTCCGGCATCGGGCGGATACACAAAGGCCTCGACGTTGAGCGGCTTCTTGATCAGATAGCAGAATTCCGCCATCCGCCGCGCCGCGTTCACGCCGGCCTGCCCGCCCTGAATCACGACTCGGGTATTGCTGTTCGCCAGAATACTCATCGGGATCTCCCTCTCAAGAGCCGAGACGAGTGACAGGTGACGAGTGACGAGAAGACCGTTTCACTCCATACCCGTCACGCGTGACGCGTCACTGTTTTTGTAGCGCCTTGTCGACGATATCGGTCAACGGCGTGTTGCGGTCGAAGACGTGGATATCGAAGCCCTCATCCTTCAACGCGCGCATCGCGTCGAGCCCTTCTTTTTCACGAGGCCCGCCCCGGCGGACCCAAATCTTGACGCCGTTTAATTTCCCTTCAGACTTGGCCTTCCGGAAGCCGTTGATGATGCCGCCGAAGGTCTTCTTCACGTCGGTGAAATTCGCGATGGCCCCGCCGACGATGATGTTCTTGATGCCGGGCAAGGAGCAGACCTTATCGGTCAAGACTTCGACGGCCCAGTCCGGCGGATCGCCGGAATATTCCGCGTAATTCGCCAGCTTGCCGCCGCGCGCCACGACCGCATCCGAATAGTAGACACTGGCGCCGCCGCCGGCCGGCAGCATGGCGGTATCGCCGCCGGGAATTTCGATGAACTTGACCGAGCCCTTGATCTTGGCGTCGACGGCCATGACCTCCTGCTCGTGCTTGGAGTAGGCGCGTCCGAATTCGGCGGCGAAGGCAAAGTTCCAATCGGGATGGCGGAATTTGGCGTCGCCGTCCAGCAGCGTCACGGCGTCCAGCGCCACCAACTCGCCGTCGCTCTCCCGCGTGACGACCGGGTTCACTTCCAGATATTGCGCGTCTTCGTTGTCGAAGCAGGCGAACATCTTCCCGGCAAAGTCGGCCATCTTCTTGGCCAACGGCCCGGTGAAGCCCGCATCTTTCGCCAGCCTGTCCAAGGCTTCGGCCGAAGGCTGCTGGCCGATTTCCAGGTTGAGCCGTTTGACGCGATCCCAGTTCGACTCGACTTCGATGCCCCCGCAGTTGGCCACCAGGATTTCCGACCCTTCGCGGGTGGACTTGACCGCGCAATAATATTCTTCTTTGTGCGCAATCATTTCGGACACAATGACCTGGGTGACGGTAATGCTGCCGACCTGCCGGCCGATCATCTCTTTCGCCGCCGCCTCGGCCCCCTTGAAGTCCAGGTTCACTTTCACGAGCCCCAATTTAAAGCGGGACCCCAGAGCCTCATGGGCTTTCGCCACGAGTTTCGACTGCTTCAACCAATCGTTCGCCTGGCCGAGCTTCGTCAGCTCGTCCACCGACGTCACCACGACATAGTTGGGGACATGGATGCCCCACTTTTTCATGAGCCCCATGCCGGGGCCTTCAAGCACCTTGGCCATGAGATCGCGCTCCTTTACTGGCTGGTAGAGGATCGAAAAAAGACCGCTAGCTTATCGAAATTGGCCGTATCTCTCAATCCATCAAATGGACTACCCTCGGCAAAACAAAAGGCCTAGCTGACTAGGCAAGTCGAGCAGCCTAAGGCATTGAAAAATAAGGGGGCGTGAAGTGTATGAAATTCGGAGAGGTCCGTCAAGCCAGTCGAGGTCTAGGCTGGCAGGCTGGACAGAGGAAGGAGCTCCGCTCGCCT
>CAYZTJ010000195.1:0-5366 GCA_964481215.1 uncultured Nitrospira sp. | reverse complement strand
CCCATGGTTGCTATTGGCCGGGGGGTGTGGTAGCCTGAAACCACTTCGTCGTAAGGGCTTGGCGATGAAGAGTCGAGAAGACGAGCCCGTTACCGATGTTGTTTTGCCCGGGTGATAGAGCGGAAGCCGACCCCCTGCCGCCGTATTGTGCGCGACTTCGGGCCCTCCTTCCTCAATCGTTCCTCGTGTCCAAGACAATATCACAATATCATTAAGGAGGAACCCACATGGGTTCGAAGATTTACGTCGGCGGGTTGCCCTATTCGGCGACCGAACAAGAACTCAGTGATCTCTTCGCGGCGCATGGCGCAGTCCAGTCGGCGCGCGTGATCACGGATAAGTTCACCGGACAGTCCCGGGGCTTTGGCTTCGTGGAAATGTCCTCAGACTCGGAGGCCCAGACGGCCATCAGCGCGCTGAACGGCACGCAGATGGGCGGACGGACGCTGACCGTGAACGAAGCTCGGCCGCAAGAGCCGCGCTCGTTCGGCGGAGGCGGCGGGGGCGGACGCGGTGGCGACCGTGGCGGCTTCGGTGGTGGTGGCCGCGGCGGCAAGCGCGATCGCTTCTAAGCTTCGCGACGAGACGCTGACGCATCAGGGGGGCTGTGGTCTTCGGGCCACAGCCCCTTTCGTTTGTGCGGATGTTGAAGGGTTGACAGTGTTCAGTTGTCAGTTATCGGTTTTCGGACTGATCTCTCATCACTGATCACGGATCACGCATCACGGATGACGGTTCCTGAGCTACTCCGGCAACGGATGGTCCTTGGTCTCCGGCGCAAACGGCAGGACGCCGAGGCCGAGCAGATAGATCAACGACACCACCGAGGCGGCGCGGCCGAAGGAGCCCAGCAGGGCGACGAGGAGGCCGGTGAGAAAGGGACTGCCGGAGGCGATGAGCCGGCCCGCATTGAAGCAAAACCCGGCGCCGGTGGCCCGGAGGCGAGTCGCGAAGAGCTCCGGCAGATAGAGCGGGAACCCGCCAAAGATGCCCTTCGTGAAGAAACCTAGGAGGGGCAGCAAAACAAGGAGTCCGGCGTACGAGTGTGCCGGGAGAAAAGATGCCGGCACCAAGGCCAGGGCGCCGAGGCACATCAGCGCGAAGGTCGGGCGGCGGCCCCAGCGCCTTGCCATCGGCGCAAAGCTGAAATAGCCGGCGAGCGCCCCCACATTCAAGATCATCACCGCCCGGCTGACGGCGGCCGTGGCTTCCGCCGGTGTCAAGGCGCGAATCTCCTCGAGCGACTGGATCAAGGTGGGGGTCCAGTTGGTCACCCCCCAGAGGCCGAAGATCGCCGTGAAGGCCAGGCCGGTGCCGACGACCGTCCGGCGTCGCAGGGGCGGGGTGAAGATCTCCCGCAAGCCGTCTTCCTGCGAGGCGCGGCTCACGCCCGATGCCCGTCGGGACTTCAGCCATCGATCGGAGTCGGCGATCCAGCTTCGAATGACGGGGGCCAGGCACATCGGCGCAAATCCGATCGAAAACAGACCGCGCCAACCCCAGTCCTTCGCCAAGAGATTGACCGCCGCGGCGAGAAAAAAGCCAAAGCCCCAGGCCGATTGGAGGAATGAGGCGGCCTGGGCCCGCTTCTCATCGGGAAAGGTTTCCGCCACGAGCGTGGCGCCGGCCGCCCACTGGCCGCCGATGCCCAGCCCCGTGCAAAAGCGCGTGAGGGCGAAGGCTTCCCAGGAGCTGGCCCAGGCCGCGGCGCCCGTGGCGCTGGAATAGATGAGCAAGGTTGTGATCAGGGTCGGTTTGCGGCCGATGCGGTCCGCCACCCGCCCAAAGAGCACCCCGCCCAGTCCCCAGCCGATCAGGAAGATCGAGAGGATCAGCCCTCCGTACCAGCTGATGGCCTCGGCCGAGGGAGGCGCGCCGCCCGACTCGGTCAGCACGTCGCGCATGGCCGGCGTGAGAACCAGCGCGTAGAACATCGCGTCCATCGCGCCGAGGGTCCAGCTCAGCCAGGTGAGGAGCAGGGTCTGCTGTTGGGGGCGGGAGGCTTGGAGGAGCCACGTCATGAGGGGTGGCCTGTCTCCCGATCGTCTTTGAGGCGAGCCAATCTCGTGCGGTCGAGCGTGACAAAGATGGATTTTTCCTGGGTCACGGTGACGGCTCCCGGGGCCTGCCCCTTCGCCTTCCGCACGTACTTGCGTCTGGTGTAGATGACCTCGCCCTTGCCGCTCTTCTTGAGATCGCTATAGAGCAGGGCGAGTGTGGCCGCATCCCGCAGCGTCTCCGGCTGGACCTCGGCGCCTCGCTCCAAGCGCACCACGACGTGACAGCCCGGTGTGCCGTGAGCATGGAGCCAGAGGTCGTCGCTCTTCGCCAGCTTGAACGTGAGTTCGTCGTTCTCGCGGGCGTTGCGGCCCACATAGATGGGCGCGCCGTCGACCGAAGTGAACCGGCGAAAGGGGCCGGCTTTTTGGGCTGCTCCTTTTTTAGAACGGCGAGTCGATGATCCCCCTCCGGCCGCGGCTTCGGCAGGTTTCGCGGCTGGGAAAGGAGCCGCCTCTCGTTCCCCCCGCTGGATCGCAAGTCGCTCATCCTGCATGGTTTGGAGCTCCTGTCCCATGGCCTGGAGTCTCGGTTTGATTGTCTCCTGTGCCGACTGAAATTTTCGATGCTTGTTGAAGTAGTCCATGAGGTTGGTGTGGGGGCTCTTGGCCGGGTCGAGCGGAAGCGTCAGCTCCGGCAAGGCCTGGTCATAATAGTCGACCAGCGTGATGCTTGTCTGCCCCTTCTGTACCTGTTGCAGATTGGCTTTGAGCAGTTCACCGTAGCGCCCGTATTCTCGGAACTTCTCCGCCTTCTCCAGATCGCTGTGGAGAGCCTCGATTCGCTTCTTGAGCTTCTTGATCGTCTTTGCGAGTTGGCCGAGCCGCACCTCCTTCGCCTGGTCCCGGGCCCGAGCCGCTTCCTGGTCGGTAAAGCGCGCCTCGATGGCCGCGGAGATTGGAAAGGCACCTGCGTCGCCCGAAGGCGCGGAGGCGGCGGACTGATCCTCTGGTTTGGTCGACGGCGGGGCGTCGGGCGGCTGGTAGGGGCGCTGCAAGATCTCTTTCCTCCCCCGAATCGTCCCGAGGACGATCTGCTGGCCGTTCAACAAGAGCAGGTCCGCACTGCGTCCCGTGAGCTGTGCGATGAGGGTGCAATGGCCGTCCCGGGCGGTCAGCTCGAGGCGCACAATACGGTCGGCGCCCAGCCGCTCGAGACGCTCGATGCGAGCGCCTTGAATGCGCGCCCGGAGCAGTTGGCAGAAAGGGGGCGGCGCCGACGGATTGGGCAGTTTGCCCGCCGTCAGATGCAGGCGCGCCGTCTGAAGATCGACGGAAATCAGGAGCAGATGCGTTTGCCCCGGCGTCCGAATCTCCAGCACGAGGACCCAGGGGAGCGGCTGAAAGATTTTCTGGATCCAGCCGCCGGTGAGCGCGGGCTGAATTTCTGCCAAGACCTGGCCCAATTCGCTTGAAGAGAGTCCCACAGCGTTGCTCCCTGCCTGCCGGATGGGTGCTCGAACCGAATCGCCCGCAGAGTCTGTGCAGAATGGCGCAAAAATTCAAGGTCCATTCAGTTGATTGTTCACCATTGCTGTCGGTTGGTGAATCTGCGCGACCCCCTAATGGCCGGCGGGGTGGGCTCCGATAAGAGCCTTACAGGCGAGTCACGGGCAGCAGGGAAGCTGCCCGCGCCTGTGCAGTTCAACCAGGATGTTGAAAAAGTCCTCCAGCGTCGTTCTCGCCTCACTCGGAGGCTCAACGTACATTTCACCCGTTGCAAGTGACCGAGCAACGGGTTCCCGGTACGCCTCGCCTCCTCGTTCGCTGCGGCCTTGCTGGAAGGCCTTTTTGAACATCCTGCAAGAGGGAAGTAAAGCACCAGAGGGGGCGGCCCTTCAGGTGTCAGAGCGCGAGTCGTAAGAAGTCCCCCGGGCTGCCTGGAGACCTTCTGGAATGGAATGCCGCCGTTGTAAAGGCCTCATGGTGATGGACCACGTGGTGGACATTGCCGACGACTCCGGCCACCTCTGGTTGAAGACCTGGCGCTGCCTTTCCTGCGGGGATGTGGTCGATCCTCAAATTCTCCGGAGACGTCTCATCAAAGCAGCCGGTCCGGCCCCCGTAGTCGAACTGTTCCCCAACAAGCCCGCGGCCCCCGAGGCGGAGCAACCCCAGGCTCAGCCCAAACCCGTCACCGCCAAGCGCAACAAGAAGCCAGCCGAGCCCGGCCGGATGAGCGCGTGAGTGTCACGAGCTGACGGCCCTCAGCATTCCGCTCTCTGCTTCCAGTCAGTAGCCCTCAGGTCTTCTCGCCCTGAAACCGGTGATGAGGTTCACACCAAGGCGGCCGCTACTTTTGTCCATCATTCCCCCCACCTACGCAGGATGCCACGGCCACCCGGCCTTCGTCGCTGGGCCACTCCAGGGGGGTAGCCCAAAGGCTTCACATGAATTCGTGGGGCCATGCCGGCTGGCGCAGAAGGCGCGCTTGACGGCCGAAGAAATCCGGGCGTAGACTAATCGCATCATTCGACCGATCCACCGCGCAGCGCAGGTGGTGGCATGGTCCTCGGTAGGAGACATGTCCGATGGTACAGCCATTCTGGGTGTGACTTCTGTGAGGAATTACCGAAGACAAGAATTCTAGGTCGGTCCTCGATTCCCTCTCTCTGTCCAGCCTTTCCTGATGCGCAGACCCTCTGGTCCGCATCCCTGAACAAGCGGAATAGCGGATCTGCCACGGTTGGCCGCGCGCGCGGACCATCGCAAACCGTGTGGGGGTCGCCTACCTTGTGTTCCTTTCTCGGCACAGTTCCGACATCAAATCGTGAGGAACCCTGGGCTGAACGTCGCGAGGCCCCGTTGCCCCGCGAAGACTTACCCGGGGAGGAAGGAGGTCGTTATGGCAAGATCAGTTGGCCCCTTGGATTTAGTAGTTGTCGTTGGATTGGTCGCAACTGTTGTCGGCGGCAGTTTCCTCTTCATAGCAGCGGACGGGACCCTGCAAGTACCAACCTCTGAGGCTCGGACCGTCGAAGAAGTTGTGGCTCCCGTCACTGAGACGGAATGGCTCCAGCCCGTACTTGGACAGGCCCTCGTCGAACGCTCCCTCCTCGAGAACGATGCCTCGCGACACATTCCTGCCGCGGCGGCAGCGCTGAATCGAGCGGTGCTCGACGACCAGTGGCTACAGCAAGCGCTGCAAGGTTATGCGACCTCTCTCAAGGGTTATGCAGCCACGATCGAGGCGGATCATGCGGGCCGAATTCAAGACGTCATGGGCCGCTCCATCGTGAACTTCACCCAGCGAGGACTCAAGAATGGTGTCTTGTCCGTAGCCCTGCCGTTCTCTGCTTACAATGAACG
>CAYZTJ010000194.1:0-5393 GCA_964481215.1 uncultured Nitrospira sp. | reverse complement strand
GTGGAGCGCTCACCTGGGTGGCGCCGCGACTCCGCACGGCGTCTCCCGCTGAGGTTGACGGGTCCTGCTCTCCTGTGGGGGACCCGTCCCCTCGGTGCCCAGATCCGGCCACCTCGATGAGGCCGCGGTACCATCGAGACCGGAATGTCGCCGAGGTTCACGTTCCAGGTGTCGTATGGATGACGGGAAAACGGCGGAGCCCTCAATCCGCGATCCACGACCGGGCGATCTGTGTGAACGATGCGGTGGGCTCATGCTCACGGACCACTATATGGATCTCTTGGACGACACCGGACATATCGATGTCACCGTGCGTCGCTGTACGAATTGCGGAGAGGTGGTCGACCCCGTCATTCTGGAGAACCGCGTTAAGGTGCCGCCAAATCTCTTGTACGGCACCAAGCAGCGAAAATTCGGCCTGCGGGTCAACGAGGGAAGGCAAGCGAAGGACGAGCAGGATGATCCGCCCATGAATTAGCGGTGGCTGAACAACCTGAAGGAGTATCGCGTGCACATCGTCATCGCAGGCGGAACAGGGTTTATCGGACGGCATCTCTGTGAGCGGCTTCGCGAGCAGGGGCATCACGTCATGGTGCTGACCCGATATCGAGCTGCAGCAGAGCGGTGTTTTGGGGGCTCGACGCCGATGGTCGAATGGGACGCGGCGACGGCCGGCCCTTGGGAAGCCGCATTACGCGGGGCGCAGGCCATCGTCAATCTGTCCGGTGCACCGATTGGGAACGCCCGATGGACGGACAGCCGCAAGCGACTGTTGAGTGAAAGCCGGGTCAATCCGACGAGGACACTCGTTCGAGCGGTGGCCCGCCTCCCCGTGAAGCCTGCTGTCTTCATCAATGCCTCTGGTAGTGGATTTTACGGCCCCCAGGACGATCGAGTGCTCGACGAATCCAGTCCTGCCGGGGCCGGATTTCTCGCCGATCTCTGTCTCCATTGGGAAGCGGCTGCGCAGGAAGTCGCCGCGCAGGACGTACGCACGCTGTACCTCAGAACCGGTATGGTGCTGGGAGCAGACGGAGGGGCCCTCCCACGTATGGCTCTCCCCTTTCGGCTCTTTCTCGGCGGGCCGATCATGCCCGGCTCTCAGTGGGTTTCCTGGATCCACCTGGACGATGTCGTTGGACTGATCGAATGGAGTATCGCGACATCGAGCCTGTCGGGACCGGTCAACGCGGTGGCCCCTGAACCGGTCAGGATGCAGGAGTTCTGCCGGACTCTTGGCAAGGTGTTACATCGACCTTCGTGGTTTCCCGTCCCGAGGCGTGTCCTCTCGCTCGCCTTGGGAGAACTGTCCTCGATCATGACGACGGGCCAGCGTGTGAAGCCGGGAAAAGCGGAGCAAGGCGGGTACCGCTTCGCCTATTCGAGTCTGGACGCAGCGCTGAAGAGTATTTTTGCCGCTAAGCAGCTGGGAGGATAAAGGTGATGCCGGTTATCGACTATGTGCAGGCGCTGGCTGCGGCCTTGCTGGTCGGCAAGGTCGCGCTGCTGTCCTTCGTCGTCGCGCCGATTTTGGCAAAGACGCTGGCTCCCGAACCCTTCGGGCTTGTGGTGCGGCGGCTATTCCCGGCCTATTACGCGCTCGGCATCGTGTGCGCTTCTGCTGGGCTGGCCGCGTTGACCGCTGCCATGACAATGGCCGGGTGGACCCCTGCCCGTGTTCTGACCGGGGCTATTTGGCTGGTCGTGCTGATCGCCGAATCGTATTGTCGCTTTTTGCTGACGCCGGCGAGCAATGCCATGAGGGACCAGTTGAAACAACAGGAAGCGATCAATCAAGTGGACCCTGCGCTGCAGGCCGCCTGGAATGGATTGCATCAGCGTTCCGTCATGCTCAACTCCGTCGTCTTACTGGCGGGGTTGGCGTTGGTGGGACTCGCGAAATAGCGCTGTCCAAAAAGGAGGAACTCATGAACCTGAACAAGTTGTCCATCGCCATGGTGGGGTTCAGTCTGCTGTGGAACGCCGCGTCTGCCGTCGACCGGCCGTACGCGCATGCAAACCAGGAGTCCCTTCCCAGCGGGATGATAGGCGTCTCTCCTCTAATTGGTGCGGACCGCCTCGGCGATCCGGCCTTGTTGTATGTCGGGATGGTGCATCCGGAAGGTCCGGCGCATCGGGCGGGATTGGCGCACGGCGATGAAATCGTGGCGGTCGACGGCACGAGTGTCGCCGGAAAAAGTTATGAACAAGCGGTGAAGATGATTCGTGGAGTACCGGGCAGCTTCGTCACGATCACCGTCAGGCGGGAACAGGAGGCGAGGGATCTGGCCGTCACACGTATCGCGGGGGACGCTCTTTCGAAAGGCCCGATGGGACCGCACGGCGGGCCGGACAGATAGGAACGACCATGTTTGTTCGTGTCATGCTCGTCGTGCTCTGCGTCTGGACGACGGCGGTCGAGGTTGAAGCTGTGGCTCCCGACCAGGTAGAGATTCCTGCGTCACGCGTCGTGAAGATAGCTCTCTACCTCGCCGCGGGCGATTACCGTCGGGCGCTCGAGGCGTCTCAGCAGTCCATCGACGACTCGCCATCGGCCGCCAGTTACATCCGCTTGACCTACGTCTATCACGCCATTGATGGATATTTGGAACATCTGTCCAAAGAGGAACGGTGGATGGCCGTGGAGCATCTGTATGTGAATCTGGCCTACCGGGACACGGAGGATCTGATCGATCCTCCTGGCGGGCTCGCGAGGATGGCGAAAGAAATGATTCAAATCAGCGTGCGGCAACAGGCCGACGTCACCGCCGCCATGGCGGCCCGGCTGGATGAGGCCGAGGCCGACCGCCTGTGGCAGGAACAGACAAGTTGGCGGACATCGAATCCCGACGGGTGGTGGCGCGGACTGCCTCCGCCCTGGACTCACCGGGGGAAGCCATGACACATCCGAAACGCATCGGCGTGGATCTCAAGCTGTTCGGAGGATTGTTTCTGGTCGTCGGCGCAGTGGATCTGATTATCATCGTGCTGTTCCCCTCCTATGCCTTGAAATTGTTCGGGACGGCGGTGACCGGTCCCTCCTCGTTTTTGATCAAGCTCCATTCCCCAGCCGTCCATCTCCTGATCGGGTATGGATTTCTCTTTCTCCGTTCCTGGTCCTGGGGGCTCGCGGTGGCGTACTCTGGGTTCGGGATTGTCAGCGAGATCATGAACCAGATGGCGTTCGGGTACCATGAGGTCCGGACGGCATTCGTCCTATCCACGTTGCTATTCGTCGCATATCTCCTGTGGCGCCGGACCCTCTTCAGCGATCCTCCGCTGGTCGGGCGATCCGGCACGGCTGCTTCCCAACAGGTGCCGTGATGCGCAGCATCGTCTGGTTTCGACGGGATTTGAGATTATTCGACAATCCCGCCTTGACGGCGGCCTGCGACGCGTGCACCGAGATCATCCCCCTCTTCGTGTTCGACAAGCCGCTGCTCGAATCCAAGATATTCGGATCGGCCTGCGTCAGCTTCATGCTCGGCTGTCTCCAAGAACTGGCCGTGTCATTAAGCGGGCGAGGGGTCCCGTTGCAATGGCGCATAGGCGAGCAAGTGGAGACCGTGATTCGTGCCGTACAAGAGTGGAAGGTGGACGTGGTCTATTGGAACCGCGACTACGAGCCGACTGCAATCGAGCGGGACCGCGCCGTCCTACAACGGCTGGCTCAACTTGGTGTGGTGACCCGTACCTTCAAAGACCATGTTGTGTTTGAAGCCGAAGAAGTGCGGAGCGCCACCGGTGAGCCGATGCAGCGCTACAGCGCTTACCGCGCTCGCTGGTGGACCAAGTGGCAAGCGGTGAAGCCGGAGGCGCTGGCCATTCCTCCCCGACTCCTGGCGACAAAAAACGCGGCAATTTCGGCACCGCTTCCAATCCCTGCGGCAGGCGACTTAGGCTACGAGTCGCTCGTGCCTTGGATCGAACCGGGTGAGCGCAACGCCCAGAAACGGTTGCGTTGGTTCGTCGAGGGGCCCATTCACCGCTATGTCGATGGTCGCAATCGCCCCGCGGTCGATGAGAGCTCGAAGCTGTCTCCCCATTTTCGGTTCGGTACGCTCTCGCCGCGCGCGGCAGTCCACGCGGCGCTGGGAAGCTTGTCGAACGAAGGCCGCGTTTCCCGCCCCGACGTCCTGACCTGGATTGATGAACTGATCTGGCGAGAGTTCTTTCAACAGGTCTTGGCGGCGTTTCCCCATGTGGCGCAGGGGGCATTCCGGGATGTTCCCATTCCGCCGGCACGCGAGCAAGGGCCGGAGCGCGATCGATTATTTCAAGCCTGGTGCGCTGGCATGACGGGCTACCCCATCGTGGATGCCGGCATGCGACAGTTAAATCGGACCGGCTGGATGCATAACCGAGTCCGCATGATCGTCGCCTCGTTTCTCATCAAAGACTTGCGGCTCGATTGGCAAAGCGGGGAGCGGTACTTTATGCACCATCTGCTCGACGCCGATGTGGCGGCAAACAACGGAAACTGGCAATGGTGCGCCTCAACCGGAACGGACGCGATGCGAGGCTATCGCATATTCAATCCCGTGCTCCAAAGCAAGAAGTTCGATCCAAGCGGCGAGTATATTCGACGCTATGTCTCGGAGTTGGCGGACGTCCCGAGCGCACGAATTCATGAACCGCACTTGATGAGTGAGGCGGAACAAGCGGAGGCCCGGTGCCGAATCGGTCGGGATTATCCGGCTCCGATCGTGGACCATCAGGAAGCTAGACAGGCCTATCTTGGTTTGGGAAAGGCGGCCAAACGACGATGACGCGATCGTTCTCAGGTGTTCCACTGGTCTCTTCGATACCGATTCGTATCGGGGTGAGTCGCTGTCTCTTGGGCGAGGAGGTCCGCTACGACGGCGGACACAAGCGTGACCGTTTTCTGACGGATGTTTTCGGGCGTTATGTCGAGTGGGTTCCCATCTGCCCGGAAGTTGAAGCCGGATTCGGCACGCCCCGGGAGGCCATGCGTCTCGTCGGTGACGCATCTGTTCCCAGGTTGATGACGATCAAGTCGGAACGGGACATGACCAAGCCGCTCGTGCTTTTCTCGGAGCGCAGGCTTGATGCTCTCGAGACGACCGGTCTGTCCGGCTACGTTTTTAAGAAGGACTCCCCCAGCTGCGGTCTCGAACGCGTCAGGATCTTCAACCGCCATGGCATGCCGAATCGAAACGGCATCGGTCTTTTCGCGCGTGCCTTCACGGAGCGTTTCCCGCTGGTACCGGTCGAGGAGGAAGGGCGGCTCTGCGATCCGGTCCTCCGAGACAACTTCATCGAGCGCGTGTTTTGCTATCACCGCTGGCGGCAGTGGACACAGGGCCCCCTCACCCGTCAGTCGCTCGTTGAATTTCATACCGTGCACAAGTACCTGTTGCTGGCGCACAGTC
>CAYZTJ010000193.1:0-5397 GCA_964481215.1 uncultured Nitrospira sp. | reverse complement strand
GGGGTCATCTGACTCTTCCCACGATTCACAACGGTAGGCAGGCCATGTGAATCAACAGCTTACGAAGAACATAGCTATTTTTCTTCGTGAAAACATAGCGTTATGGTTTTCCGTCAAATCGTAACCCTATCGGATGCCTCTAGCGCTCGCCGAAATCACCGATGTCAGCGCGCTGGGATTCTGACCATTGCACCGCACCTCTGATCAACTGACCGCGTGGTGGTAGCCTCCGTCTCCGCCCCACTTCCCGCTCCTGTCGCCCGCCGATGTCGCACTGGAAGGACCGATTCCTCGGCATTTTAGACTTGCCGTCCGAGCTGTTGCCTTCGGAGCTGGAGGAGTTTTTCAGGTTCAGTCGACGCGACATCGCCGACATCACAGTAGCATTCAGGCCTAAATACAGAATCGCGGTAGCCGTCCAGCTCGGATTCACCCGAATGTCCGGTCGGCGACTTGATCGCCTCAAGGTTTTACCGAGAGCCCTGCTCGCGTTCCTCGGCGAGCAATTCAAGGTCAAGCCGCCTTCCATCGCGACGACGCGATCGCTGTACAAGCGCGGCAATACCCTCATCGAGCACCAGAAATGGGTGCTTGATCGATTGGGTTTGAAATATGTGAACCGTAAGCAGGAAGCCATGCTGCTTGCGACGGTCCGCACTGCTAGTCAGGGGACGACGTCGATCGACCGCCTCATGACTTCTGCGCGGGAGTGGCTCGTGGAGCGCAAGTTCGTCCTCCCAGCAGAACGAACGCTCCGCGATATCTGTGTTCGAGCTTCTGCGGATACGGAAGCCTTTATCTACCAGTCGATCTGCAAGGTCATTCCCGCCGAGAAGCGCAAGGAACTCGTCGAGGCACTGCTGGCCAAACGCGACGACGGCCGCACCCTGATGGAGTGGTTGCGAAAAGCGCCCAAGCGTCGCGCGAAGAAGAACCTCGACGAAATCTTCGAGAGGATCGAGCACATCAAGTCGATGGGCATTGCAGACATCGAGTTGCCTGCGATCTCCATCGAGCGCATGCGTAGCTATGCCCGCGAAGCACGGCAGCGCAGCCCGTCGCGTTTTCTGCGCCTCTCCGAAGTGTCTCAGACGCTTCAATCGGTCTGCTTTCTTCGCGTGACGCTGGCAGAAGCCGCGGACGTGGTGGTCCACCTGGCTGGGAAGAAGTATTCCGACCTTCATACGAGGGCCAGCGAGAACGTCAAGAGTGCCAAGGTGCAGGCGGTCGGGGATTACCGTCTCGCGTTATCGAATGTGTTCCAACTTGCTCGCGACGCGTCACTGACGATCGAGGATCTGCGCAGACGGATCTCCGACATCGAAAAGTCCTTCGGCGATGTGTTCTATCCGTCGCATGAAGCCGAGGTCAGGGCGGAACTCGTCAAGAAGACCACGGACGTTCGCCCCTTGCTGAAGAAGCTCGCGCAACTCGGCGTGAAGGGAGACGCATCGGATCTGGGGCATGCCGGGCTGAACAAACTGGCCGGTATCTACGACAAGGAGCGCACCGTCCTGCCTGAGGGCGAGTACGACGTCGCGAAAGTTTGGGAAGAGGCCGTCGGCGGCACGGATAGGAAGCAGGCGCTGGTCGCGTTCGAAGTCGCGACGTTGGAAGCACTACGCAAAGGCTTCACGCGCGGAAGCTGCTGGGTTGATTACTGCGATACGTACCGTGATCGCGAACACGTGCTGATCCCGTCGGAGACCTGGGAGCGCGAGCGGACGCGGCACTACACGCTGCTCAAGCTGCCGCGGACGGCGGCCGAGTACATCAAGCCCATCCTCAAGGCGGTAAAAAAAGGTCTCGTCGAGGTCTCCAAGGCGCTGGCCAGGGGAGAAATCGAAATCAAGGACGGCGGTCTGCACGTCGAACGGTTGACCAAGGAAGGTGAACCTCCCGAGGTGGCGGCCATCCGGAAAATGTTGGAGGACGAGATCGGAGACGTTCAGCTCCCCAACATGATGCTGGAAATGGACGCGCTGACCCGCTTCAGCACTCCGCTTCTCGGCAAGCAGCCGTCGTCGGGGATCGAACTACTGAAGGCCTATGCCGGGCCTCTGGGTCACGGCGCCGACATGACCGCTCGGCAGATTGCGATGATGATTCCGCAGCTGAGTGTCGCCGACGTCACGGCGAGCATGCGCGCTTGCGAATTCGATCAGGTGATCGACGAAGCCAACCGCCGCGTGCTCACCTTCATGTCGGGTCTGCCTTTCATCAAGGCTGCCGGTGACGGTAACTCGGCCTCGTCGGACTCGATGAGCCTGCAGACGTCAAAGTACCTGTGGAATGCGCGCCTCGACCCCCGCCGCCAGACACCATCGGTGGGCATGTATACCCACGTTCGTGGTGCAGGCGACATCATCTACCACCAGCCGATCGTCTTGGGCAACCGCCAGGTGGGCGTCGCAATCGAGGGCGTGGTGCGGCAGATCGACCACGAGATCACGCGTCTGGCGGTCGACACGCACGGATACACGGATGTGGGGATGGGCATCGCACGCGGATTGGGGTTCGATCTGTGCCCCCATCTGGCCAGCCTCAGTGATCACAAGCTCGTGATCCCGCGAGAGATGGATTTTCCCGAATCCCTGCAAGCCGCAATCAAGTCCAATCTGCAGCTGGATATTTCGGACGAGGACTGGGATCAGTACGTTCGCGTTCTGGCCTCGATCAGCAACGGCACCACCAGCGCCGTCGTCGCCCTGCGACGATTGGGCAGCGATGCCCAGGGCGATCCGGTTTACAAGGTGGCGAAGAACCTCGGCCTCCTGCAGCGGACGCTGTTCCTGTGCGACTTTGTGACCAAGCCGGCCTTTCGGCGGGAGATCCGCAGGCTGCTCAACCGCGGCGAAACCGTTCATACGCTTCAGCGGTCCATTCACGTCGGTCCGGTCAAGCACAACCGAGGTCGACGCAAGGACGAAATCATCGCCGTGTCGGCTTCGCTGACGTTTCTTTCCAATCTCGTCATGGCCTGGAACGCTTACAAGATGGGCGAAGCCGTCCAGGGACTCGAGGCGAAGGGTGTGGCGGTCGCGGATTCGCTGCTGCGCCACATCAGTCCGGCGCGATACGGCGGCGTCAATTTCCGCGGCGTCTACCAATTCGAGCTGGAACGGTTTGGTGCAGTGTTGCTGAGGGAGACGCGCAGTAAGCCGAGCTTGCGAGTCGCGGGGGGTTCAGCGGCATAGTCGGAGCCCTAGCTCCAATACTGGTCCGCTTCGGCATCGTGGATCGTGGCTTCCAGCAGGCACCGACCGTCTTCGGCCGTCTTGTGCAAATCGTCGAGCAGGCGCTGGATTCGATCCTCGAAGCTCTCTTCGCCGGAGGATTCGATATGCAGCTCGAAGCGCTTGCCTTCCTTGTCCAGACGCTTCCTCTGAAGCGGCTCGAGGTACATGCCCTCGATCAGCCGCCGAATGGAAGCCGATCCGCGGCGCTCGCCGCTGGCGGACAGTAGATTCATTCGCAGCAGGACTCGCCGCGTCCCGGCCACCGCCGCGACCGCGGGCGCCGGCAGTGCCGGCACGGGAGTCGCCGCTACCGCGATAGGCATGGCCTGAAGCCCGCGTTCGATCATCGCCCGCATGCGGGCGGGACTGGCGTCGACGTAACGCAGTGCCGACTTCATGTCCCGCCAGCCGACATAGGACATCAAACTCTTCACGTCCCACCCGGAATCCGAAGCCCAGCCGGCAAAGCCGCGGCGCATCGAATGCCCGCTGTATAGGCTCGCAGAGGCAACGCCAGCCCGTCCAAGAATATCGCGCAGCAGCGGAATCAGGCTGTCGATGTGCAAGCCATCAGGACTCACCTGACCCCAACGGTTCACGGCGCGGAAGACATGCCCTTCCCGCAGTCCGGCCACGGATATCCAGTCTTCGTATGCGGCGACCGGACACAGGCGCGACAGGGCCGGAGTCGAAAACTCCAGATCTTCGAGAAGTTGACTGGTCTTGGAGCGCGTCAGCCGACACACCATGCCCTCGCCCGAGGTCACGACGACGTTTTCGACCAGCAGACGCGACAACTCGTCGCCGCGGAATCCGCGCCAGAAGCCCAGCAGGATCAGCGCCCGGTCACGCGTGGCGCGCAGCCGCGCTGGGACGTCGCCGTTACGCACTGCCTCCCCAATGGTTCTTTGGAGATCGGCATCGACGGTCTCGATCTGCTGGATTTGCAGAGGGCGCGCCTGCTTGGGCACCGAGGGGTGGAGCTCGTGGATTCCTTTGAGCGTCTTTCGGACGATCGGATCCTTGGTGGGGTCGGCGAATCCCTGCGACCGGTGCCAGTCCGACAAGCCGGCCAGACGCAGGCGAAGCGAGCCGACGGAGAGCTTGCCCGCGTGATCGGCGAGGTATCGGGCGACCGAACCGGCCGTCGCTGGCAACATGCCGCCCCACTCCTGCTCGAAGTGTCGAAGCGCTGAGGCATAGCTCCTGCGCGTGTTTTCGCGCGTCGAGGCGGCGACGTAATCTTCAACCGTGCCGGTCATCGGCAATCGCACTGTCCGCTGTTTGTACTCTACCGATGCTGGGCCTTCTGCGGCGTCAGGACAAGCTCGAAGCGACACTGAGGCAGGTCCTGCGAAAGTCATGGCGAATCGCATCGCCGTGCTTCGCTTGACTCTGGACCCTACTCCAGGGTGCAGAGTAGGCACGCGTCGAACGTGCCGGCTGTAGACCCGGTCGACGAGAAGCGATTCCTTCCATTGAACTTCCTCCGGTATCCGCGTCTAATCAGCCGCATGCGTCTGTCCGCCTTCCGTCTGTTCGTCCTGCTGATCGCCTGGTGCGTGGGTTTTCAATCCACCGCGCTGGCGTCTGGGATGCGCTGCGCGCATGGCCAGGCGGCGATGACGCCGTCGAATGCAGCGATGCCGGCCGGCATGCACCACGCCGGGATGCAGATGCCGATGGACGATGCCCACCCGTCTGCCCATCAGCACCACCACATGGGCGGCGACACGCGGCCCTCGCCGGATGATCCGGCGAAGGTGACCAAGGTGGGTTGCGAGTGCGGCTGCAATTGCGCCACCGTCGGCTGCGTCGGCGGTGGACCCGGCATCGCGGCCATGATGTCCAGTGGTGTGTTCCTGGCGGCGCCTGCCGCCTTCCTGCTCCAAGAAGCCCCTTCGAGCCTGCGCGCTGCGCACGGTCTCGATCTGATACGCCCCCCCAGTAAGTCCTGAGGCAAAGCCGCGGTCGCGGCGCAGATCACTCCTGCGCCACGACTGTCCGAGCCCTTCTCGCGCCCGTTGCGGCGTGCGTTGCTCCTCAAGACTGGTGGGAGGTTTTCGTGGTTTCCCGACTCAAGATGGTCCCGGTGTCCCTGCTGTTCGCGGGACTCGCCGGTTGTGCCAGCGTTCCTGCGGACTGGGGGCGCGCCGAT
>CAYZTJ010000192.1:0-5449 GCA_964481215.1 uncultured Nitrospira sp. | reverse complement strand
GGTCGTCTCCAGGGAATCTCTCAAGGACGCTGCGTTGTCACTGAGTCACGGATAAACGACTTGTCCTCTCCGATCCTCCTGTTCCTGGCGACCTATGTGCTCTATCTCGGCGTGGCCACCACCGCCAGTGTGCCGATCTTTGCCCCAATCGACTGGTTGCATGAAGGGGAGCGGCTGGGGACGGCGCAGTTCGTCAGCAACGGCGGGCTCCCGTTTCGAGACGTCTATCTTCCGCACGGGCTCTTCCCTGAAGTGGTACGACCCGCTCTCGCGTTCAGGTTGTTTGGTGAGTCGCTGGCGGCGGATCGGTTGATGGGGGTGTTCCTGGCGCCGCTGCCCTATGTGGCCGCCCTGTGGTACCTCCGCAGGGTGTTCCCAGCAGCGCGATGGTTCTGGGTCGGACTCATCACCTTTTGTCTGTACCCACTCCTCTTGCTCCCCCGCCACATCATGGTGTTCTTAGTCTTGGGGGGCCTGACTGCATGGACCTACGAGAGGCGATCGAGCCATCTGATCTTGTCGGGGGTCCTCACGGCGGCGTCCCTGGTCTTAAGCACCTTCGAACAATCCGCATTTCTCTTCGCCACCATTCTCCTATTTCCCTGTGCGATGTGGCTTGAATCGTCTTTACCTGCCGGCTTGTCCGCTGACGTGACCGTATCGGCGGGCCCATCCGGCCAGGTGTTCGGAACCTGCGCTGTTCCTCTCTGGGCGGGGGCACTGGGTGGATGCACCCTCTTCATGCTGTACCTGGGAGCGGCAGGGACACTCGGAGCCTTTGTCGACAACGTGCTGGCCCGATTTGTAACGGATACGATCATCAAGCGGGATCCGTATCCCTCCATGTCACTTGAGAACCTCATCTGGTATGTGGTGCCGGCGACCTATGTTCTGCTGGCCGTCATGCTGCCCTATCGAATCCGATGGTACAGGGAACGGGAATGGTCGCCGGTCGTCTCCACGCTGATCTTTGGGCTGGTCTCGTTCCTGTATGCGGCGCGCGGTTGTTGTCCGACCTATGGGAAGCTGGCGACCACCTCGTTTCCCTTCGTCGTGCTCGTCGCGTTTGCGGTATGCCTCCTGGCGGAGAAGCGCGGACGGAGGAACGAGTCCGGCGAGTCGAGGAGATCCCGCGCGGATGCAGCGGTCATTCTCGCGGTATTGATGGCCGGCGCGGTTGTGCTGGCTGGAGCCCTGATGAAGGAATGGAACGCGAAGCAGGGGATCCCCCGCGTCCTCTTTCCCCTCTTGTCATCCGGGTTAATTGTTCTGGGAGGTTACGCAGGATGGGAGTGGCTCAAGGGAAAACGCCAGCGCGTGTTTCTCGCTGTCGGCTGCCCGCTCTTTGGCCTGGTACTGGCCGTGTGGTTTCTGAACAATGCCAAGCCTCAACTGCTGATGGCGCAACTCCGCAAGCATGTACTGATCAAGGATCTTGCGCGTGTGATGCCGTTACTGGTCGAGCATCAGGGACGTCTGAGCCGCGAGACTCCGCGGTACCTCGATGATGAACTCCTGACCTTCGTCCGGTCATCGCAGGCCCAAGCTCGACCGGTCCAGTTGCTCTCCACGGGTTCAGGCGTTTACTATTTTTTGGCCGACACCCAGCCTCCCAATCGATTTCCAGAAGTCTACCACGCGATGGCCGAAGGACCCGCCAGAGAAATTGTGGCTGGTTTGGTGCGGACCAAGGCGGATGTGTTGGTCGAGTGCAGTTATGACGGCCGTCGCTTGAACGGCTGGTGGCCGGTCCATCCGGCTCTCGCCTCATTCCTGCAGGATGCGTATGTGGATACGGGAAGGCGATTGGGGAGCGCGATGGCCGGAGCGGACTGCCCCTTTCGACTCTGGGTTCATAAAGAGACCCTGAGCGTCCGATCGGCGCCATGACAGACGCAGGCTGCGCCGGCGCTCGTCTAAATATGGCCACGGCCGTGTCGATTGTAAGGAAGCCCAACCTTCCCATGCTTGATCGGAGTCCTGAGCCGATGAGTCAGGGAGCTGCCGACGTATCGAACGATTGGACGCAGCGGAATCCGCGTCGGCGCTTTCATTTCGACATCGACATCGTCGGTGCCTGCAATCTCAGCTGTCCATCCTGCCCAACCGGGAATTCGGCGGAGGTTGCGGTCCCGAGGGGGCAGATGAGCGTGGATCTCTTGGAGCGAATTCTCCGAAAGGCGACATCGGAGTGCGATGTGCGCAGTGTCCAACTCTACAATTGGACCGAGCCGATGCTCCACGCCAAGTTGCCGGAGATGATTCGAATCGTCCGGTCGCACCGTGTGTCGTGCGGGTTGAGTGCGAATCTCAACATCATGAGAAATATTGAACAGGTCATGGAGGCCAATCCGGAAAATCTGCGGATCACGGTCTCCGGCTTCACGCAGGACACCTATGCGTGGACTCACAGGCAAGGGGATATCGAAGCCGTCAAGCGCAACATGGTGGATGTCGCCAAAGCGCTCAAGAGCACCCGGGCGACCACCCGCGTCACGGTCGGGTTTCTCCGCTATTTGGGGAACCACGAGGACGAGGGGCGGATGAAACGCTATGCCGAGTCCTTGGGATTCGAGTTCGAGCCGCTCTGGGCCTACTTTATGCCGCTGGAAAAGGTCCTGGCCTTCGCCGAGCTCGGCTCAAGCTCCATGCTCCTCTCCCAAGACGACCAAGCGCTCATCGCCAGGCTCGCGCTTCCGTTGGATCGAGCGATTGAGGCGGCACGAACCCATGCCGCGGCGCCGTGCAAACTGCGAGATAGCCAGATGGCGCTGACGTTTCAAGGCGATGTCATGCTGTGTTGTACGGTCTATGATCCCAGCCGATACAAGCTGGCTAATTTTTTAAGCACGCCGCTGGACGAGTTGCAGGCCATGAAATTCCGACACGCCCTCTGCGGGCGCTGCATGAGCCATGGGCTCCATGTGCTGGCCACGTATGGCGCCGAGGAATTCGACACGCTGGCGTTGGATCATGTGCGGACGCAGTATCCCCATGCGCAACTGATCGGCATGCGCGAGGCGGCCCGGAAGCGGGAACCGCACGGCATTGCCGGCTGGCCGAGGAAGATCAAGCGGAAGTTCCAGAAGATGCTCGCCCGAATGACCTGATCGGAGGCGTACGCCTGTACCCCATGTACGTAGGAGATCCCGATGCCGAGAGTGAGCGTAGTGATCCCGATCTTTAACGGGGCCCGGTATCTGCAGGAGGCCCTCGACAGCGTGGCTGCCCAGACCTTTCGGGATTTCGAGGTCGTGTGCGTCGATGACGGCTCGTCGGACGACTCCTGCGACATCGTCACCCGGCACGGAGCCAATCCCACGCTCCTTCGTCAAGCCAATGCCGGGGGGTGCGCCGCCAGGAACGCGGGAGTGAGGCAGTCCAACGGGCCCTATATCGCGTTTCTCGATCAGGATGACGTCTGGTATCCCCGTAAGCTGGAGCAACAGGTGGCGGCGCTCGACGCCCATCCGAACGCGGCGCTCGCGTTGTGTAACTCGGATCGAATGGACGAGCAGGGGCGGGTTGTGCAACGAGGAGCCACGGTGGCCGAGCGTCCAGGACTGCGCACCGAGCCCCTCGGTCGGCTGATCGGAGAGGATCAGCTTCTCTCGTCGGCGGTCATGGTCCGCCGAGAACCCTTTGTGCGGGCCGGGATGTTCGATGAGCACCTGCACGGCTTCGAAGACTTCGATTTGGCGGCGCGACTGCGTCGGGAAGGGGCGTTCATCTTTATCGAAGACTCCGGCATGTGCTATCGGATCAATGCGAGCGGGCAAAGCCAGTCCGGAGGATTGCGGGTGATCCGAAGCCGGGAGCGGTTCCTGCTCAAGATGAAGGATTTGTATGCAGGGGAGGCCACCAAGCAAGGGCTGATTCGACAGATGCTCGCCGAGTGCTATTCGGATTGGGGATGGGCGGAGGTTCGTGCCGGGCATGGACCATCGGGCCGTGAGAAATTGCGCCGGTCGCTCGGCCAATCCCCCTTCAAGCTCCGGACCTATTCTCGCTGGCTCCGTTCTTATTTCTGACGCAACCTGAGTCGTTGCGACCTGCGCGTTTGCTGAGGCCAGGGACGAGGGACGGGATTCGATGAACGAACCAGTCACGGTCAGCGTCGTGATTCCGCTTTACAACGCGGCGGGTGTAGTTCGAGACACCATCCGGACGGCGCTCGATCAGACCTGGAAGGACAGGGAGATCGTCGTGATCGATGATGGCTCGACGGATGGGTCTGGAGCCCTCGCGCAGGCCTACCGTGGCCAGATCCGCTACTATCGATTTGAGAACGGCGGGGTGGCCAAAGCTCGAAATCGTGGGATCGCCCTGTCCCGGGGACGCTATATCGCCTTCCTCGATCACGATGATCTGTGGGAGCCCGACAAGCTCGCCAAACAAGCGGCCGTGCTGGGGGCGAGGCCGGAGGTCGGACTTGTCATTACCGGGGTGGCCCATCTGGAGTATGATGGTACCCCGCGAGCGGACTTTCCGAGAGGTCCGGCGGGGCGATTCTATCAGCTGTTTGTGAAGGGCTATGGGCCGACGCCGTCCTCCTCCATGGTGCGGCGGTCGGTGATCGAACGAGTCGGCGGGCTGGACGAGCGGTTCAATGCGGCGGGGATGGATGATCACGAGTTTTGGCCGAGGGTTGCGGACGCTTGCGAGGTCGCGTTGGTGGACGAGCCCCTGACGCTGCATCGAGCCAAGCTGAAGGAGCCCAAAGAAGTCGGCGTGTGGCATCGCGCGTTGCTGAACGATTTGTTGCTGGCGCGTTACGGGAGTGATCCTGAACGACGTCGGTTTCTCATGGAGGAGCGAGCGGCGAATCTGGCGGATCTGGGCAAGTGGCATGCGCAGCACGGAGAGCGAGCCAAGGCGCTGGCCTGCCTGAAGGAGTCGTTGGGGATGTCGCTGACGGAGGCGTGGAATTGGAGGGTCGCATGGCGGGCGGCCAGTCGCTTGGCGCGGGTCTGCTGGTGAGGCCTTCTCACCTTGGAGTGAGGTCGAGGGCCCATGATCAAGAGAGGTTGGGACGGTCCCGTGGAAACGACGCCCTGTGAGTTGTGCGGATCGTCGCAGTCGACGGTCGCGGTTCGACAAAGAGACCTGCTTCATCGGGTCACCGACGAGGTGTTTTCGATCGTTCGCTGCGCCTCTTGCGGATTCCTGTACCTCAATCCCAGGCCCAGCGAGGCTGAGATCGGCCGGTTCTATCCAGAGACCTACTATGCCCCGCCGGCGCCGCCGAGACGGTTCAGCGGAGTCAAACGATGGGTGATGGAAGATTATTACGGATATCCTACCGGTGATCCGCGAACGTTACTCCATGGAGTGAGAAAAGTGGCTCTCTGGCCGGAGATGCTCCGCCGACGCATCACCGGTCGGACGATCCTGCCCTGGATCGGCCAAGGGCGGCTGTTGGACATCGGATGCGGGCATGGCGTGAGCG
>CAYZTJ010000191.1:0-5536 GCA_964481215.1 uncultured Nitrospira sp. | reverse complement strand
TGAAGCCGAACGCAAACATGAAGATCGCCGCGCCGACCAGCGACACCGGCATCGCAACGAGCGGGACCAATGCGGTTCGGACCGACCCCATGAAGAGAAACACCACGATGGCGACGATCAGGATCGTCTCGGACAGCGTCTTCGTGATCTCCGTCAGCGCATTCCGCATAAACATCGTGCCGTCCCAGACCAGCTGCATGTCGATGTCGGGCGGCAGCGTCGGACGGATGCGATCCATCTCGTCGCGCAGCCGGTGCTGGACCTCGATCTCGTTCGCGCCCGGCACGGGCCAGATCCCGAGGTACACGCCTTCGGTCGCGTTGTACTTCGCGATCATGTCGGCCTCTTCGGCTCCTCGCTCGACCCGCGCGACGTCTTTCAGGCGCACGATGGCGCCGCCGCGGTCGGCGACGATCAGCTCCTCGAACTCGGCGGCGGAACGCAGATCGGTATTGGCGAGCAGATTCACCTGCACCACATTGCCCTTGGTCCGGCCGACCGCGGCCAGATAGTTGTTGCGCCGCAACGCGCCCTGTACATCGCCGGGCGAGAGGTTGAAGGCCGCAAGGCGGTCGGGATCGATCCAGATGCGCATCGCGATCTGGCGTCCGCCCTCGATCGTGACGCGTTGCACGCCCGCTAATGTGGACAGTTGCGGTTGGAGTGTCCGCAGCAACCAGTCCGTGACCGCCGGCACGGTCCTCTCGCTGGAGGTGAAGCTGAGGTAGAACGAGGCATAGGGGCGGTCGGCGCGTTGCACCTCGATGATCGGCGGCTCGGCTTCCGTCGGCAACTCCGCCCGCACTTGTTGGAGTCGGGCCGTGATTTCGGCCAGGGCTGCCGTGCTGTTATGATTCAGCTTGAGATGGACCGTGACGGTGCTGATGCCGGCGCGGCTGGTGGATTCGACGTAGTCGACGCCGCCGATCGCCGAGACGACTCGCTCGATCGGCGTGCTTAGAAAACCGCGCACTGTCTCAGCGCTCGCACCGTAATAGACTGTGGTAATGAGCACGGAGGAGCTTTCGAGCTTGGGGTACTGCTGGACTGGCAGGGCCGTCAACGCGCGCCAACCGGCGAGCACGATCACCAGATTGACGACCACCGCGAGGACGGGATGCTTGATGAAGATGTCCGTGAATGAGCGCATGGGAATGTCCTTGTTGAGTCTTCTGGGCTCGTTCAGTGCTTGCTCAGCAGCAAGCTCAGTTGGGATTCTTTTTCCTGTTCGCCGGCAATCGCGACCAGCACGCCGTCGCGCAGCTTGAAGGAGCCGGACGCTGCCACCATCTCGTTGGCCGACAGGCCGGCGTGGATGACGACCTCATCGCCGAGCATCGCGCCGCTCTCGACCTGTCTGGCACGCGCGCGGGTCTTGCCGTGCTCGTCCGGTTGGATCACGAAAACTTGATCGCCGCCCGGTCCCTTGCGCAAGGCGCTGACGGGGATGGCGATGGCTTTGCGCGGCGGGCCGACCGGCACCTGAATACGCACCGACGCGCCTGGAGCCGGGGCCTGGGCCAGGTTGTCGATCTTGGCGCGCACCATGGCATTGCGGGTCATCGGATCAACCCGCGAATCCAGCGCGAGGATCTTGGCCGCGATCGGCGCAGCCTGGCCCGCCATGAAGACCTCGACACCGTCGCCTTCTTTCAAGTTGGCGGCAACCTGCTGCGCCACGGTGAAGTCCACGTGGACCGCGTCGCCGACGCCTTGCAACGTCGTGAGCTGCGTGCCTTCGTTGAGGTATTGTCCGGGATGCACGTCTGCGATGCCGACCCGCGCCTTGAACGGTGCGCGGATAGTCTTGCGCGCGATGATTGCCTTGGTCCGCGCGATCTGGGCCAGCGCGACATCGAGGTCCGCACGGGCGCGATCCACTTCTTCCTGAGTCGTCGCCAGCTCTTGATTTAAATTGTGCCGGCGGTTGAGGACTGACTTCGCCAGGGCGGCCTGCGCTTCCTGCGCTTTGAGATCCGCTTCTTCGACGGCCACGTCGAGCGCCACGAGCAGCGTCCCTTCCTCGACGATTTGTCCGGGGACCAGTTTGACTTGGCGGACGGTGCCGGGGAGTTCGTTGCGGAGCGTGATCGAGCGCAGCGCGAGGACGGTGCCGATCGACGTGGTGGTCTGGCGGTGCTCGATCTCTTTCGCCGTCGAGACCATCACCGACTCCATCGGCTCCGGTTGACCGGCGGACGCTTCGACGCTGGCTTGAATGGATTCGTACTTCCACAGGACCAACCCGACGCCGATCGCGAGGATCATGGTGATTAAGAGTGTTGAACCGATCCACCCTCGATGTGTCATGACGGAGCCCCTCCTACCTGTGCCAATGGAGTCTGCTTGATCGCCTTCCGTCTGCGTGAATCTGACAAGAGGCTTCAGCAATGACCGTTCCAGACGAGTGTTGCGGTCGGCGAGAACGTGTAACCGATGAAGAAAACGAAGAAATCTTTGTTCGAGCGGGAGGAATCTTGAAATGAGGGGAGGGGAGGTGCCGATGCGAGCCCGCCGTCAATTCGGCAGGTGCCGAAATATCGGCGAGGCGGTGAAACGCAGTTGAGCATCAACCGTGTAGAGAGGAGAGGTCGTGGCTGGCTGAAGGAGGGGTAATGAGATAGTAAGAGGATCGTCTAGAATGGGGACAGATGACAGCTGCAGGGTGCGCTGCGAGCCGAACCGCCTGAGGGGAACGTCTTGCGGCTAGAATTCCCGCAACAGTCTTCCTCCGCCGATCAGGGCCCCTTCGAACCCGTTTTCCCGCAGCGCATACCAGAAGGTCACGGCGTTGATTCCCAGGATCGGAATTCCAATCATAGGCTCCAACTTCTCCGTCACGTCGATCAAGCTCATGTTCGTGCCGCACTGGACCACGGCGTCCAGGCCGTTTTCGCGAGTAACCAACAACTCCAGGATGGCTTTTTCTTTGGCCCAGTCCGGCACATGCGCAATGTGCAGGGCATTCGCGCACGAGAAGCCCACGCTCGAGACGACTTCGAAACCCAGTTCTTCGAACATCTGAGTTGCGAAGGCGTTTCCTCTCTTGTCGAACGGGGTCAAGAGCCCGATCTTCTTCGCACCATACTTCCCGAGCGCCGACTGCACGGAATTGTGCCAGGTGGCCCAAGAAAGGCCTGAGTAATGCTCGATCTCGGCCACAGGTGCTCGTATGGCATCAAGACCTCCGAGTATGTGCTCCAAGCTCATGCCCATGATCATGTATTGGGGTTGCGCCAACAACGCGGTGTCCACGGCGGATTTCAGTCCGCTCAGAAACTGTCGCTGGTATTCCATCAGGTCGCGCTCGCTCTCCAATTGTGGTTTTGGCGTGACAACATTGGCCGTGCGAAGGCCGACGCCTCTCAGCCCGCCTGGGCCTTGGTTCTTGAAGATGATGCTCCACAGCTCGTGCTCCATGCTCGTGTTCGTCGCCGGCATAATCAGCCCGAACTTCCTCCTGAAACTCCGTACATCGGGGTAGCCTCTGGATGAATCGATTCCCCCGAAGTGTTCGGCCGGCCTTCCGTTGTGAATGACGCCGGGAGGAGCCAGAGCGGGCATGGGTGGGACATTGACGTCGGGTATGGTGATCGTCTTCCCGGATAGTTTTCCAACGATCACGAGGGAGTTCCGGTGCCGCAGGTGCTGGTGCACTTCCATGGTCGTGCCTCGGTGCAGGAGCCTGATTGGTCTTTACTCTGTGTTTAGGCGCTCTCCATGTTTTGCCCGAGCGTCTCCTTCATCACGACCGCTAAGTCGCGCAGCGCCCGTTCGCCATCGCCGACGAACGAGGACCCGTGCATGAGCGCCAATCGTTGCGGTTGGAGATCGGCCAGTCCGTGCAGGATTGGTTCAGTCGACGGCGTGAATGGATAGGCGTTTGCAAATGGGCCTTTCTGCCCTTCGATTAACGATCGCTTGGCTCGTTCGACCACATCCGACTCCGTAATCGGCCCCACGTCTCCTTCATGGGTAAACAGATCCGAGCACAGCAACGTGTGCGTCACCTCCTCGAACAAGAGACTCGCTTCCCAGTTATGCGGGACGTGCGGCGTTTGGCGGAATCGGAAACGGTATTTCCCGGTCTTGAGGAGTTCATCCTGTGCGAGCGCCTGTGCCGGACGAAGGGAAAAGTCGTTCACGCTGACAAGCGCTCCGACGAGACCGCATACCGGTTTCGCGTGCGGAGCTAGTGCCAACCATTCGTTCAGCGCTCCGCATTCGTCGGCCTCGAAATGGCTGAAGGAGATCCATCGTAAAGTAGAAGGATTCACGACTCGCGCCACCGCCTCACGCACCAGTGGGAACATGTGCTTCATGCCGGTGTGAAACAACAGCGGTTCATCGTCCTTGATCAGAAAGTGGTTGAACCGGAGATTAAACTCCGGAACATAGATGGAAACCACATAGTGATCGGGCGCGATCTCCGTCACCCTTGCTTTGTCCATCATGACATCTCCCATTGTTCAGGTTGCGATAGTGGCGTGACATGGGGTCGAAGCAATCCAAAAACGGCAACACCGTTGTTTGCGCCGAGGCTCCTCTTTATGGTCGCAAGCTCCGCGCTGTCATGCGAGCTGTTCGGCAATCGAGGCAGCAGTTGGACGGAACGCTTCAATCGGCAAAACGTTGTATCGTTTTCGGAGTTCTTCGACCTGCTCGCCCATGACCGGCCAATAGTCCCAGCCGTCGTTTAGATCAATGTTCATCGCCGTGCCGCGCCGTATGGCGATCAGTGCCTTTTCAGGGTCGAACAATCCCGTTCTGGCTTCGGTGATGGGTGTCATGCGAATGCCCACATGGAACTGCAAGAGCACGAAGAACACAAACATCCATGGCTCACGCCGCTGAAATCCCGCGCTGAAGCAGGCCACCTGCACTTCCTCCTCAGCGGTCGTGCCGTAGTCGGACAGAATATGCGCGCAATCGTGAAACAGAATCTGTTCGGGCGCACCGCCCTTTTCGCCGGGGAGGGCAAACCGGTTCTTGCGGCAGTACTCCCAGTAGGCACGGCCGAGGGAGCCAGGAGGATAATGCTCCAACACTCTGTAGCGGGCCGCGAGGGCCGCATCTTCGTACTTGCCGACCATCCCCCGTGCGAACTTGAGCAGCCCACGAAAGCCTTCTTTGTCCCAGATCTCGTTCACCTTAGGACGGAGCCAGAAGCGGCGCACGAGATCGAGCCGAAGTTGCAGGATTTCTCGATAGAGTACATGGCGCAGATTTGTCACCTCGGGAGCGCCGACTTCCAACGCGTGTGCGAATTGCTCGACAAAATCGGCCTCTTGGGGACGGGCCTTCCCATCGATCAGCGACATGACGACCAGACCTTGCACCAGTTGCTGCCGCAATTGGGGATCCGGAAACTCGCAGGCCAACTCCTCGGGAGTGATCGGAGGTAGCTCGTCCAGCCGGTACGTGGCGCCGAAAATCCGCTGGATCCCTGCCAGCATGTGACGCTCTGACTCGTCGAGCGCTCCATCCGCCAGGGCCACGGTTTTCATTGCACGTAGTCCCCAGTAGGCTTGTTCCG
>CAYZTJ010000190.1:0-5604 GCA_964481215.1 uncultured Nitrospira sp. | reverse complement strand
GGCTTGAATAGTCTCTGTACAGGGTTATAGTCTCTTCTCTATGGCGGTGCGAGGCGTAGGCAAGAGGCACGAGGCAAGGGGCGATAGGTAAGAAGCAAGACATGGCGATCGATCCTGTCTGCGGCATGACGGTTGATGAGGCGAAGGCGCCGGCGACCGCGGTCTTCGAGGGCACGACCTATTACTTCTGTGCCCCGGGATGCAAGCGTGCCTTCGAGGCCGACTCGGCCAGCGTGCTGAAGGCCGGCCCGAAGGGCATGCCGCCACGGGTACAGATGGTGACGCTGGGGCTGCTGCGGCCAAGTGAAAAGTTAAAGGTGAAAAGTGAACATAAGGGGGAAGGACCTGCGCCATCGGCTCTCGGCTCTCAGCAATCAGTTACGGTCACAAAACCAGGAGAGACGAAGCCAGAGCAACTGCCCTTGGAATGGGATCGCCCAGCTGCGCAGCTAGTTGGGGGGCAAGCGCCAGGCCCGCAGCCAACTCGGATTCCGAAAACGGGGCAGGCGCCACCGCGGACGGCGGAGCCCATCACCACGCCTCACGCCTCACGCCTCACGCCTCACGCCACTCTCACCATTCCCATCGAAGGCATGTCTTGCGCCTCCTGCGTCGCACGGATCGAGCAGGGACTGGCCGGCGCCGGCGGCGTCGTGCGGGCTTCGGTGAATCTCGCGACCGAGAAGGCGACCATCGAGTACCAGCCAAGCATGACAACGCCGGCGCAGTTGGCGAGCGTGATTGAGGATCTTGGCTATAGAGCTGTTCTGCCGACGGGGACAGGCACCCGCCCCGGAGAAAGCGCGGGCGTGAGCCAGTCTCCTCCTCAGCACTCAGCACTCGACAGGCACCTAAGGGTGGCTGCGCCGCTCGCCCTGATCGTGATGCTCCTGGGCATGTCGGATCATCTCGGGCTCCCGCTCTCGGCGCGCGCGTCGGCCTGGCTCCAGTTGTTGCTCGCGATTCCTGTGCAGTTCTGGGCTGGGTGGCGGTTCTACCAAGGCGCCTGGGCCGTCGCTAAACACGGCACCACGGACATGAACACCCTCATCGCCTTGGGCACCACGGCCGCTTTTGGCTACAGCACCGTGGCGACGATCGCGCCGCATCTGGTCCGCGGGCCGGACGGCACCGCCCCGGTCTATTTCGATTCGGCCACAGCAATCATCACGCTGATCCTCGTGGGACGGCTGCTCGAATCCCGCGCGCGCGGCCGCGCCTCCGAGGCCATTCAACGGCTCATCGGCCTCCAACCGAAGCAAGCGCGCGTCATCCGCGATGGGCGCGAACAGGACGTCCCGCTCGACCAGGTCCGCGTGGGGGATCGCGTGGTCGTTCGCCCGGGCGAAAAGGTCCCCGTCGACGGCACGATCGCGGAGGGGCACTCCACGCTGGACGAATCGATGCTCACCGGCGAATCTCTCCCTGTCGATAAGGGCCCGGGCGACCGCGTGTTCGGCGCGACGTTGAATCGCATCGGCAGTTTTCAGTTCACGGCCACCCAAGTCGGCGAGGAGACCGCGCTCGCCCGCATCGTGCGATTGGTGGAAGCGGCGCAAGGCTCGAAGCCGCCCATCGCGCACCTGGCCGATCGCGTCGCGGCCGTCTTTGTCCCGGCCGTGCTCAGCATCGCCGCCTTGACCTTTTTACTCTGGCTGGGATTCGGTCCCGCCCCTACCCTCACCAAGGCGCTGGTGAGCGCGGTGGCCGTGCTCATCGTCGCCTGTCCCTGTGCGCTCGGCCTTGCGACGCCCACCTCTATTATGGTGGGGCTCGGGCGCGGGGCGGAGTCCGGCCTGCTGATCAAGAACGGCGAGGCGCTGGAGCGCGCTCAAGCGCTCACGACAGTTGTGTTGGATAAGACCGGCACGATTACCACAGGCGAATCCACGGTCCGCGAGGTCGTCATCCGGCCGGCCATGCAGGGCGCTTGGACGCGCGATACGCTGTTGCAGCTTGCAGCGTCCGCCGAGAAGGGCTCGGAACACCCGCTCGGCCAGGCCATTGTGCGCGCGGCCGAGCAGGCCGATCTCAAACTCATGCCGGCCGAGAGCTTCACGGCCGTGCCGGGACTGGGCGTCCGCGCGACCGTGGACGGCCAGTCGGTGCGGATCGGGAACCTTCGCCTGATGGAGGGCGAGTCCCTGTCGGTCGCCGGATTGGAAGCCGCCATCGACCGCGCGACGCAGCAAGGCATGACGCCCATGTTCGTGGCCGTGGGGCCGGCCGTCGTGGGGCTGATCGCCGTCGCCGATACGATCAAGCCCCATGCGCGCGAGACCGTGAAGGCGCTTCAGTCGCTCGGGCTGGACGTCGTGATGCTGACGGGGGACAACATGCGCACGGCGGGCGCCGTGGCCAAGGCGGTCGGCATCGAACGGGTGCTCTCCGACGTGCTGCCGAGGGACAAGGCGCGGGAGATCAAGCACCTGCAGATGAGCGGCAAGCGGGTGGCGATGGTGGGCGACGGGATCAACGATGCCCCCGCGCTCGCCCAAGCCGACGTGGGCATCGCCATCGGCGCAGGCACGGACGTGGCCATCGAAGCGGCGGGAATCACGCTGGTGAGCGAGGACCTGCGCGGGATCGTCTCCGCCATCGCCCTCAGCCGGGCCACGATGGCGAACGTGAAGCAAAATCTCTTCGCTGCCTTCGTCTACAACATCCTGCTGATCCCGGCGGCGGCGCTGGGCTTCCTGAACCCGATCCTGGCGGCCGGCGCGATGGCGCTCTCCTCCGTCAGCGTGGTCGGCAATGCCTTGCGTCTGCGCTGCTTTACTCCGCCCGTTGGTGCGTCACGCTGACGCCGGCGGCCTCCGGCCAGAGGGCCTGCGCCCGCATCGTGTTCACGATGCAATGCGCCGTAAGCCGCGAGAGAATCGGCGAGAAGTGCACGCTATCCACATAGAGCGGGCCCGGCACACCCTGCTGGACCTCGGCGCACCAGCCGAAGTGGCCCGCCCATTCGCCGTTCCGCACCTGGCCGGCCATGCGGGGATAGCCGAACTTGGAAAAGGTATGGCCGAAGAAGTTGTGCCCGTCGCCCGCCAGGTCCGACGCATACATGGGCACCGCGTGCCAAATGAAGAGTGGCGTGACGCCTGAGGCCTTGGCCACCGCTTCGATCATGGTCTTATTGCGACGATAGCGCGCCAGCGCCTTCTCGATCACTCCCGCATCGTCATAGTCCCGTTCTTGTTCCAGCTTCAGGCCCATCCCCCGTACCAGGGACCAGGAGGATCCGCCCGTTCCTCCGCTTCCCGGCCCCTCGCGGACCGCGCGGACGACCGGCAAGTGCTGTATCAGCTCGATCATCAGAAACTCAGGCCGGCCGTGCTCGTTCCGCACCGCTTCCTGAAAGAGATGCCGCAGCACATCTGAGAAGGGAGGCTCATCGTTGACGAAGAAGAATTCGTTGAGCCCGTCCAAGAAGATCGCCAGATCCGGCCGGTGCCCCTCCGCCAGCAATTTCTCGAAGAGGGCCCGTTCCAGCGTCGAATTGTAGAGGCCGCGACCGAAATTGTAGACGCGCACCGGCCGACCGAGCCCGGCGCCGCTCAAGGCCCGCTGCAAGTGGGACGCGATCGTTTCCTCGTCCGGCACGCCGTAGTTGAAGGCAGTCGACCCACCGAACAGAAAGACAGTGTAGGACTCCGGTGACGGCGGCCAGGGCCCCTGATCGTGCGACCGGCGGAAGCCCTGCGCATCCACGTTCACGTAGGCGCCGGCAAAGGCGCCTTCCTTAAACTGCGTGCCCGGCTCGAAGACGAAAGGCCTGGACCAGGTTTCCTTCAGCAACTGTTTCAGCGCCTGTTTCTCCCAGCCCGGATAGTTGTGCACCACTTGGGCAAAGCCGTATTTCTCCGAGACGGGGTCGGTCGCCGCCCACATGGTCCGCACGTCTCCCCATTGGTCGCTCAGCCAGGCCAGCCCCTCATGCGCCCCGTTGATCAGCAGGCAGGCCAGGCACAGGTCCAACCAGAGCAGCGCGGCGGTCCGATACCAGGGCGCGGCGGCTTTCATGAGGGTCAATCGTTCCCAACGTGCAGTCATGCGGCGCCTTAAAACTGAAAGTAGAGAAAGGGCGAGGGGCGATGCTGGATGAGCGTCAATAGGCACCCGACGAACAGCAGCACCAATAGCCCGGCCGAGACCCGACCCCATTCATGCCGCAGCTCGAATGTATTGGGACCGAGATGCGCCCAGGCCGCCACCACCAGCAGCAGGCCGGCCAGCACCGGCTCGTGAAACGCCGGCAATTCAAATTTGTACAAGAACATGCGCTGGAGCAGCGTGCCGGCCATCTCCAGATTGTCCGCTCGGAAGATCGTCCACCCCACCACCACTAAAAGAAAGGTCGAGCCGCGCTGGAGCAGACTCGGCAGCTGGTCCCAATAGCCCTGGCCGAGCCGGAACCCCACCAGCAACAGGCCGTGGTAGAGCCCCCAGTAGAGAAAGGTCCAGTTCGCCCCGTGCCAGAGTCCGCCGATGGCCATCGTGATCAGCAGATTCCTGGCGATCAGCCACGAGGCCACGCGGTTGCCCCCGAGAGGGATGTAGACGTAGTCCCGCAGGCAGGAAAAGAGCGAGATGTGCCAGCGCCGCCAAAAGTCTTGAATGTTGGTCGCTTGATAGGGGGAGTTGAAATTCCTGGGGATCTGCAGGCCGAACAGGTAGCCGAGGCCGACCGCCATGTCGCTGTAGCCGCAAAAATCGAAATAGAGTTGATAGGTGTAGCCCAGCATGCAGAGCCAGACATCCAGGCTGGAGAGCGAGGAGTACTGGGCCAATGCCGGATCGATGAAGGCCGCAATGGAGTCGGCGATCAGCACCTTTTCGATCATGCCGATGGCAAAGAAGGAGCAGGCCTTCCCGAGAAACTGGAATCGATCCACGCGATCGATTCGATCGAGGTCCTGGGCGATCTCCCGGAAGCGGACGATCGGCCCGGCCACCAATTGGGAAAAGAGCGAGACGTACGAGGCGTACTCCCAGAAATTTCTGGTCGGCGTGATGATCCCCCGATAGCTGTCCACGAGATAGGAAATATTGTGGAAAGTATAGAAGGAAATGCCGATGGGGAGGAGGATAGCCAGGGGTTCCGGCGCAAAGGCCAGCCCGAACCATTGCGCCAGCTGTCCGATCGTTTCCAACCCGAAATTTACATATTTGAAGAAGGCGAGGATCAGCAGATCGACGGTGATCGGCACGATGAGACAGAGCTGGCGGCGGCGGGGATCGGTCCAAGCCAGGAGTCCCCGCCCCGCCCAATAGCTGCTGAGGGTTGAAAAGGCCAGCAAGGGGCAGAACTTGTAGTTCCAAAAGCCATAGAACACGTAGCCGGTGATCGTGAGCCAGACGAACCGCGCGGTGCGGCCGGACAGTCTCCAGAACACCAGGTAGGTGATCGGCAAGAACAGATAGAGGAACGGCAGGCTATTAAACAGCATGGCGTACCACGTCAGATCCTAAGGTTCTCTCCTTAGGTATAGTGCGCCATGCCCGGCGAATCGTCCAATAAAATGGACTTAGGTGCGGGGGCAGATGAACAGCAGACGGCGGCCGAATCTCGGAGTCAGGAGACCGAGCGAGTGTTTACGCTAG
>CAYZTJ010000189.1:2239-5705 GCA_964481215.1 uncultured Nitrospira sp. | reverse complement strand
CTAGTGTGCGCGCGCAGCCAGGTCGATGCGTCCGTCTTTCGCGTCCTGTTGGGCCTGCGCGTAGCGCTCCGGCGTGCCGATGTCGGACCAGTAGCCGTCCATTCGGAACCCTCGAATCGTCTCCCCCCGAGCGAGCGCCCGCACGTAGGGTTCGATGATCGAGGAGGCCTGCCCTTCCGGCACATCGGCCAGGATGCGGGGATCGAGCAGATGCACCCCGGCAAACATGTAGGTGGCGGCCGCCGAAGGCCCCGCCATCCCCTGCTTGTTGATCCGCAAGACCCGATCGTCCTTGTCGACGTCCACAGGCCCCCAGGCTTCAGCCTCGGCATCGGCCCGGAGCACCATTGTGACGAGCGGACGATGCCGCTGATGCGCGCGCATCACGTCGCCGAGGTCGAGATCGAGCAGGGTGTCGGCATTCATGATAAGGACCGGCTGCCCCTGAAAGTACGGCTCGGCCTGCTTAATCCCCCCGCCGGTTCCCAAGATCAGGGGTTCCTGCGAGTACGACAGACGCATGCCCAGCCAAGCCCCGTCACCCAGGACTTGCTCGATCTGATGCCCGAGATAGTGGAGGTTGATGATGACGTCGGTCACCCCGTACCGCTTGAGCAGCAAGAGGTTCCAGACGATGAGCGGCCGGCCCGCCACCGGAAGCAGTGGTTTGGGAATACTGTTCGTCAGGGGGCGGAGGCGGGTGCCGAGTCCCGCCGCGAGGATCATCGCCTTCATAAGATTCCGGCGCAGGCACGAGGCGCGAGGCAAGTGGCGATGGGGTTCACAGTTCTCGGATCGTTACCTATCGCCCATAGCCTCTCGCCCATTGCCTGTCTTACTGCAGTTCAGGCACATAGGGTGTGAGGTGCTTGCGGAGCGTCGAAAGCTCGGGATAGCGCGCCAGATTGCGCTTCACATAACCGAGGACGCGCGGAATGTCGGCCAGGAACTTCGGGTTTCCCTTGACGCGATCGATGTAGACGAACCGGCCGGCCGCCTTCAGATTCCGCTGGATGCTGGTGAAATCGAAGACCTGTCGAAAGGCATGCCGGTCGGTCCCGCCCAGACCGTACCTTGCGATCCCGTCGAGATAGCGAGCCACCAACTCGTCCACCAACTCTTCTTCCAGCGCGATATAGGCGTCGCGCAGGAGCGAGGCCACGTCATAGGCGGCGGGTCCCATGAGCGCATCCTGAAAATCGATCACGCCCAGGCGGCCCCCCTTCACCGGCTCGGCGCGCACCATCACATTGCGCGAGTGATAGTCGCGATGGGTGAAGACGCGGGGCTGCGCGGCCATCACGTCACAGATCTTCCGGCACTCGGCCCGGATCGCCTGCGCATCCTCCTCCGGGAGCGGCTGCCCGATTCGGGCCACGACGCCGTATTCCAGAAAGTGATCGAACTCCCACATTAAGAGAGGCGTATCGAAGGACCGGCCGAAGGCCACGCACCCGTCCTCGGAATTGGCGGAGGCGCGGACGTGAAGGTCGACCAGCGTATCGATCGCCTCGCGATAGAGCGCCGCCCGCTCGGCCGGCCCGCCTTTCTGCGCCGCCTCGGCCAGGGTGAGGTCGCCGAAATCTTCGAGATAGAGCAGCCCCGCGGTTATGTCATAGTGATAGAGCGCCGGCACCGGCGTACCCGCGTGGGCGAGGTGCCGGAGCACATTGAGAAAGGGGAGCTCGGTCGTCGCGGGGGCGCCGCCGCTCACCGCCTCTTCCGAGGCCTTGAAGGCTTCCGGCTCGGCCAGCTGCATAAGGATGGCGGATGACACCCGTCCCCCTGTGAGATGGACTCTGAAGTACCGCCGATTGGAGGCATCGCCGGCCAAAGGAGTCAGCGCGGCCAGCGTCGCCCGAAGCGGCAACGTCGACCGAACCGTTTGAGACACGAGGCCGAAATCGGGCGGTTCCTGCGCGGTCTTGGGAGCTGCGGGTCCGACGGTGGACATAGCGAAAATTATACCGGATTCCAGCCGGTCTGAAAGCAAAAAGCCTTCATCCGACGCGGTTGGGGACCCCCAGGTCCGGCACGCGCGGCGCAGCGGCCATCGTGGCTCTATCTCCCGTCATGCGCGTCCAAATCCACACGGCCATGACGGCGCCGATCGCGTCGGCGGCCAGGTCCCAGAGCTCGGGATGCCGGTTCGGCACAAACGCCTGGTGGAGCTCGTCGCTCATTCCATAGAGGACAGCGGTCGCCACTGCGCGCACGAGCGCAGAGCGTTCCCCGCGAGCCCCTGCCGCATGACGGAAGGCGCGCAAGGCCAACAGCGCCATCACCCCGTACACGCCCGCGTGCAGAATTTTGTCGCCGAACGGGAGGCGCAGGAAGGACGCCGCCAAGCCGGGCGCGGACAGCGAGGAGAGAAAGAAGATCAGCGCCGCGTAGCCGGCGACCGGCCCCCAATACCAGAGGACGCGGCGCCATGCCGCGTGCGACGGCCGACTGTTCGATGATTCGTCCGACTCTTGGAGAGGAATACGAAGACCTCGCGAAGAACGATACGTATTCTAACGCAGGATTGGCCCTGTGGCAATCCCGTCATTTTCTTGAAAGCCCCCCGACCCTGTGCAATACTCGACCGATACGGAGAGACTCGCATCATGAAGACGGCTCACGTCTGCTTCGTCTGGCACATGCACCAACCTTACTACACCGACCCGGTGTCGAAGGTGGCGAGCATGCCGTGGGTCCGCCTCCACGCCATCAAGGCCTATTATGACATGGCCTATATGATGGAGCGGTTCCCTGCCGTGCGCGGCACCTATAATTTCACGCCCTCGCTGCTGATCCAGCTGAAAGAGATGGCCGAAGGCAGCGTGCGGGACCTCTTCCTGGAACATGCCCAGAAACCGGCGGCGGAGCTCTCGGCCGAAGAGCGGGCCTTCATCATCCGCCATTTTTTCGCGGCCAATTGGGCCACGATGGTGCGCCCCTACCCGCGCTTTCACGAATTACTCGTCAAGCGCGGCGGCGACGTCAGCCCGCACACCTTGGACCGCCTCGCGCGGCAATACTCCAACCAGGAGCTGTTGGACCTGCAAGTCTGGCACAACCTGGCCTGGTTCGGCTTCGGCGCCGTCGCCCGCCATCCCCGGCTCCAGGAACTGCGGACGAAAGACCGCGGCTTCACCGAAGACGAGAAGCAGGAAGTGCTCTCGCACCAGCGACGGACGATCGGGGAGATCATTCCCTACTATCGACGCCTGGCGGAGAGCGGACAGATCGAGTTGACCACCACGCCGTTTTATCATCCGATCCTGCCGCTGGTGATCGACTCGGACTTTGCGCGGCGCTCGAGGCCCGAAGCCATCCTGCCGCAACGGTACCAGGCGCCGAGCGATGCCGAAGTCCAGCTCAAGAAGTCGGCGGCCCTGCACGCGGAGCTGTTCGGACGCCCGCCCGCGGGGCTCTGGCCGTCGGAAGGCTCCGTCTGCCCCGAAATGGTCCCGCTGGTCGC
>CAYZTJ010000189.1:0-2139 GCA_964481215.1 uncultured Nitrospira sp. | reverse complement strand
CCCTGGGAGTACTACTACGACGGCGGGCAGCAGTTCCTCTCGTGCCTCTACGGGAAATTCGCGCGGGCGACGGTGGACCTGGGCCCCGACCTCTGCATGACGACGAGCACCGTGCAGCGGGCGCTGGGAGAAGCCCCGGCGACCGCGAGGCTGGAGCACCTCCACAGCGGGTCATGGATCAATCAGGACTTCAAAATCTGGATCGGCCACCCCGAAGACAATCGCGGCTGGGAGCTCTTGCGTGTGACGCGCGCCCGCCTGCTCGAAGTGTCCGACCAGCTTCCGCCGGAGCAGGCGCGACTCGCCTGGGAGGAACTTTACGCGGCGGAAGGCAGCGATTGGTTCTGGTGGTACGGCGACGACTTCGAAACCGATTACAAGTCGGAGTTCGATCGACTGTTCCGTCTCCATCTGCAAAATGTCTTCACGCGGGCCGGGCTCGCGCCGCCGGCGTTCTTGAGCGAGCCGGTCATCGGGATGCGGGATGCGGATCGAACGAAGCTTCCGGCGACGCTGCTGGCGCCGACCCTCGATGGACAGATCACCAACTTCTTCGAATGGTACGGCGCCGGGACCATCGACGCTTCCCCGCCCTTGGGCGCCATGTGGCGCTCCGAACGATTTTTCTCCTACATTGGGTTCGGATTCAGCCAGGACGAGTTCTACTTGAGACTGGACCCGGAGCCGCTCCCCGCCAACGGGTCAGGAGCCCTGTGGGGCGAACTGCATGTCCTGACCCCCACTCGGACGCATCGGCTCACCTTCCCGCTCTCTGCCGGGAGCGGATCGCGCTTCACGCTCTGGGCTGCCGCGCCGGGGCAACCCTTCACGGAAGTCGGCCCCTATACCAGCATCCGGCATCGCAGCATCATCGAGCTAAGCATTCCCTTTAAGGATCTGGAGCTGCAGGCGGGACAGCCTTTCAAGATTTCCCTGCTCGTTACTCAGCAGGGATCGGAAGTCGCGCGCTACCCCCGGTTTCACCCGGTGGCGCTCACCGTCCCCGACCGTCATTACGACGCCGTGATGTGGAAAGTGTGAATGCAGGCAAGGGGCTATAGGCAATGGGCGACAGGTGCGGAATGTTCTCAGGATCTCTTCCTCCATTGCCTATTGCCTCTCACCTCTAGCCTTTTCCGGAGGAAAGATGCCTGACATTCGCCGAGACCCTGTGGTGGGACGATGGGTGATCATCGCCACCGATCGGATTCTCCGCCCCAGCGACCTCTTTCCCAGCCAGCCGCCGCCCGGACCGGCGTCCGGGCTCTGCCCCTTTTGTCCCGGTGAAGAACGGTTGACCCCGCGAGAGATTCTGGCCTATCGCCCGACAGGCGGCGAGGCCAACGGTCCCGGCTGGCAGGTGCGCGTCATTCCCAACAAGTATCCGGCGCTGCAAGTGGAAGGGAATCTGGACCGCGAAGGGGTCGGGCTCTTCGACCGTATGAACGGCATCGGCGCGCACGAAGTCATCATCGAAACCCCGGATCACAAGGACGCCCTGGCCGATCTGACCCCGTCGCGGATCGAGAGCGTCCTGCGCGCCTGCCGGGATCGCATCAACGATCTCAAGCGGGATCTGCGCTTTCGGTATATCGCCTTCTTCAAGAACCATGGGGTGGCGGCCGGCGCCACGCTGGAACACTCCCATTCTCAGCTGATCGCGCTGCCGGTCATCCCGACCAGCCTGCACGAGGAGCTCCAGGGTTGCCGGGAGCACTTTCGGGACAAGGAGCGCTGCATCTATTGCGATGTGATCAGGCAGGAACAGCGTGACGCGGTGCGGATGGTGGTCGACAACCCGGGCTTCGCCGCGCTGTGTCCCTACGCCGCGCGGTTTCCCTTCGAACAATGGGTCCTGCCGAAGTCGCATGCCAAGGCCTTCGAAGACAGCGACGACGGGCTCCTGGAATGGTGCGCCCGCGCCCTCTCGGAAAGCTTGCGACGCATGAATCGCGTGCTGGGCCGACCGGCGTACAATCTGGTCTTGCACAACGTTCCCTTGCACGACCGGCGCGCGCCCTTTTTCCATTGGCACTTCGAGATCATTCCCCGCCTCACGCAAGTGGGCGGCTTCGAATGGGGCACCGGCAGCCACGTGAACCCCATCGCCCCGGAGGACGCCGCGAAATATCTGCGGGA
>CAYZTJ010000188.1:0-5746 GCA_964481215.1 uncultured Nitrospira sp. | reverse complement strand
CATCGGCGATCTGGAGTCGGCACCGGAGGACGGGGCGAATTTCCTGTCGTTGCCGGCCAGTGCCGCGAAGGTGAAGAGTTATGCCGATTGGAACAAGGACTTCGCCGGCTGGTTGTTCCGCACGCAGAAGGTCGAACTTTTCAGGAGTCCGAGCGCGAAAGAAACCTCCGAACCTGGCGAGAGCGAGCGGGACTTCCGCCTGCGGCTCCAACAAGCGGGTCGCGAACAACGCGACAAGACGGCGGAATCGCTCCGGCAGAAATATGCGCCGAAGATTGCGAGCTTGCAGGAGAGAGTCCGGCGCGCGGAACTGGCGAAGGAAAAGCAGCAGGCCGAGTCGCGCTCCAGCCAGGTGCAGGCCGCGATTTCAGTCGGGGCCTCGATTCTGGGCGCCTTCTTGGGGCGAAAAACGATCAGCGCGACCAACATCGGTCGCGCGACGACGGCGATCCGAAGCGCGGGGCGGGTGATGAAGGAGTCCCAGGATGTCGGCGCGGCGGAAGACAACGTGGCGGCGCTCCAGCAGCAATTGGCCGAACTAGAGACCCAGTTCAAAGCAGAAAGCGAGGCCTTGGCCGCCGCAACCGATCCGCAGAACGAAAGGCTCGATACGATCTCGATCAAACCCACCAAGGCCAATATCGCCGTGAAACTCGTCAGCCTGGCCTGGACTCCCTATTGGCGGGACACGACGGGGAGGCTTACTTCGGCCTTAAGCTAAGGCCGGCGCTGATCGACCTGATTCAGCTCTTCGCGCCATCCCTCGCGTTTTGGGGGGATGGGGGCGTAGAATTCCATCTGTATGCCGCGCATTCCGTCCGTCTTCCGCCTTTCCGGAGAAGGGCTGCCATGACGCCGCCGTCGAAGACCGAACAAGATACCCTCCATCGTGCTGCCATTGCGGTGGAGGCTCCCCAGCCGGAACAACTCTTCCGCGCAATCTTCGAGCAGGCGGCTGTCGGCGTCGCTGTGATCGAAACGGCCTCTGGGCGCTTCGTCCGCGTCAACCAGCGCTATTGCGAGATCGTCGGGTTGAAGGAAGATGACATGGCGGCGACTACCTTCATGGCCATCACCCATCCTGACGACTTACAGACGGATCTCGACCGCATGGAGGCGCTGAAGGCCGGGCTGATCCGCTCGTTCTCGATGGAGAAGCGCTATTTTCATCGCGATGGCACCATCGTATGGGTGAGCCTCACCGTATCGCCGATGTGGAGGTCCGGCGAAAGGCCGACTTTTCACATCGCAGTGGTGCAAGACATTACCGCGCGTAAACAAGCCGAGCAGAACCTGGCCTACCTCAATGCCACGCTTGAGCAACAGGTTGCGGAGAGAACGTTTCAACTACATCAGAGCCGTCAGCAGTTGCAGGCCATCATTGAAGGGACCTCCGATGCGGTGTTCATCAAAGACATGCAGGGGCGGTATCTGCTTTTCAATGCGGCGACATGCAACTTTGTCGGAAAGGCGCCGGAAGACGTTCTCGGCCGGGACGACACCGCTCTCTTTCCTCCCGCCGAGGCGAAGATTCTGATGGATAATGATCGTCGGACGATGTTCGGCGGCAAGACGTGTACCTACGAAGACAATGTCACCACTGCGGACGGAACCCCGCGAACCTTTCTATCGACGAAGGGTCCCCTCGTCGACCGTCAAGGCCAGGTGACCGGCCTCTTTGGCATTTCTCGCGACATCACCGATCGCAAGCAGGCGGAAGACAGGCTGCGGCGCACGCAATTTGCCACGGATCAGGCGTTGGATGCGATCTACTGGATTGATCGATCGGCGAGGATTCTCTACGTCAATGAAGCGGCGAGCCGAATGCTAGGCTACTCGCGGTGCGAACTTCTGGCCATGACGGTCCACGATCTCAACCCCGATTTCCAGGCTGACATGTGGCCGGGATTTTGGGCCGAGACCAGACAGCGTAAAACAATGGACTTCGAAACGATTAATCGAACCAAGGACGGGCGGTTGATTCCCATCGAAATACGGGTCATCTATCTCAAGCACGAGGGGCTGGAATTCCATTGTGCCTTTGTCCGAGACATCACTCAGCGGAAGCAGGCAGCGGAAACTCTGGCTCAGCTCAACGCCACGCTGGAACAGCGGGTTGTCGAACGGACATCCGAGCTGCAGGAACGAGAAACCCAGATCTCAAGTCTTCTCGATCACTTCCCTGGTTGTGTCGCCCGCTTCGACAGGGAGTATCGATATCGCTATGCGTCTCCCACCTACGAATGCTGGTTTGGAAAGAAACCCCTGGATGTCGTTGGGTGCACGATCCTGGAGGTGATGGGACGTGAAGCCTTCGAACGGGCCAAGCCGGCCGTGGATCGAGCGCTCGGAGGCGAGCGGGTTACCTTTGAGATTTCCATTGCTCTGGCATCGGGAGCCACGGGGCATCACCTCGTCACATTGGAGCCGGACTATGAACCAGACGGCTCCTGCTACGGGTGTTCGCTGTACGCGGTGGACATTACCGCGCGCCGGCAAGTGGAAGATGCGTTGCGCGCCAGCGAACGATTCAACAAGAAGGCCTACGCCAGACAGCGGCGGTTGAGCCGAGAACTTCACATGGCGACCGAGAATGAACGGCGCCGATTGTCGCGGGAATTGCACGACGAGTTCGGCCAGTTGCTCGGCGCGCTCAAGTTCGATGTCAGCCGTATTGCCGGCGATATCGAAAAGGTGGACCGGGTGACGGCTGCGATCGTCGGCAAGAAACTTCGGGTGGTCAGGAAAACCGTCGACCGGTTGTTTTCATCGCTGCGCGAGATGGTCCGTGGGTTGCGGCCGGCGGTGCTGGACGAATTGGGTTTGGTGCCCTCCTTGGAAGCCTTGGCCACCGAGGTGCAAGAACATTCCGGACTTCGGTGCCGGGTCGTTGCCGACTGGGAAGACATCGGCAAGTCCTTGGGGCCGGAACTCGAGAGCGCGATCTTCCGCATCACGCAGGAGTTGCTGACCAATGTCGTGCGCCATGCCGATGCGCGTGCGGTCCGAGTCGAACTAAGCGCTCGTGACGGATGGGCCCAGCTGGCCGTCCGGGATGACGGGCGCGGGATGAGGAGAGAGCCGCCCGAAGGAAGAAGGCGATTCGGTCTACGCGGTGTGCGCGAGCGAGCCGAGTTGCTAGGCGGGCAGGTTGAAATCCTGTCGGGAGCGGATGACGGGACGACGGTAGTCGTCCGTATTCCGTATGAGCCGGTGATTGAACGACCTGGCGTGAGAATGCGCCAGGCGGTTGCCGGTCGGCGGAACCGAAGCAAGCGAGTATGACGTGGCCAGCCGATGTAAATGCCTGATCGTCGACGATCACCCGATTTTCCGGAAGGGAGTCCGGGATCTGCTGTTGCAGGAAGGAGTCTGCCAGGCCGTGGTCGAAGCCGGTCGCGCCGAGGCGGCGCTGGCGGCCGTTCATCGGGAGTCGTGGGATCTCGTGGTTCTCGACGTGGCTTTGCCCGACAAACACGGGCTGGAAGTGCTGAAGGAAATCAAACTCCTTCGTCCACGCACGCCGGTTCTGCTGTTCAGCCTGTATCCGGAGCGTGAGTTCGCCATTCGCGGACTCAAGGCCGGCGCGGCGGGGTATCTGACCAAGGATTGCGCGCCCCAAGAGTTGTTGGCCGCGGTGCAGGCGATCACGGCCGGCCGCCGCTATATCACGAATTCCTTGGCCAGCCATCTGGCCAATGTGGTCGGGCAAGGCCAGCTGGCCGCCACGCACGACCTGCTGTCCGACCGCGAGATGGAAGTGCTCAGGCTGTTTGGGCAGGGGAAGCGGCCGTCTCAGATCGCGCAAGAACTGTCGCTGAGCATCAAGACCATCAGTACTTACCGGGCCCGGTTGTTGAGCAAGCTATCGTTCCAAACGACGGCCCAACTGGTCCGTTACGCCATCGAACGACAGCTGACCGCCTAGCGGAGGCCTGCCGGGTTGCCGCAAATCCGCGTACCTGTAGGACAAGCGCGGATAGAACCATTAGCCGTTGTCTGCTACACGTAGCTCCGGGCCGGTCGTACACTCTCTCCCAAAGCCGGATCCCTCGCATTTCTCCAGGACTCCTACAGCGTGCAGCTGCTGATCGTCGATGATCATCCCTTACTGCGTCAAGCCGTCAAGCGGGTTGTAGAACTCCATTTTCAGGCGCTGCGTGTGCTGGAAGCGAAGACCGCCGATGAGGCTGTTCAGATCGTCCGGACGGAGCCTGTCGCGCTGGCGATCCTGGACATCGTGTTGCCCGACGACAGTGGGCTCACGGTGCTCAAGCGCATCAAGCAACTGCGCCCGTCGACCAAGTGCCTGATTCTGACGATCCACAGCGAGCGTCAATACCTCAAACTTGCCATGAACCTGGGCGCGGACGGGTACTTGACGAAGGAATCTGCTCCCGACGAGTTGCGTGAGGCGATCCAAGCGTTGCTGGCCGGGCGGCGGTACGTCACTCCGGCGCTCACCGATGCCTTGGGGGAGGCGAACTTCGAGGGCGCGCTGGAGCCGAACAAACTGCTGTCGGCCCGTGAACTGGAGGTCTTGACCGCGCTGGCCAAAGGGCGGACCGTATCGCAGGTCGCGGTCCAGCTCAAACTGAGCGTCAAGACGGTCAGTACCTATCGCATCCGCTTGCTGGAAAAACTCCGGCTGGACACAACGGCGCAGCTCATCCGCTACGCTGTCGACCACCGCCTCGTCAAATAACCCCTGCCACAGCTCTGCGTTCTGTAGGACGAATCCGGATGTTCAAGAAACAGTCGCCTTGATACCCTCCGCACCGTTGCGGAAGGTGAGCAGCCGCAACATACGCGCGATGGCCGGGTCGCACCAATTGACCGAAGGTACTAATCGGTGAAGAGCGAACCTGTCGAAGATCCGCAGCGCGACCTTTCGGACCGATCCGGAAGGGTCCTCCCACGGCAAGTTGCTCGTCCCATCCTTGTCTTGATCGCGGACGATCGCGAAGTCATTCGGATTGGCCTGCGCAAGATGTTCCTCGGATTGCCGGATATCCGTGTTGTCGGAGAAGCCGGATCCGCGAATCAGACGGTCTCGGAAGCGCAGCGACTCCACCCGGACGTGGTCCTGCTGAGGCACTGTTTCATCGACAGCTCGGGAGCCGCCGTTTGTGAGTTGCTGTGCCGCCTGGCGCCCGCGCCGCGTGTGCTCGTCTTTTCGCTCGACAACACGACCGCCGCGTTCTGCGATGCCATCGAAGCCGGCGCACAGGGCTACCTGCTCAGCGACGTCAACCGGGACGAACTGCTGGCGGCCGTGCGGGCCGTCAGCGACGGCACATTCTACATCAACGGAGAGGCCATCCATCATGTGCTGGCCGCCCTCAGAGCCACCCATGCCCTTGCACCGCAGGACCACGGAGCGGGACTGCCTCAGGTGTCCCCTCAAGAGCGGAAGGTGCTGTCACTGGTGTCGGAAGGGAAAACCAACAAGGAGATCGCCGCCCAATTGTCGCTCTCGGAGAAAACCGTCAAGAACTACCTCGCGCATACCTACAAGAAGCTCGGCATCGGCAACCGGGCGCAGGCGGCGGTAAAATACGCCCAGGTTCGATCTCACACCTCGAACGGCCGAAGGCCGTAGTGACGAGCGCCCAAGGTACATCGGCCTTGAGAATTGAGAAAACAGGGCTTCCGCTTCGCTCGAATCGGAAGGATACGGGCTAGTGTTTCTTGTCCTTCTGCATGATCTTATCGGTCCAGGCGAGCAGGATGGCGGAACCAAGAA
>CAYZTJ010000187.1:0-5833 GCA_964481215.1 uncultured Nitrospira sp. | reverse complement strand
CCTCCCGCGGCGCCGGTATCACCATCGTCCCCGCGACGCCCCAGCGCGCCGCCACTTGCGGCGGTATCGCCTTTACGACCGGCAGCCCCTTGTCGTCCGCCAGCTTTTCCCGAAACGACTTGCGCGTCCGCATGATGTGATCCTCCAGTTGCCCAAGCTTAGGTGCTCACCGCCTGGTTCCACAAATCGAGCGAGCCATCGAGCAACGCCGATCGGGCCAGCCGGGCAAAGCCGTACCGACGCCGCACCCAACCCGCCTCTCTGACGGTTGGGCATCATAGACCTTAACGCCCACGGCGAGACTGCCTTCGGCGAGCAAATCCAGGCAACCCGCACAGCCTTCGTCCCAGAAGGTATCGTCGCTCGACTATTGCCGCGTTGCGGCACTCGATGCCGTCGACCTGGAACTACGACTCGGATGGAAGTACATTGACAACATAACCGACAGATTAAATCACAGTGTCAAATAAGTGCACTGTCACCGTAATGCCAAGCGGATACATTACCGGCCCGCACAGCGTTGTCGTACATCAGGACAGCTACTTCGCTGATCCACTGCGGCTTCAAAGACATGCGACTAGTTCCTCTCTGTCCTAGAGAATCGCTGCAAGATTATTCCGACAAACATGCCGTAGAGTGCGAAGAGCACCGGGATGAGTGTCCACGCTATCCACGGATGCGTTAAGACCGCAAATGTGTGTGCCAAACTTGCCGGCAACGCGCTCTGCCCTGCTGAAAACTGCAACGAGAGCATAGACGACATGTCGACCAGTGGCGCAACCCAGACCAACGAGACCACGAACGTTACTAGTGTGCAAAATCCGACAAAGCGATTTCGAATAGGATTTGGAAACAACCTGGCAAGCGCAATTGTCAGTACCGCAAAAATCAGAAGAGATACCAAGAACTGCACTCGGAAACTTCTGAATGCCAGCTCCGGAATCTCCACTAGCAGGAGTTGCGTTGAAGTTGCGAGTTTTAGAGGGACGGAATGCACCAAGTATGAGTGTGCGAGTGAAATGAAAATCAGCAAAACCGCTACACCGGCAACCAATCCCGTCGCTAGCACTGTGGAATCAGGTCGACTCATGTCATGCAGGAATTACGGTGACAGTGCACTAAACTAGACGCCCCTGTCCATCGGTGTCCAACTGTGGTTTCGGTCCGCGCCTGCGCGGTTTGAGGGAGCGCTCGGTCAGCCGCTCGATCTGCGCCAGGAACCGTTCGTCCCCCAGCGGACGACCGACGCCCTCGGCGGCGCGCAATCGCTGTTCGGCCTGGGAATCGGCGGCCCCGGCCAGGAACTCCGCGAACGGGGAGCAGCGCTCGATCACCGGCCCGCGCGTCGTCACGCCGTCGTCCCGATCGTCGAGATGGGCGCGTACGCTCGACCAGCGCCAGTCCTCGGCCCGCGCCGCGAGCCCGGCCCGCACCGGGTTCAGCGAGACATCGCGCACCGCGGCGGCCAGATGCACCTCGTCCATGACCACCGAGCCGAAACGCGCCTGCCAGAAATGTCCTGTCCGCCTCTGACGTGCATGGACGACGCCGGCGTAGCGCCGGTGCACCGGCGCCAGCGCCCGGCGCAATCCATCCTTGTCAGCCGGCACCAGGATCAGGTGCACGTGATTGGGCATCAGGCACCAGGCCCAGACCTCGACGCCGGCCGCCCGGCAGCCCTCCGCCAGCAGGTCGCGGTAGAACACATAGTCCCCGTCCCCGAAGAATGTCCGCGCCCGGCCGTTGCCGCGCTGGGTCACATGATGCGGCAGACCGGGAACGACGACACGGGCGAGGCGGGACATGCCTCATGATACATGACGCAGAGTAGCATGTCAATTAAGTGCACTGTCACCGTAATGCTCCCAAGACGGTGCATTCTGTGTCCAGAAGGACCCAAAATTACTCTCAAAATCCTGACCGAACGGCATACTTCCTACCTCCCTATCAAGCGCCGCCTAACAGCAGCCAGTTTTTCCAGACTCGAATGGCGTTTTTCCTGTCGAGTATCGAGAGACGTCATCGCGGCTCCACGAGGCGCACGGGCTCAAACTCCATGCCCGCGACATACAAGCGCTCCACATCTACTTTCAGCTGGTCGGAGAAGTAAACCTTTTGGCTCCATCGCCACGCGTGCTTGCCCTCTGCCTTCCGACGATCGAACACTGCCAGGCGCGCCTTTAACCCCAGCTCTTCGACGAAGACCTCCGCTTCAATCAACGGCAACGACTGGCAGATGTTGAAGAGGAAGTACACCCGCTCGGCCGCCGCGCCGTTCTTCATGGTCACTTCAAGCGGGAAGAACTGGTGCAGACCAGGTTCGCGGGCTTCGACCAGTTCGCGAAAGCGCTCGCTCACGACCCAGACGTTTCCACTTGGAAACAGAAACAACTCTGGCAACTGAACGTGCGACGATGTCACCCTTAGGCGAGCAGGTACGTCCTCGCCGGAAACACGCTGGCCTTGCGTCCACAACGCAATGTTTGGGCGGTCCCACACCGAGACGTTCCCCCATTCTACCTTGTACCTCGGATCTTCGCGCTCTCTCCAATACTTGTGCACCGACCACGCCAGGGGCTTCGGCATCTTGACCGCTGTCGTCGGGGAAGCCTTCCGCCGACGAGATCCCGGCTTCGCTTGCGACTCACGGCCGGTCTGAGTCTGGGCACCATCACATGAATAGGTCACGCTGATGTGGTCCGGTCCGAATTTGATGACGTCAGGGGCGCGCCTCATGAGAAACAGCGGCCGGAATCCCAGCTCCCGATAGCGGACGACTGGCTCGCTCTCGCAGATGAGAGCAGGATTTTCGCGCAGAGCCTGCTGCTCCTGACCGGCTTCGGCGAGAAAGGCTGGAAGAAATGGACCCCAAAGTCGCAGCTCGATGAACTGGCCGGCGTACCCGGCGGGGCCACGAACCCACTGGAAAAACTGCTCGGTTGCATCGTGGACGGTCTCGGCTTCGCTGCTGAAATCCCAGGGACGAATCGTGCAACGGCAATTTCCGTCGCGCTGGATATCGAGCGCATAGACCTCTCCGTAGTAGAGATCGTCACTGAGCACACAGCGTTGTCGGATCAACTCTCCGAAGGGTCCCGTGACCCCTTTGAACGCGCGCACTGATCGCAAGCTGCGCATATCCGGAAGGTCGCTATGTTGCTCGGCATAACCGGTCATGTACTCTGCGAGGGATCGCCCGTCAGAAAACTCGTATCGGAATCCGGCGACCGGATGAACACGCTGGGACTGCTCGGTCGGATGTTGGCGTGACATATGCTCCGCCAAACACACGGCCTTCAAAGACGTTACGGCCGAAAACATTGCGTCGATTAGTCGTGCGTTCTCTGTCAACCAGTCGGCCAACTGCACCAGAGTGCGTTCCGGTCCTCGCAGGTCGCCAAGCTCGCCGTGATCTGCTTTGATGATTGGCGTCATGCCACCTGCTCCAGCGTGAGGGCATAGATCGGCCCTCCAGTTCGCTGTCCACGATCGCGATGGCGCACCCGAATGCGTTCAGTCTGGCTGACTCCGACAGTGTCGCCGTCTTTCAGCACCGGCCCATGCTGCAGGAGGTAGCTGATCGCGCCGGCGACGCGCTGGCCCACTTCCAGGGGCGGTCGCGCCGCCGGCTGGAATTCGATCTCCCGTCCGACAAATGGCATCAGGCCCGTGGTGATCACGGCAAATTTGCGCTGGCCTTCCGGTGTGCGCGGACCATCGAGCCACAGCAGCTGCACCCAGATGTCCAACGGCAACGTGCCCCTGGCGATGGCTTCGGCACGCTGACGGAACAGGGCCGCGTCGTTCACGGTCTCGCCGCTCGCCCAGTAGACCCCGATCGTCGGCATCAGGCTGCTGAGGGCGGCGGCCACGGCCGTGACGAAGCAGGCGGCGTTCCGCACGGCTTCCAGGCCGTTACCGCCTTGCAGCAGCCCGACGATGGCGTGAGCGCGGTGCGCCGCCAGACGCTGGCGCGCTTCCTTCCACACCCTGTTGGCGGCGATGGCGCCGTCCAACGTTCCCGGCGGCAGCGACCGGTCGACATACATCACGGTCATCACGACATCGTCGATGACCAGCATCAACGGTGCTTCGCCCTGATCCGGCTCGCCCCCGCCGAGCAGGCGGCCCTCGGCCCCCGGCAGATAGGCCAGCGCGCGGCGCAGCAACTCCTGCCCATCCACCGCCGCTATCCGCTCCAGCGCCAGCATGGCCATGAATGCCCCGGCCATCGGTCGAATCTCCCCTTCGCGCAGCCGTTGTTCGGACAGCGCCCTCATATCATCTCGTCCCGGTTCCGTGGCAGATCATTTCATCCGTCGCCGTCATTCCTTAACCGAGAAGCCCCGGGGCGCCGCATCCTTGAAGACGGTCTCCCGCAACTGCCGATACATCGCCTTCGCCGCCTCCGGCGGCGCGACGATGTCGAGCAGCCAGGGGATGTCGCCGCTCTTCCACTCCGGCGGCGCCAAGCGAAACACGGCGCCGTCCTTCTTCTGCGCCTCCAGCTTCGCCGCCACTTCCGGCGACACGAAGGCCCAGAAGGCGACGCCGAGAGGCAGCTGGAATCCGGCCTGGCCTTTCACCTGAGCGGAGACCACGCGGAACTGATTGGACAGCAGCGGCGGCAGCACCAGCCATTCCAGGTCGGCGAGCGTCAGGTGGCGGTACTTGGGCGAGCGCGCCAACAGGGCCACGATTTCGCCATAGGCGACCGCGATCCCCCGGCTCACTTCGCGGATCTGCGATTCGAGCTTGGCTTTCAACATGGCAGTCTTGTCGCTGTCTGCGGCCGTGGCTGAGGCCGCCGTTTCCGTCGCTTCGGCCCGCTCGTCCTGCTGCATGACCATGTCGTCCATATGAATAGATCCTCCAACCACAATACTCTGCGACGATGCAAAGCTACCCCTGACGCTGCCCGCTCGGCGCCGACTGAACGTTCTGCCAGCTGATGCTGAGCCACGGGTCGAGCGCGGCCTGCTGCTCGGTCGGCAGGGTCGTCTGCCCCATGGCCGGTGGCACGAATGCGGCCATGGCGCTCACCAGCTGGTTGACCTGGCTGGCATAAAGCGTGCTGCCGTCGGCCAGCGTGAATGCGTCGATCCTGTTCGCCGCACTGTCATACCAGCCCTGGATCGTCAGCCGGTCGTCCGTGCCGATGATGGAGACGACGAGGTCGTCGCCCGTGTGCTGCCACCACAGCTGGTTCTGGGCGATGCCGGCGCCGAACTCCAGGACGTCATTGCCGGCGCCATTCCGGTTGTCGATCAGATCCTGGTTGCCGCCGCGGCCGAACGCATAGGTGTAGTTGCCGACGCCGCCCCTGAGCGTGTCGTTGCCGGCGCCGCCGGCCAGGCGGTCGTTCGACTTGCCGCCGCAGATGGCGGCAGATGGCGTCGGTGCCAGGCCGGACACGTGCGGCGGCGGTCATTGCCGGAGAATACAGGCTCGCGGTCCTCGCGAAAGAGGGGATTGTCCCGCTGCGTCACATGCATGGTGCGGCGGGCCGGCAAAGACGACGCAGGCGAGGCAGGACATGGGAAAACGGAATCCGGTTGACTTGTTCTCTGTTTGTCTATAGGGTCGCAGGCCTCGCTCTGGACGACTGGATAGCCGGTTTCGGTGGTTCGGCCGTCGCTTTGCGGGTCGGTATTTGACATCGTGTATCAACCTCACGGGCGACGGCCGGGCCGACTGCTGCGGAGCCGAAGGGCGGGTCATGCCTCTTCGGCTCCGGGCAGCGAGGCCAGGGTATGTCGCTCCACAAACAGCCATCCTCACCGCTGGGCATGGGCTCCTTCCGCCAGAACCGGGAAGGGCGTCCCCGCGGGGC
>CAYZTJ010000186.1:0-5853 GCA_964481215.1 uncultured Nitrospira sp. | reverse complement strand
GCCTGACAGGATTTGAACCTGTGGCCCTCAGCTCCGGAGGCTGATGCTCTATCCACTGAGCTACAGGCGCACCCGAATGCGAGGACGGTCACCATACCATAGCCCTTCAAACTCTGTCTAGGATGGGGCCGTGGCCGGTTGCGATTTCCACAGAAAGCCGTAGGGGAGCCACAACTCTTCGCCGGTCTGTTGGGTTTCACGCCGATGGGCCTCCAGCGCCAGGGCTTCTTTGCCCGCGAGCCGGCGCTCTTCTTCACGTAAGCTGTCTGCGAGGCGTCGAATGGGCACGAACGACTGTACCTCACAGGCGCCCCGCGTGAGGCCGTCCCGTTCTTCGGGGATGCCCATGGTGCGGCAGGCGATCGGACGGAACGGGTAGATGCGGCAGGTCCCCTCCGCATCGAGAGCGGGGCAGGGGAAGTGGCCGAACTGCTCCGTCAGCCGGTCCATTTCCGGGTCGGCCCATTCATCTATATAAGCAGAGTGAACAAGCCGGGGAGCCGCCTCCCGGAGTTGATCGACTTGCGCTCGAGCCGTCGCGGCGATGGCGGTTTGCGTCGCCGGTGGGAGCGACGCCCAGCCGCGTGCGATCCGATCCGCATCCAAGATGGTGATGGCGAAGAGGCCGACGCAGCAGCGGGAACAGCCCTGCCGGCAGGGCACGTGTCCCGGCAGGCTGGCGGCGGCGCGGCGAAACCACTGCTCGGTCTGGGAGGCCAGGCGATCCGGCCGGCGGGGCGACACGACTACGCCGTCGCGGTCGGCGGCGTGGGGGCGATGTCTTCCCCGTCGACATGGGGATCCAGCTCGACGATCAGCTCGCCTTTCGGCGAAAAGAAGCCTTGCCCGTCGATCTGCACGACGCCGTCGCATTGCTCCTGGAAGAACTGGAGAATCCACCCATTGAAGTCGTATCCTTCGTCCGTTACGTCGTTCTTCACGAGGCGGGTGGTGAGGATGAAGCGGCTCCGTTTCACGAACTCTCGCGTGATCTGGGCTTCCTCATCGTCGAACACGGAGAGCCGTTCCAGGAATTGATCCCGTTCTTGTTGATGCACGTCCTGATAGGCGCCCCGATCGCGGGCGCAAAACATTTGGATGGGCTTGCGCTCACGATCGTAGCCCAGGGTGACTTGCACCCAGGCCCAGTCTTCCAAGGCTTCCGGGTCCATCTTGGGGATGAGCGGGACCTGCCCTTTCGATTTCAGAAAGTCGAGCAGCAGGCGGAGCGGCGGGGAATTCTCCCGTCCGCAAAACACGCGGGAGTAGACAAACTGCTCCTGGACTTGCGCCGGGGCAGCCGGGGCGCCGCCGGTGGAGACGATTGGCAGTTCCTTCCCCATCTATAACCTCTGGTGCTCCTGGTGCCTGACCGCCAGCCGAGTTGATGACCTGTCCGGCGAAGGCGGGTGAAAAAAAGAGCCCGATCACGGGCTCACATGCGGTCTACTCTACTCTGCCCGTGAGCCGACTATCAAGTAGGGGGCCGTGGCTTGCGAATGAGAAAACCCCCGCCAATCGCCATTTTTGTGGTTGACAGGGTGGGGGTCATCCGATACACTCGCCGACGGTTTTTGGCCCTTGGGGACCGCTCAGGCTCGTAGCGTTCAGCAGAGACCACACCTACTCTCCCAAGCCAAATTCAATCCGATCAGGAGCGATACTGTCGCAGTTCACTTTATTATTCACGTGAGGAGGTTCGTATGGCAAAGTCCATGAGCAAATCCCTGATTGCCGATCACCTGGCCGGAAAGGCCGGGATCACCAAGAAGATGGCGGCCCAGATCCTCGATGATCTGGCGGCGCTGGCCTACAAGGAGGCGAAGAACGCCTTCGTGGTGCCTGGGATCGGCAAGCTGGTGTTGGCGAACCGGAAGGCCCGGATGGGCCGCAACCCGCAGACCGGCGAGCCGATCAAGATTCCGGCCAAGCGGGTGGTGAAGTTCCGCGTCGCCAAGATGGCCAAAGACGCGATTCTCGGCAAGAAGTAATCGTCCCCGAGAGTCCCGCCTGATGGCGGCGACGTCGAGCGCAGCGGGCCGGCTTCCCTGGGTGCGGGAAGCCGGCCCGCTCTTTTTCGGAGATGGGTTGAGGGATAGGGGTGATCAGTTGTCAGTTTTCAGTAGACAGTCAGAATGGGCAGTCCGGGAGGAGATTTCCGAAACTGATCACTGAAAACCGCCTACTGCAAACCCTTCGGCATGGCTAGAAACTCGGCCCGAGGCCGGTGCCGCCGAATCCGTCATGGGAGACCAGCCGGATTTCGTCGCCCTCTTTGACGACCGTGTCCAAACTGGCGATCTTCATATTCACGGTCACCATGAGCTTTTTTTCCCGGGCGAGTTGAAACACGTGGCGAATCGCCTTGGCCTGCTTTTGAATGAGGGCCCGGATCGTGATGGGATCGGTGACCGCACAGGCCAACTCCCGCTCGCCATCCGCCGTCTGGAGCTGCCCCATGAGGGTGATCTTCACCAGCGCGGCTTTCTTGTCGTCCTGTTCGTCCACGTCAGCGTCTCCTCCGTCCCGCCGGGGCCATTGACGCGCAGGCCTCGGCTCTGATTTCATGGAGGCCATGCCCTCCCTCGATCTTCGTCACAGCGGGATGCCCGATCTGCAATTTGCGCTTTTCATGGTGGCGCTCTGCACCTCCGGGCTCAAAGACCTCAATATTCCCGAGCCGGTCCGCGACCTTGTGTTCGAGCGGTGCTGGGCGCTCGTCCATGCCGGTCCGCCTCCCGCTCATCCGGCCGAACGGGTGATCGATCTGCGGCAGGGCACGGAGACCACGCTGGAAGCGGTGGTCGAGGTCATTCGCTCGACCTTGGCGGAAGCCGGCATCACCCGGGTAACCTGGGACCATCCCGTCAGCGAACCCTCTCTTCCCAGCTCTCCCGGGGCCTCACCGTTAGTGGATCGGCTGAACCAGTGGGAGCCCAATCCTGCGCGGCTGGTGCGCCCACCCGATTCCGGAGGCGATCCCGCCTCGACCAACTGACCCTAGCAGGATGCTGGAAAAATCCGCCAGCGGCGTTGGGGCACCCATCGCGCTTCTACATGCAATGGGTCTGGCGCGAAGAGGCTCAACGTCCGCTTCACCCGTTGCAATCTGCGGAGCAACGGGTCCCCGGTACGATTCGCCTCTTCGCTTGCTGCGGCCCGGGTACCCGCCTGGCGGGTGCGACGGCCTTTGTGAGCATCCTGCGTGGCCACTGGTTCTCATCCGCGATCTCGATGCCTGTGACGATGGCGAGGCGCCATGACCGTTTTTCCGCAGCCTGCTACGGCAGCAAGGCCACGATTCGCACCGGCGCCCCCGTGCCCCCTTTGATCTTCATCGGCAACGCGAGCACGGTCGCGCCCTTCGGCGGAAGCCGGTCCAGCGAGGCCACGTTCTCCAACCCGTAGGCATTAGCCCCGTTCACGATCCGATGCACGGGAAAGTCCGAGGATCGGCCGGGATCGATGCTGGCCGTGTCGATCCCCACGCCCCGAATCGCCCGTTCCTTCACCAGGAACTCCGCCGCCTTGGCCGAGAAACCGGGGAAGTGCAGGGTGCTTGCGTCATCAGGCGTGGCGCTCCCCAAATAGGCTGTCCTGTTGGGCCAATGCCGGCCCCATCCGGTCAACATGAAGACCACCGCCTGGTCTGCGATTCGGCCGTGTGCGGCTTCCCAGGCTCGAAGATCCTCCACCGTCAATTCGTAGTCCGGGTTGGCCTGGCACTGGGGACGCAGATCGATCACCACCGCGGAGGCCATCAGCTCCTCGACCGGAATCTGGTCCACGGCGCGCCGGCTTTCGCCGAAATGGAGCGGCGCATCCATGTGCGTGCCGCCGTGCTCCGAGGTCGCGAAGACGGCTGAACTGTACCAATAGCCCGCCGAGGTCTGTCCCCAGGCCGTCTTTTCCCAGGTAAAGGCCTTGTTCTTGGGCCAGTAGATGGTCTCCTCGCCGAACGAATAGGTCAGGTCGACGAGTTGGCGGGGCGCCGTCGAACCGCAGCCGGGGAGGCCGGTCGCGACGAGGGAGAGGGCCAGGAGGCTGCCGGTCATGCGTGCCACCATCGTGATGCGCCACGTCCACGATCTCATGGGCTCGACCGTACCAGGTTCACTCCGGGCTTCGCAACCTACTCAGGAGGCCATCTTTTCTCGGTGGGGGAAAGCGGGTAAGATGCGGCTCGAAACGGGGAGTGCATCGCCATGAAGGTGACCGAAGGGGACTTGAAAGGGCTCTTGATCATCGAGCCTCGGACGTTCGAGGACAGCCGCGGCTGTTTCTTCGAAACCTTCCATCAACAGCGGTATGCGGAGATCGGAATTCCCGGTCCCTTCGTGCAAGATAACTTCTCGCTCTCGGTGCGCGGCACCTTGCGCGGCCTGCACTTTCAGGAGCCTCACGCGCAGGGCAAATTGGTGATGGTGACGGAGGGCGAGGTCTTCGACGTGGCCGTGGACATTCGGCGCGGGTCGCCGACCTTCGGCCGCTGGTTCGGAACCCCGCTGTCGGCCAAGAACCGTCGCCAGCTCTACATTCCTCCGGGCTTCGCCCACGGCTTCTGTGTCGTGAGCGACCAAGCGGCGTTTGTTTACAAGTGCACCGACTTCTACGCGCCTGAGCACGAGCACGGGATTCTCTGGAACGATCCGGCCATCGGCATCCGCTGGCCCGTGCAGCAGCCGATTCTCTCTCCCAAAGACGCGGCCTATAAGCCCCTCGCCGACATGATGGCCTGCCTGCCTGCGTAAGCCTCAGTCGCGGTGCACGCGGGCGTCCGGAGGTTCTTATGCGAGCGAGCTTGATCCTCGCTTGCGCCCTATGCTAGATAGGATTCATTCCTAGTCAGGAATTAAATGAAGCTCAGTCAGGACGACATTCGCGCCCGATTCAAGGCTCGGGGCCTTAAGGTCACGCCGCAGCGGGCGGCGATCTACCGGGCCTTGGCGGAAACCACCAGCCATCCCACCGCGGACGCGCTCTATCGCGCCGTCAGGCGTCGGTATCCGATGATCTCTCCCAACACGGTCTACTACACCTTGGGGGCCTTGCGGGATGCCGGGCTGATTCAGGAAGTGAACTACTGGCATGACGGCGCCCGGTTTGATGCCAACATGCAGCCGCATCATCATCTTGTCTGCCTGGGATGCCGGACCATCCACGACGTGATGGACGCGGGATTGAGTCGACTCCAAGCTCCGGCCGGGTTTCGGCGTGAGTTTCAGATCACCGGCCATCGGGTCGAATTTCATGGATACTGCGAGGCCTGTCGGGAGACCGGTCCTCGCCGTACCGCACGAGTGACCACCAGACGATCGGCGCCGGCTGCTCGCGCCTGATTCGCCATTATCATCACGCATCATCAACCAAGGAGGACTGTGCGATGGGAAAGAGCCTGAAGGGGACCAAAAGTCATGACAATTTGAAGCATGCCTTCGCCGGCGAGTCGCAGGCCAACCGGCGCTATCTATACTTCGCCCGGCGCGCCGACATTGAAGGCTATCCGGATGTCGGAGGGCTGTTCCGCGATACGTCGGAAGCGGAGACCGGCCACGCCTTCGGCCATCTCGACTTCTTGAAGGAAGTCGGCGATCCCGCGACCGGGGTGCCGATCGGGAGCACGGAAGCCAATCTGAAAGCGGCGATCGAGGGTGAGACCTACGAGTACACGCAGATGTACCCGGGGATGGCCAAGACCGCGCGCGACGAGGGCTTCCCCGAGCTGGCCGAGTGGTTCGAGACCCTCGCCAAGGCCGAACGCTCCCATGCCAATCGATTCACGAAGGGACTGGAGTCGCTGAAAAGCTGATCGCCGATCGATGTGAGGGGGAGCGGGCGGCGCCCGCTCCCCTG
>CAYZTJ010000185.1:0-5871 GCA_964481215.1 uncultured Nitrospira sp. | reverse complement strand
CGGCGGCGAAATTGGTGTGGCTGCTCATTCAGCGCGAACAGGATCTTCAAGGCCAACTGATTCATGCGGAGAAGCTGGCGACGGTCGGCACCTTCGCCTCCGGCATCGCCCACGACTTGAATAATCCCCTCCAGGGCGTCTTGGGTTTCGCGCAGCTCATGATCGAGGAATCGGACCTCCCCACGATGCACTCCTATGCGCGCGAAATCATCGAAGCCGTCCGCCACATGGCGACGCTCTCGAAAAATCTCACGCTCTATGCCCGCGGCAACGACCACGGCGTCATCACGACGGTCCGCGTGGAGGAGGTGCTCGAGAAGGCCATCCGCATGGTGGAATACGGCAGAGGGATGGAGGATGTGGACCTCGTCCGGGTCTATGCCGACGCCCCCGCCATTCGGATCGATGACGGCGAATTGCTCCAAGTGTTCGTCAATTTGATCACCAACGCGCTGCAGGCCATGGAAAGGCATGGTCGGTTGACGGCGACCATCCAGCCGGAATCGTCGACCCTGTTGGTGTCGTTGAGCGACACCGGGCCCGGCATCGCTCCCGAGCATCTGGGGAAAATTTTCACGCCCTTCTTTACGACGAAGCCGCCCGGCGCGGGCACGGGCCTCGGGCTCTACATCGTCGACAGCATCGTGAAGAAGGCCGGCGGCAACATTACGGTGGAAAGTGAGCCGGGCAAGGGGGCGACGTTTCACGTGCGGCTACCCCTCGCTGACCGCAAGGGGGGAGGAGGAAGCTGATGGTGGCCGGGGTGCGATCCCGCTGGGGGCTGACCGGCAAATTGATCAGCGCCATGCTGATCGTGGGCGCGGTGCCGCTTCTTATCGGACTGGGGACGGCCTTTGTCCGCGGGACGCGCGAACTCCACCAGACGGCCGGAGCCAATTTCGCCAGCCTGGCGGCGGAGAGCGCCAGGACCTTGGATCTGATCTTCAGCGATGAGTTGACGCGAGCCACCCGCATCGCGGTCGATCCACTGGTTGTCTCGGCTCTCGAGCGACGGGTGGAGCACTATCGGACGCATGCGGACGCCGTCATCGATCAGGAACTGGCAGCGTTGGGATCTCGCTGGGAGGCTCAGGAGCAGGATGTCGTGCGATCGGTAATGACCGGACCGTTGGCCGATCACCTGCAGCAGTATGTGGCACGCCCGGATGGGGGCTCCGACCGGATTCACCCCGCGGCCGCGAGGGCGGCGACCAAAGCCCTGTTCCTGACGGATCTCCGCGGGGCGGTCGTCGCCAGTACCAGCGAAGACGTTCGGTACCTTCACCTTCAGGAAGCCTGGTGGCAGGGGGCCTATGACAAGGGCGTGGGCCGGCCCTATTTGGGGAACGTCGCGTTCGATGAGCGGTTCGGCGTCTACACCTTCCACCTCTCGGTCCCGGTGATGGATCGAATCCGCTATCAGGTCATCGGCGTTCTCCATCGGGTGTTCGACGCCAAGGAGTACCTCGCTCCGTCGGTCTATCCCATCGTGTTTGGAAAGACTGGGCACGTGATGGTGATCGACAGTCTGGGCACCGTGATGAGTTGCCCGATCTTGCCGACCGGGCTGAAACTCAAGGACGAGCAGTTGGTCAGCATGGTGACCCCGCAAGAAAAGGGATGGGTCAAAGCCCCGAGCGATGGACATGGCGGGGACTCCACGTCGCTGGTGGGATTCTCGCCGCTCCCGGGGACATCGAGAATTACCGGCGCCTCCACGAGCGCCACCTGGCATACGTTCGTCTGGCAATCCTCGGAAGAGCTGTTCGCCCCCACGCGACAATTTTTCACCTGGGTTGCGGGATTTGGCGTTGCGGCGGTGGGACTCTTGGGCGCCCTGGGCTATATCGCCGCGGTGCGCATTGTCCGGCCGATTCGGCGCCTCCAAGAGAGTGCGGCTTTGATCGGTCGCGGCGAGTTGAAAGAGCCTATCGTCATCAAGACGGGCGATGAGCTGGAACAGCTGGCCGAGGCGATGAATCGGATGAACAGCCAATTGGAGCGCACCTTCTCGGGATTGACGGAAACGGTGGAAGAGCAGATGAAGGCGGTGCGGTCCTTGGAGCAGATCAACCAACAGATTCTCGAATCGGTGCCCACGCCGATCGTGCTGCTGACGCCGGAGTGGCAGGTGGACTATGTGAATCAATCGGCCCGTGAGGCGTTTCAGCTCCCCGTGAAGATCGAACAAGGGGCCTCGCTGTTCGATGTGGTCCCCCTGTCGGCGCGCAGTAAAGAGCTGTTGGGGACCGTGCTGCGACAGGAAGCCGGGTCCCCATCTGCCGGCCGTGAGGGCGGAACTGCGGCGGCACGCGATCCCTTGCGGCCGACCAGCTATGGGAGTTTACCAGTGAACCGTCAGGAGGCCGAGATCGCCGGCCGGACGTTTGAGTTTCAGTTGTTCACGATTGCCGCGCCCGCCTCCGATCAGCGACGGATTGGCGTGGTCTTCCGGGACATGACCGAGGAGAAGCAGCAACGCGATCAAGTCATTGAAGCGGAGAAGGAGTCCGGCATGTCCGTGTTGACCTCAGGCATCGGCCATGAATTGAACAACCCGCTGTTCGGGATCATCGGCCTCGGTGAGGCCATGTTGGATGAGCAGGATCCCTCCCAACTCAAGGAGCATGCGCGCGATGTGGTGAAACAGGCGCGGCGCATGGCCGATGTCATCGAGGGCCTCACCGGAGCCGCAAAACTCGGCGCACGAGGCAGAGCGAAGGTGGATGTCAAGCTCAATGAGGAAGTGGCCGCACTGGTGTCGCAGTTGCGAGCCGAAGAGGGCAATCAAGGCCTCGAGATTCTGACGGCCTGCGGCCCGATTCCGGTGCTCTCCGCCAGGCCGGATGACTTGCGGCAAATATTGGTCCAGGTGCTGCGGAACGCCGTGCAGGCGATGAAGGGGCGCGGTCGGATGGAGATCAGCACGGAGGCGGGCAACGGGGTGATCTCGATCAAGATCAAAGATTCGGGGCCCGGGATCCCGACCATCTACCTCACGAAGGTCTTCGATCCTTTCTTTACCACAAAGGCCCAAGGGGAAGGCCGGGGGCTTGGACTGACGATTGCCCGTCGTCTGGTGGAAGGAATGGGCGGGCGCATCTGGATCGATTCGCAAGAGGGCAAGGGGACGACCGTGGAGATTGCGCTCCCTGCCACAGACCGGACCACGGTCGGAAGGCCGACATGAACGGGAAGAGACCTTGGGGGCGGAGTGGGCTTGCCGCCTGGTCGGTGGTGCTCGTCATCGCCTCGGTGGCCGCAAAGACGGCGCCGCCGGCGGCCGTGCCGCCCGAGGTCGTCGCGGACTATGTGCACGCCGTCATCGAGGCCGATCGTGCGGTCTACACCCGACATGTCGTCGACCGTCTGCAGGCGAAGGGGGTCGTCACCGCGTCCGAGCATTGGGATGTGCAGAATACGTTATTGTTGCCCGCGCAGTTCCTGAACGAATCGGCCAAGCTGGCGGCCAAGAAAGAAAACGGCATCCGATACCGCTTGATCAGCCTCTGGCCGATTTACGAACGGAACGGACCCGCGACGCCGTTCGAACGAGCGGGGCTGAAGGCCGTGTTGAAGGAACCCGCGAAGACCTTCACAGGTTTTGTGGAAAGTGGAGGCCGGCAGTACTTCCAGGCGATCTATGCGGATGTGGCGGTCTCGCAAGCCTGTGTCGGTTGCCACAATACCCATCCGAACAGCCCGCGCCGGGACTTCAAGGAACAAGAAGTCATGGGCGGCATCGTCATCACGATCCCGATGACGCCCTAGCCTGATGGAGGTCGGAGAGGAGCTTGGACATATCCTCAGGGAGCTGAGTCGTAAAGCGGAGAGGCTGGTTTGTAACAGGGTGCGTGAATCCCAAGGAGCAGGCATGCAGCATGAGGCGAGGCGCTTCGACCCCAAGCGGATGCGCCGATACCTGACAGCGGTAGATCCGATCTCCCAGGATGGGATGTCCCGCGGCGTTGAGATGGACGCGGAGTTGATGCGTCCGTCCGGTTCTCGGCCTCAGCCGGACATGAGAGGCATGGGCGCCGATCTCTGAGATCATCTCATACTCAGTGACCGAGGACTTGGCTGTCTCAGTATGGGTCGAGACGGTTTTCGGTCGGGCCACGTCCCGGCCGATCGCTAGATCGATCACTCCCGCCCGTGATGCCGGTCTCCCGCTGACCAGCGCCTCATAGACACGCGTGATCGTGTGGCGCTCGAATTGCTGAGCCAGCCCTCGATGGGCGATGGGCGACATCGCAACGACCATGACGCCGGACGTGTCCTTGTCGAGCCGGTGGACCATACCGGGCTTTGGAGGGGCGCTTCGAGCGGGAGATCTCTCTGGGGACCGTTGGATGTGAGCCAGCAGGGCGTTGAGGAGCGTGTCGGACCAGTGGCCTGAGGTCGGGTGGACGACGAGCCCCGAGGGTTTGTTGACGACGATCAGGTATTCATCTTCGTGGAGGATCTCAAGGGGGACCGTTCGTCCCTCCCTCATGATCGGCGCGGCGACGGGCCTGTCGAAGACGACCCGGTCCCCTGGCTTGATCTTCTGGCCGGGCTTGACGGTCTGGCCATTGAGGCGCACGCGTCCCGTGAGAATGAGTCGCTGGAGCGCCGACCTCGAGAGCCGCGGTTCACGGTTGACGAGGAAGACGTCGAGCCGCTTGGCTCGTTCACCGGCGGACACGAGAAGGTCGGTCAGCATGGTGGAGAGTCAGCAGGCCTGCCGAAGCGCAATGACGGAACGAGGGCCGAGGATCAGATGCGAGGTCAGTGGGTGCGCTTGGTCCGTTCGGCGATCTTCTTGCGGAGGCGGGCTTTCTCCAGCGCGATCTCCGCCTCTTTCACTTCCGACGGCAGGCCGCCGGTCTTGAGGCGCTGTTCGGCTTTCTCCACGGCGGCGGCGGCGCGGGCGATATCGATCTCTTCGGCCTTCTCGGCGACCTCGGCCATGATGGTCACCTTGCCCGGGGTGACCTCGGCATAGCCCCAGAGCACGGACATGAAATGGGTCTGCTCGCCGATCCGATACCGGAGTTCGCCGATCCGGAGCGTCGAGAGAAAATGGCAGTGCCCGGGCAGCACGCCGAACTCGCCTTCCGAGCCGGGCGCGATGACCTCATCCACCTGCTGACTCAGCAGCAGCTTCTCCGGCGTCACAACCTCTAACAACAACTTCCCAGCCATTCCTCAGTACTTCCTTCCCAGGGCGTGATAGGGAGACGGGGTTGCTCCCACGTGCGGCCGTCGAGCGAGGCCCGCCGTTCTCACCCACCCACCCCGCAGACGCCTCGGCGTCTGCTTGCCCGGCGGGCGCGCGCTCCGGGAGCACGGGGAGCAACCCCGCCTCCCTCGCACCTTTCTACACTTTCACGCCCATCTTCTCCGCTTTCGCAATCACTTCCTCGATCGGCCCCACCATGTAGAAGGCCTGCTCCGGCAGATGGTCGTACTTGCCGTCGAGGATCTCCTTGAAGGAGCGGACTGTGTCCTTGAGTTTCACATACTTGCCGGGCGAACCGGTAAAGGCTTCAGCGACGTGGAAGGGCTGCGACAGGAACCGCTGAATCTTCCGGGCGCGGGCCACGACCATCTTATCGTCCTCGGACAACTCATCCATGCCCAGAATGGCGATGATGTCTTGCAGGTCTTTATAGCGTTGCAGCACCGACTGGACGCCGCGGGCGACCTTGTAGTGTTCTTCACCTATGATTTGTGGATCGAGAATTCGGGAGGTGGAATCCAGCGGGTCAACGGCCGGATAGATGCCGAGCTCGGCCAATTGGCGCGACAGCACGGTCGTGGCGTCCAAGTGTGCGAAGGCCGTGGCCGGCGCCGGGTCGGTCAAGTCGTCGGCCGGCACGTAGATCG
>CAYZTJ010000184.1:1275-5892 GCA_964481215.1 uncultured Nitrospira sp. | reverse complement strand
TTGGCATACTCCGCCTTGTCCTGCATCATCTGCTCGGGCGAGACGTAGTAGGGCAACGGCATCGTTAGGCTCCCCGTTTTCGCTGGTCGATGACGGCGGCGGTCAAGGCGCTGATCTTGTCTTCCGGCACGTCCACGATCCCCTGGGCCGTGACGACCTTGGCGGTCGGAAAGATTCCCCGGATCAGATCGGGGCCGCCCGTCCCGACGTCGTCTTCGGCCGCATTGAAGAGCGCCAACACCGCCAGGCGAATCGCGTCCTCTTCCGACATGTTCTTGCGGAAGTGTTCGCGCATCGTGTTCTTGGCTTCCTTGCCGCCGGAGCCGATCGCGTGGTAGTCGGACTCCTCATAGCGGCCGCCGGTGATGTCGTACTTGAAGATGCGCCCCTCTCCCCGCTTGACGTCGAAGCCGACGTAGATGGGCATTACGACGAGGCCCTGAAAGGCCATCGGCAGGTTGGCCTTGACCATCTGCCCGAGCTTGTTGGCCTTGCCCTCGCAGGAGAGCTGCACCCCTTCGAGCTTTTCGTAATGCTCGAGTTCCGTCCGAAAGAGCTTGCCCATTTCCAGACAGGGTCCCGCGGCGCCCGCGATGGCCATGGCGGAATAGTCGTCGACCCGGATCACCTTTTCGATGCGGCGTCCCGAAATCTGAAACCCCTCCGTGGCGCGGCGATCGCCCGCGATGAGGCTGCCCCCCTGGTACTTGATGGCCAGCACGGTGGTGCCGTGCGGGATCTGCTCGGCCGGCAGGGGCCGATTGCCCTCCGGCAATGCGGGCTGCTGGCCGGTCGGCGCCAGATCGGGCCGATAGCGGGCCAGGAGATCGACGAAGCTCGATCCCGGGTCGTGGGCGAAGAGCGGGAAACCGAAAGAGTCGTTCATGCCGTCCGTCATCAGGTCGTCAGCGTGGCGCGTCGCCGGAGAATCAGGCGGTGAGTTTCGCCAGCAAGGCCTCGGCCGTCGAACAGCTGTCGAGCAGCTCACGGGTCAAGGCTTCATTGCCGCGGAGCGGGTCCAGGAGAGGGATGCGCTTGATGGTCGTGTTGCCGATATCGAAGAGCACGGACGTCCAACTGGCCGCGTAGACTTCCTTCGGGAAGCGCTTCAAGCACTGCCCACGGAAATAGGCGCGCGTCCCCGTCGGAGGATTCTGTTCGGCCCTTGCGATTTCGCCGTCCTGGACCAATCGCTCGATCATGTTGCTGCGTTCCAACGTGTAGAACAGACCCTTGTCCGGGCGCACGTCGTGATACTGGAGGTCCATCATCTGCACCCGCGGATCGTCCCACCCGCAGCCCTTCCGCTCGATGTAGGACATCATCATCTGGCGCTTGGCCACCCAGTCCAGCTCGCGGGAGAGCAGCATGGGATCCTTTTCGAGCCGGTCGAGCACGTCTTCCCAGCGCACCAGCACGTCCTTGGTAATCAGGCTGACGTCGTGGCAGGCGAAATAGTCCATCGCGGCCTTCAGGTAGGCCCGCTGGATCTCGATGGCGGTGATGGCCCGGCCGTCCGCCCGCTTGATCGATCCGGTCATCTCCACATCCCGCGAGACGTCCTTGATGGCCAGCACGGGATCGTCCAACTCGATCGACGGGAACTCGGCCCCGGCCTCCAGCATCTCGAGCACGACGCAGAGCGTCCCCAGCTTGAGATAGGTGGAAAGCTCGGCCATGTTGGCGTCGCCGACGATGACGTGCAGCCGCCGATACTTCGCGGAATCCGAATGGGGTTCGTCCCGGGTGTTCACGATGGGGCGCTTCACCATCGTATTCAGGTCCACCAGACACTCGAAGAAGTCCGCCCGCTGGGAAATTTGGAACGGCGCGGGACTGGTCTGATTCTCCGCGCCCACCTTCCCCGCCCCCGCGTAGATCAGGCGGGTGACGAAGAACGGGAGCACGACCTTGATGAGTTTCTCGAAGGGCACCGACCGGGACACGAGATAGTTCTCGTGGTAGCCGTAGCTGTTGCCCTTGCCGTCGGAGTTGTTCTTGTAGAGGAGAAAGCGCTCGGCGCCGTGCGTCCGCGCCATGGCGCGGAGACATTCGGCGGCGATCCGCTCGCCGGCCCGCTCATGGGCCACGATCTCGCGGGGATTGGTGCATTCCGGCGTCGCGTACTCCGGGTGGGCGCCGTCGACATAGAGCCGCCCGCCGTTGGCGAGCAACTTGTTCAACATGCGGTTGTAGTCGGGACCGGGCCGCTCCCGCTCGCCCTCGACTTCGAACCCCCGCACGTCGAGCAGCGGGTTCTCGTTCTCGTAGTCCCAGATCGCATGCGGCGCCGGCAAGGCCGGATAGTAGCCGATGCATTGGATGGAGTTCGACACAGGATCGGTCGCGGAGGGGTCCCGCGCGATGATGCCGAATTCCGTCTCTGTCCCAATCAGGCGCTGCACGTCGTCTCGATCAGTGGTTTGCCAAGAGCGGCTTAGAAGTAATGGCCGGTGGTGACCGTCTCGATCTGCCGCGATTCCTTCGGACCGCTGGAGATCGTGCGGACGTGGATGATCTTTTCGCCCTTCTTCCCTGAAATCTTCGCCCAATCGTCCGGATTCGTGGTGTTCGGGAGGTCTTCGTGCTCTTTGAATTCCTCGCGAATCGCGTGCAGCAGATCCTCGCCCTTGATGCCCCGCTCGCGGGTCGCCAATTCGCGTTTGATGGCGTACTTCTTGGCGCGGGCCACGATGCCCTCGATCAAGGCGCCGCTGGCGAAGTCCTTGAAGTAGAGCATCTCCTTGTCGCCGTTCGCGTAGGTGACCTCCAGAAACTTGTTTTCCTCCGAGAGGGCGTACATCGACTCGACGGTCGCCGACACCAGCCGCTCGGCCAAGCTGGCCGGATCGCCGGCGTGGCGATCCAACTCGGATGGGGCATAGGGCAGGTCCTTGGTGACGTATTTCGAGAAGATTTCCTTGGCCGCCTTCACGTCCGGCCGCGAGATCTTGATCTTCACATCCAGCCGGCCGGCGCGCAAGACGGCCGGATCGATGAGATCTTGGCGATTGCTCGCCCCAATCACGATCACGTTTCGCAGCCGCTCGACCCCGTCGATCTCGGACAGGAACTGCGGGACAATGGTGGACTCGATGTCCGACGACACCCCGGTGCCGCGCGTACGGAAGAGGGCGTCCATCTCGTCGAAGAACACGATGACCGGATTGCCGTCCGCGGCGCGTTCTTTCGCTTTCTTGAAGACTTCGCGGACCTGCCGCTCCGACTCGCCGACGTACTTGTTCAGCAGCTCGGGGCCTTTGACGTGCAGGAAGAAGCTCCGCACCTGTTTACCGGTCAAATGCCCCAACTTCTTGGCAATGGAGTTGGCCACCGCTTTGGCGATCAAGGTCTTGCCGCAGCCGGGCGGTCCATAGAGGAGGACACCCTTGGGCGCGCTCAACTTATACTCGGCGAAGATCTGGGGATGGAGGAAGGGCAGCTCGACCGCATCGCGCACCTGCTCGATCTCTGTGCCCAAGCCGCCGATGTGCTCGTAATCCACATCAGGCACTTCTTCGAGCACCAATTCTTCGGCCTCGGACTTCGGCAGCTTCTCGACGACATACCCAGACCGTCCATCATAGAGCAGATGGTCGCCGACGCTGAGCCTCGTGCCGAGCAACGGTTCGCCCAACTCCGCGACTTTCTCTTCGTCGAAATGCAGCGTGACCAGCGCGCGCCGTTCATCCAGGATGTCCCGGAGCTTGACGACCTCGCCCTGTCCGCCGAATCCTTTGATCTCGATAATATTGAAGGCCTCGTTCAGCACGACCTCCTGCCCCTTGCGCAAGTCTTTCGGCAGAATAGCCGGGTGGAGGTTGACCTTCATCTTGCGGCCGGACACGTACACGTCGGCCGTCCCATCGTCGTCGTTGAGCTTGGAGAAGATGCCGTAGCTGCAGGGCGGCGCCGTGAGCTTGTCGACCTCGGAACGCAAGGCTTGAATCTGCGCCTTGGCTTCCTGCAGCGTCGTCGCCAGCTTTTCGTTCTGCTTGTTCGCTTGATCGAGCTGGTAGCGGGAATGCTGGAGGCGGCGGACTTCCTCCTCCATCGACTGGATTTGAACGCGGAGCTTCTCGACTTCGCGCAGGTGCTCGTCTGATTTTTTCATACCATCCATCTTACCATCCGAAAGGCGTTCAGTAATCTTTTTTACTGATTCGCGCAGGGCGCCTAAATGACTCTGACTGCGCTTGCTCTCGGCCATCGGACGCTCAGGATGCCGTTCGAGACGAATCTGGCGACGTCGTAGAAAAACGTGCTCGGATTTTATCACCCACCCCACAGGGGGTCAACACTCCGATCGTATTCCGACACCCTCCAGAAGCGGGGTTGACGCGCGTCGGCGCCGGCACAATCGAGTGGGTCCGATGAAAACGAGCAGATTCGCGCAAGTCCTCACGCGCTCACGGACGCGGCGTCGTTCCATCGACGAAGCAAGTCGGCGGTCGCCTCGCCGACGGCGGGAACGGAAAGCACGGCGGAGATCAGCGCCACTCCCGATGCGCCGGCGCGGCGCAATTCCACCGCGCGGGAGGGGGACACCCCGCCGATCGCAAACAGGGGAATCCGACATTCTGCCGCCGCTTTCTCGATCGCACCGAGGCCGATCGG
>CAYZTJ010000184.1:0-1175 GCA_964481215.1 uncultured Nitrospira sp. | reverse complement strand
ATGGGGGAGCGGAGCGAAGGCATTAGATAATCGTAAGGCGTGAGGGGTAAGGCGTAAGGGGATTTTCGGATCAGACTTCAGGCATAAGCTGATCCCTCGCTACCCCTAACGCCTCACGCCTGACGCCTCACGCATAGTTACAGCATCCCTTCGATCGGGCTGCTCGCCGTGGCATAGAGCTTTCGAGGAATGCGGCCCGCGCGATAGGCCAGGCGCCCGGCATCGATGGCGTACTTCATCGCCGTGGCCATCATGATGGGGTCCTTGGCGCCCGCGATGGCCGTGTTCATCAGCACCGCGTCGGCCCCCAGTTCCATCGCCAAGGCCGCATCGGACGCGGTGCCGACGCCGGCGTCGACAATGATCGGCACCTTGATAGTCTCGAGAATGATCTTGAGATTGTAGGGATTGCGGATGCCCAATCCGGAGCCGATGGGCGCGGCCAAGGGCATGACCGCCGGACAGCCCACGTCCACCAGCTTCTTGGCGACGATCGGATCGTCGTTCGTATAGGGCAGCACCACGAAGCCTTCCTTCACGAGGATCTTCGCCGCTTCGATCAAGCCGGCCGTGTCCGGGAACAACGTCTTCTCGTCGCCCAGCACTTCCAGCTTCACCAGCTCCGATACGCCGGCCGCACGCGCCAGCCGCGCATAGCGCAGCGCGTCTTCCACCGTATAGCAGCCCGCCGTGTTGGGCAGGATCGTGTACTTTTTAGGATCGAGATAGTCGAGCAGATTCTCTTTAGAGCGGTCCGTGATGTTTACGCGGCGCACCGCCACCGTGACCACATCCGCCCCCGAGGCCTCGATCGCTCTTCTTGTCTCGGCAAAATCCTTATATTTCCCCGTCCCGACCCAGAGCCGGGATTTGAACTCTCTTCCCGCTATCACCAATCTATAGTCGTTCATGTTGAGCACCTTTATTCACGCTATGGGAATGTGAAGGCCATTCTGTCTCAATGAGATCCTCTCGTGTGGAGAACGTCTTTGCGGAACCGTGAATGTCCTCTAAGGGTGGGCCTGATGGACTTCCCAATGCGCGCGTCCAACGAGGGGAGCCGTTCTCACCCGCCCATCCCACAGCCGTCAAGACGGCAGCTCTCCCGGCGACCGCGCGTTGCGCGAGCAGAGAACGTCCATAAGGCCCGCCTTTGTCCACACTCTTCTCCCCCC
>CAYZTJ010000183.1:0-5924 GCA_964481215.1 uncultured Nitrospira sp. | reverse complement strand
GCGACTTCGCCGTGCGCCGTTTCCTCAGCAGGGCGGTCAAGGAGGGCATTGTGAGCAGAGGACTGACATACAAAACGACGGCGGGGTTGGCCGTCACGGCCGGGGTCTTGGCAGTCGGCGGCGTCGAGGCATGGGCCCAAGCCGCAGGCGCGGCGCCGCCCAAAGTGGACACGGGGGATACGGCCTGGGTGCTGATGTCCTCGGCGCTGGTCTTGGCCATGGTGATCCCGGGCTTGGCGCTGTTCTATGGCGGCCTGGTGCGGAGCAAGAATGTCTTGGGCACGATCATGCAGAGTCTGGCGATTCTCTCCGGAGTGAGTCTCATCTGGATTCTGTTCGGCTACAGCCTGGCCTTCGGCCCCGATAAGGGTGGTGTGATCGGAGGGTTGGACTGGTTCGGTCTGGTCGGGGTCGGCGCGGACCCGCACCCGACCTACGGCCCCACAATTCCGCATCAAATCTTCATGATCTTCCAGCTCATGTTTGCGGCCATTACACCGGCCCTCATCACCGGCGCCTTCGCGGAGCGCATGAAATTCAGCGCGATGCTGCTTTTCAGTCTGCTCTGGTCCGTGCTCATCTATTGTCCCATCGCCCATTGGGTGTGGGGTGGAGGCTGGCTGGGGAAGATGGGCGCGCTGGACTTTGCCGGCGGAGCCGTCGTGCATATCAGCTCGGGCATCAGCGCCTTGGCCTGCGCCCTCGTGATCGGCCAACGGAAAGGCTACGGCGCCGACTATATGGCGCCGCACAATCTCCCCATGGTGCTGCTGGGCGCCGGCCTCCTCTGGTTCGGATGGTTCGGGTTCAACGCGGGGAGTGCGCTGGGGGCCAATGGCTTGGCCGGCAGCGCCTTCTTAGCGACCCATACGGCGGCCTGCGCAGCCGCCTTGACCTGGATGGTGATCGAGTGGATTCACCGGGGGAAACCGACGGTGTTGGGAGCCGCCAGCGGTGCGGTCGCGGGGCTTGCCACGGTGACGCCGGCCTCGGGGTTCGTCGGGCCATTTTCCGCGCTGCTCATCGGCCTGGCGGCGGGATCGCTCTGCTATTTCGCCATTGTTTGGAAGGGGAAGTTCGGCTATGATGACTCGCTCGACGTCGTCGGGATTCACGGCGTGGGTGGCGTGTGTGGCATCCTGGCAGCCGGGTTGTTTGCCTCGAAAGCCATCAATTCCGCGGGGGCCGACGGGCTCTTTGCCGGCAATCCGTCTCAGCTCGGGGTGCAGGCCGTGACCGTGTTCGCGGTGGCCGTGTTTTCCTTCGTCGGCACCTACATCTTGCTGAAATTGGTCGACGGCATGACCGGCCTTCGCGTGAGTCCGGAAGAGGAAGCGATCGGCCTCGACTTGAGTCAACACAACGAACGGGCCTATTCGTGATTCAGACAATAGGCGATAGGCGTTGGGGAGGGAAGTGAAATTGACGGCACGAGGTCTGATGGCCTCCTGCCGATAGCCTCTCGCCCACAGCCTAAGAGGAGCGGACATGAAACTGGTTGAAGCGGTCATCAAGCCATTCAAGCTCGATGAAGTGAAGGATGCCCTGCTGGAAATCGGGGTCCAGGGTATGACTGTCACGGAAGTCAAGGGATTCGGCCGACAAAAAGGCCACAAGGAAACCTACCGAGGGACCGAGTACACGATCGAATTCGTTCCAAAGGTCAAGATCGAAGTGGCGGTCATGGACAGCCAGGTGCCGCGCGTGATCGAAACGATCGCGCGCACGGCCAAGACCGGCAGCATCGGCGACGGCAAGATCTTCATTCGCGATCTGTCGGCGGCGGTCCGCATTCGAACGGGGGAGACCGGGGACACGGCTCTATGACCTTGGCGGTCGGGGAACAGCCGGCTCAGTCGACGCCTGCGGCCGTCCCCGACATGGCGGCCACCAGTTCCCTGCTGGCCGAACAGCGCCAGGCCATCTATCGGCGGCTCCAAGAGGGCGTCTCGGGTTCCGAAGTCCTCGCCGCCCTCACCGAACTGCTCGACAGCGTCATCATCGGCCGCTACCGCTCGGAAGTCCGGAAGGCCGGCGGCGGTGTGTTGGCGGCCGGCATGCAGTCCTGCTGTCTCGTGGCGCTGGGCGGCTACGGACGCCGCGAGCAAGCTCCCTTTTCCGACGTCGACCTCATGCTCCTGTTCCGGCCGGACGCGCGGCCCGTGATTCAGGACCTCGTGCGACTCACCCTCCATCCGCTCTGGGATCTCGGATTTCAGGTCGGCCACAGCGTCCGCACCATCGCCGATTGTCTTGAGCTGTCGGCCGCGGACCTCTCCGTGCGCACCGCCATGATGGAGGCCCGGTTTCTGGCCGGGAGCGCCCAACTGTTCCAAGAATTTCACGACCGCTATGTGCGCAAAGTGGTCACGCGAGGCGTCGACCGCTTTCTGGATCACAAGCTGGAAGAGCGCCGGCGGGAGTATGACAAGTTCGGGGAAACGATTTATCTGCTTGAGCCGAACGTCAAGAAGAGCAAGGGCGGGCTGCGGGACTTGCACGTGTTGCAGTGGGCCGGCATGGCGCGGTATCGGGCGGGCACGATCCAAGAGCTGTCGGGCCGTGGTCTCATCTCGGACAAAGACTTTCTCGCCTTGAAGGACGCCAGGGAGTTTCTGTGGCGCGTGCGCGCCTTCATGCATTTTCACGCCGGCGCCGCGCAGGAAATCCTGTCCTTCGAGGAGCAGGTCTGGCTGGCCGCCCGGTTCGGCTTTTCCGATCGCCCGCATTTGCTGGCGGTCGAGCAGTTCATGCAGCAATACTACCGGCATACGATGGGACTCCACGAGCGCTGCATGCGGTTTGTGGAGCGCTGCCGGAGCGTGCCGGTGTGGCGGCGGATCAGCCGAATCTTCCCCGCGCCCAAAGTGGAAGCGCACTTTGTCCTCCGGGGGACGACGCTCACGGTGGCGGAAGAGGACCGAAATGCGGTCCTGGAATCACCCGCTCAGCTGGTGCAGCTGTTCGATGTCGCACGGCGCTATCAGGTGACGATCGTCCCCCCGCTGTTGGAAGACATTCATCGGCATGTCGAATCGGTGCCGGAAGAATCATTTCGGACTCCCGAGGTGAGCCGCCTCTTCTTAGAGATCCTCTCCGGACCCGGGGCGGCGCGCACGCTGGAAGCCATGCACCGGGCGCATCTGTTGGAAAAAATCGTGCCGATCTTCAGGCCGGTGCGCGGGCTGATGCAGTTCAACCAGTACCACAAGTACACCGTCGACGAGCACAGCCTGTTGGCCGTGGCCAAGGCCGAAGCCTGCGGGCAGGATCCCGGCGTCCTCGGGCAGGTCTATCGCGAGATTCCCAGAAAAGACTTACTCCATCTCGCGGTGCTGCTGCACGACCTGGGCAAAGGGCAGGAACGGGATCACAGTGAAGTGGGGAGAGAGCTGGCGGAGGATGTGGCGGCGCGGCTGGGTCTCGACGAGCAAGAGACCCGAACCCTGATGTTCTTGGTGCATCAACATCTGATGATGGCGCACACGGCCTTCCGTCGCGATCCCTATGACGACAAGGTGCTGCTCACCTTCGCGCGCGCGGTCGGGACGCCCGCCGTGTTGAAGCAGTTGTTGATCTTGACTGCGGCGGACATCGCGGCCGTGGGCCCCGGCGTGTTGACGAAGTGGAAGGAATCGCTGCTGACCGAGCTCTACCTGCGCACCCTCCCGGAAGTCTCGGGCGAGCGGGAGACCGCGCATGGCCCGGAGCGCGTGAAGGCCCTGACGGCGGACGTCGCCCAGCTCATGGCGACGCTCGGCACGACCTCGGCGGATGCGGAATGGATCGAGCGGCAGCTCCAACAATTTCCGCTGCGCTATCTCTTCGGCACGCCACCCACCCGGATCGCGGCGCACCTGGGCGCCATCAGCGCGTTGCAGTCTCGGCATGTGGCGGTGGTGGATAGCTTCAATCGGGAGATCGGCGCCTGCGAGTATACGGTCATCACGTTCAACGACGTTATTCCCGGCATCTTTTCGAGGATTGCGGGGGTGATGGCGGCCAAGGGGCTGCAAGTGCTGGATGCCCAAATCGTGACGCGAGAGGACGGAGTGGTCGTGGACACGTTTCAGGTCGTGGATCCCGACCACCGTGGAGAGCCGAGCGCCGACCGCCGTGCCGACATCGCGGAAGCGGTCACACGGGTGCTCACGGGCCTCGAGTCCGTCGAAGCCTTGATGCAGCGCGGCGGCCGGCTCTCGCTGGAGCGGCGGCCGGCGATTGCCCGCCAGCCGACGGACGTGCAGATTGACAACGATACCTCGGATCGGTTTACCATCATCGACGTTTTTGCCGACGACAAGCAGGGTCTGCTCTATGTGCTGACGCGGGCCATCTTCGTCCTGGGACTCTCCGTCCACGCCGCCCGCATCTCCACGCGGCTGGATCAGGTGGTGGACGTGTTCTATGTGACCGAAGCCGAGGGCGGGAAGGTGCTTGACCATGCGAGGGTGGAAACCATCCGGGCCGCCATCGCCCAGGAGATCGATCGCTTCTTGAACAGTGAAGGGTAGGAACGCCGGTCCTCATCAGCCGTGTGATCCCGCCGACGCAATGACCGTCAACCGTCAGGAGAAGGAGGAGCCGAATGAATCCGCGTGAGGTCTTGGATTTCTGCAAGAAGAACAAGGTGTTGGTGGTGGATCTCAAGTTTGTCGACTTGTTGGGGACCTGGCAGCACTTCTCGATTCCGGTGGAAGAGCTCAACGAGGGAACCTTTAAAGATGGGTCGGGGCTGGACGGCTCCTCGATCCGGGGCTGGAAGGCGATCAACAACAGCGACATGCTCGCGGTGCCCGACCCCGCCACGGCCTGCCTGGATCCCTTCACGACGGTGCCGACGCTGAGCCTGGTCTGCACTATCATGGATCCGGTCACGCGGGAGACCTATGACCGCGATCCGCGCTACATCGCGCAAAAGGCGGAGAAGCATCTCAAGAACACGAAGATCGGCGACACCTCTTACTGGGGTCCTGAAGCCGAGTTCTTCATTTTCGACAATGCGCGCTTCGATCAGACGAGCCATAGCGGGTACTACTATGTGGATTCCGAAGAAGGGATCTGGAATTCGGGCCGGGAGAACTGTCCGAGCGGCGGCTACAACAACCTGGGCAACAAGATTCGCCACAAGGAGGGCTATTTCCCTGTGGCGCCGACCGATACCCAGCAGGATATCCGCAGCGAGATGATTGTCGAGATGCAGAAGGTCGGCATCCCCGTCGAGAAGCACCACCACGAAGTCGCCACGGCCGGGCAGGCCGAGATCGATCTACGGTTCGATTCGCTCGTGTCGATGGCGGACAAGATGATGATGTACAAGTACATCGTCAAGAATGTCGCCCGGCGGCACGGGAAGACCGTCACCTTCATGCCGAAGCCCCTGTTTGGAGATAACGGTTCCGGCATGCACACGCACCAGAGCATCTGGAGAGACGGCAAGCCGCTGTTCGCGGGCAAGGAATACGCCGGCATCTCGGAACTCTGCTTGAACTACATCGGCGGAATTTTGAAGCACGCGCCGGCCTTGGCGGCGTTCACCAATCCCACGATGAATTCGTACAAGCGTCTGACGCCTGGTTTCGAAGCCCCGGTCCTGCTGGCCTATTCGAGCCGGAATCGGTCGGCGGGCATCCGCATTCCGATGTATTCGCCAAGCCCCAAGGCAAAGCGGATCGAGGTGCGCTTCCCAGATCCCGCGGCCAATCCCTACATCGCGTTCGCGGCCATGCTCATGGCCGGCCTGGATGGAATTGAAAATAAAATCAATCCTGGCGCGCCGATGGAGAAGGATCTGTACGATTTGGAGCCCAAGGAATTGGCCAAGGTGCCGACGATGCCCGGCAGTTTGGACGATGCCCTGCGGAATCTGGAAAAGGACCATCAGTTCTTATTGAAGGGCGGCGTCTTTACGGAAGACCTGATCG
>CAYZTJ010000182.1:0-5934 GCA_964481215.1 uncultured Nitrospira sp. | reverse complement strand
GTTCCGCGTTTACCGTTCGACGTTTCTCTTCCAACTCCGCCCATCGGACGTAGAGACGTTCGACCTCGGCCTGTGCCGCATCCAAGGCGGCGTGCCGGGCTTGCAGCGCCTCCGCATCGGAGACGATGGCGGGGTCGTCGACCGCGTCCTGGCAGGCGGCCAAGGCGGCCTCGGCCCTCAGAATCTTTTGCTCCATCAACCCCCACTCTCGCTCCTCGTGATAGGAAAGCTTCCTTCGCGAGCCCGGTCCGCGGGCCAGGCCGGAACCGGGCCGCCCATCGCCTGTCGCCGGAGGGGTGACGGCGATTCGTTCCTGCGCCGTTTCCCACTGCGCATAGTCGGCGTACCACTCGGCCTGGCCGTTGCCGTCCAGCGCGAGCAGCATCGTGGAAACGCGATCCAGCAGCCATCGATCGTGCGTCACGAGGATGAGGGCGCCCGGAAAGTCGAGCAGGCTGTCTTCCAGCACATCCAATGTGGGGATGTCCAAGTCGTTTGTCGGCTCGTCCAAGATGAGCAGGTCCGCCGGCTGCAGCATGAGTCGCGCGATGAGCAGCCGGGCTTGCTCGCCGCCGGAGAGCCGCGAGACCGGCAGGTCCAACTGTTCAGGGCGAAACAAAAATCGCTTGGACCAGGACACCAGATGGACCGAGCGATCCCGGTAGACGACGGCGTCGCCGCTCGGCGCGAGGGCGCGGCGGAGCGTGGCGGTGTGATCCAGCGAGCCGCGGTCCTGCTCGAAATAAACGGTGCGCAGCCCATCCGCTCGGATGATTCGGCCCGCATCCGGTTCGAGTGTGCCGGCCAAAAGCCGTAACAATGTAGTCTTCCCGCTGCCGTTCGGCCCTAAGAGTCCGAGTCGTTGCCCGGGCCCCAATTGTAAGTCCAGACCGGCGAGAATCGGTTTGCCCCCCAGGCTCTTCGTGACTTGCTGGCCGACGAGCAGCTGCTTTGTCTTGCGGGTGGAGCCGACGAAGTCGATGCCGACGGCCCCCTGCTCGCTGCGGGCTTCCGCCGCCTGCAGTTTGCCGACCATGCGTCCCGCGGCGTCGACCCGCGCCTTGGCCTTCGTGGTGCGGGCTTTCGGGCCGCGTCGCAGCCACTCGATTTCTCGCCGGACGCGATTGGCCAGCGAGGCTTGGGCGGCTGCCTGGGCTTGCTGGGCGGCTTCCCGCTGCTCCAGGAAGTCGCTGTAGCGTCCTGCGGCTTCGAAGAGGCCGGTAGGATAGATGCGATTGAGTTCCAGCATGCGCGAGGCGACGGACTCCAGAAACCGCCGGTCGTGGCTGATCACGACGTAGGCGCGGGCCTCCGCCTTCAGGAGGCGCTCCAGCCAGAGAATGCCCTCGAGATCCAGATGATTGGTCGGCTCGTCCATGAGCAGGACGTCCGGTTCTTCCATCAGGGCGCGCGCGATGGCCAGCCGCTTGCGCCAGCCTCCTGAGAGCGTGGCCACGGCCTGCTCTCCGTCCGGGAATCCGCCGAGACTCAACGCTTTGGCAATCAGCCCGCGGTGCTCATGGGGATCGCGGCCGTCGGCCAGGAGCACGTGGCCCAGCGCCTCGTCGATGGTCTGTCCCTCTGCAAAGGTCGGTTCCTGCGGGACGTGGCCGACGCGGAGTTGGCGGCGAACGGTGCGCGTGCCGCGATCCGGCGATTCCAATCCGGCGAGAATCTTCAGCAAGGTAGACTTGCCCGAGCCGTTGGGGCCGACCAGTCCGACGCGGTCGCCCTCGAAGAGCGCGAAGGACAGGCCGTCGAACAACGCCTTGACCCCATAGGTCTTCGCGATCGACTCGCAACTCAACAGGATGGCTGGCGGCATGGCGACAGGCTCTCTCGAAAGTGGTGCAGTATACGGTGCGCAGGCATCCATCGCCAGATGAGCCGGCGATGATCGAGGCCCATTCAGTTGGTCTTCCGCCGTCGGTGGAGTATGCTGAGATTCCTATCGGATTGCCCTGGCCGTTCCATATGTCTGACGAGGTCATCGATGAGAAGAGCGGAGTCGTCCCCAGTCGATGCGGTGCCTGACGGATCCAAAACGGTGCCCGAGTTGACCGGAGAGATTCTCCGGCGAGGCCCGCAGGAGGCCTCGCGGTTGCTGGCCGCCGAGTCGCCGGCCCGGATTGCCGCGGTGCTGGCCGCTCTGCCGACTCCCAAAGTCGCCGCCCTCTTGCCGCGGATCGACGGGGAACGGCGTGACGCCGTGTTGCGCGCCGCCACCGCGGACCAGCGGGAGCGCTGGCTCTATAACCGGGAGTACCGAGCCGGCACCGTGGGCCACTTGATGGAGCCGGTCGTCGCGCTGTTTCGGCCGACTGATACCGTGCACGAGGCCGTGAACAAGCTTCGCGCCATGGTGACGCAGGCCTTTGTGAGCTATGGCTATGTTGTGAACGATGAGGGTCTCCTTGTGGGGGTCCTTGTCATGCGGGAGGTGCTCCTGGCTGAGCCCCATCAGCGTGTGACTGAAATCATGGTTGATCAGCCGTTCTCGCTGACCACCGGACAAACGATTAAAGAGGTGATCCCCTTCGTGCATACGCGGCACTATCCGGAATACCCTGTCTGTGACGAGGCTGGGAGATTGGTCGGACTCCTTCGCGGCTATAGTTTGTTCCAAGCGCAGACCCTGGCCCTCACGGCGCAGCCGGGAAAGATGGTCGGTGTCGGTCAGGAAGAGCGAGTCCAGACGAATCCCTGGCGGAGCCTATTCATGCGGAACCCCTGGCTGCAGATCAATCTCCTGAGCAGCTTCGTGGCCGCCGGGGTCGTGGGGTTCTATGAAGAGACGGTCTCCCAGTTCGTGGCGGTGGCTGCCTTCCTTCCCGTGATGGTGGGCCAATCGGCTAGCACCGGCGGGCAAGCGTTGGCGGTGGCGCTCCGCGGACTGACGCTGGGAGACTTGGAATTGAAGCACTGGCGGCGGCTGCTCAATAAGGAGGCCTTGGTGGGATTGGGCAACGGCCTCCTCGTCGGCTTCACGTCCGCCATCGGGATGTACCTCTATGCCTCGCTTCATGGCCATCGGCATGCGGAACGGCTGGCGCTCGTCATGTTGCTGGCGATGGCGCTGAGCACGGTGGTCAGCAGCGTCGTGGGCGCCGTGACGCCGCCGGTGATGAAACGTTTGGGGTTCGATCCGGCCTCCGCGGCCACGATTCTCGTCGGCGGGGTCACGCGCGTGGTCAGTCTCGCCGTGTTTTTGGCGCTCGCGCACGGGTTGATGGCTTGACTCTCCTCCGGCTGGGTTGTGCGGCGGCTCGGCGCTTCGGCTAGGCTCTTGGCGGGAGTTTGATCGCCCAGGTGAGCAGGCGGTCTTGGAGCCGATCGGGGAGCCACGCCGTCAGGAGCGCGCGAACATTCGCGTCACGGCCTACGAGGTAACGGGTCTTGGGGCGCGCGGCAGTCAAAGCATGGGCGACGGCGGCCGCCACCAGGTGCGCCGGCGCGCCGCGTTCACCCGCCTTCATGGCTGCGTCCTTCACCTTCATGAAACCTTCTCCATAGAGCCGTTGGAATTCCTGCGACCAGCCGCTGTGCTGGGCATCGGCCTCCTGTTTCGACTTCTCCCAAATCGGGGTGGCAATCGCGCCGGGCTCGATGACGGCGACATGGATGCCGAAGGGCTGGAGTTCGATGCGGAGTGCGTCGCTTATGGCCTCGAGCGCATGCTTCGAGGCTGCGTAGGGGCTCATGTAGGGCATGCCGGCCCGTCCGGCGATCGAGCTGATGTTGATGACACGCCCACGCCCCCGCCGGAGCCAGGGCAGGCAGGCTTGGGTCATGGCCAGGGCGCCGAAAAAGTTGACGTCGAACTGCCGCCGCCACTCGCTGAGGGGCACCGCTTCCACGGGGCCGGTGATGCCGATGCCTGCGTTATTCACCAATCCCGCGAGTCCCGCCTCACTCACGGCAGCCGCGACCTGGCGAACCGCCGCGTCGATCGATGCCGTATCCGTGACATCCAGTTGGATGACCTGAATGCGAGCCCCCGCCCTGCGCGTCAGGGCTTCCCCGTCTTCCGGTTTCCGGACACCAGCAAAGACCCGCAATCCAAGCTGATCGAGGTGCAGGGCGCAGGCCGCGCCGATGCCGGTCGACGCGCCGGTCACGATCACGCCGTCCGGCTTGGCCGATTGTTGCGATTCGGTCATCCGAGGGGAGCCTGGCGGGCCGGCCGCCGGTGACCAGGCGGCCGGCTCTTCACCATGGGAGAGGCGACGATGGTCACACCACGCCCGAATAGTAGCGCAAGATATTGGAGACGGAAATCACCCCGACGATGTTCCCGGCATCGGTCACGGCCAGGTGCCGGGTACCCTTGTCTTTCATCAGGCGGACGGCTTCGATAATCGGCCGTGCGCTGTCGATTGCGATCACAGGGGTGCGCATGATCTGACTCACGGGCGTCTGGAGATCGAGACCGCGCCCCACCACCTCCCGGGCCAGGTCGGTGTCGGAGACGACACCCTGATAGCGGCGGTCATCGGTCACGAACAACGAGCCGATCTTCCATTCCTGCATCCGCCGGCCTGCGTCCCTCAAGGACGCGGTCATGGGAATCGTGCGGATGTCTGGGCTCATGTGGTCGCCGACCTGCGGGCCTACGAGCGTTGCCTTCGTGGCCAGCTTCTTCTTGGCCAGCTGGGCCCGGCGCGCCTCCAATTCCGCGATGCAGCTCTCCACCACCCGCCTGCGCTGATTGAGGCTCTCCCGGTCCGTGTCGCGGGCGCCGGCGCCACCTTCCGGCGCGTCATCGGGAAAGTTCACCAGTCCGGCCGCTTCCCCGACCTGGGCGTACTCGTAGGCTTCCACCATCTCCGAGGCCTCGCCGAAGGCGCTCTGGATGAGCCGTTCCGTTTCGGCGTCGTAATCGTCCAATGTCACGGTGGGCGCGGCCTTGGTCTGCTTGAAATAGGGTGTGAGCTGGTTGAGCTGCTCACGGAGGCGTTCGATCGTACGGTCGAGGGAGGCATTTCTGGTCGGCGAGCCGGTCTTGGACTTTCCCATGGCGCCCTCCTTCGTGTAGGGGGCCTATGATACGCCCTCGGCGAGGGAAGGAACAAGCCAGGCTGAGTGCCAACGGATGCAGCCGGCCGCTAGTCTCCCGCCAGCCCCCATGGCTTGCCCCTCGACCGGGGAGGGATTCCACCATCCGAGCGATTGGTCCTCGCCGAGGCCTCTGGTACAAGCAAAGAAGGCGAACGGTTCATCGACACAAGGAGGCGGAGACGATGACTCGGAGTAGCGTGACCTTGCTGGGTTTCTTCTCTCTTGGGGCCCTCGTGGGCCTGGTGGCGGCATTGCTCTTGTTGGCGACGGCCATGAACGGGTATTCCCATCGGACTGGCAAATCGCCGATACGGCATGAATCCGTGGTGCCCCCGTCCATCCCCGCGCCCTCGGCGTCGAGCGAGCCTGTGCTGGGTTGAGCCCCGACGCCTCACCTCGACGCGCACGACTCTTCGGGTTCTTCCGTCCTGACCAGAGGACCAGACGCAGCGGCTTGCTCAGGGATTCGAGAGAATGCCTTGGTGAGCGCTTGCGGCTGTTGTCAGTCGAGAGCATCCTAACTCATTGATATGTAATGTGAAGTATCGTGCTCGAACAAGCTAAGGAAGATGGGATTCCAACAGGGTAAAATAGGGCATGTTTAAGCCTGTGAACGGCGACGAAATCAAGGTTCGACAGATGCGAATACCATCGCGGGTCGTGCTGCCCTTCGGCTACCGTATCGCCGTCCGGCAGCTCACCGACCTGGAAATGAACGAGCGGGATCGGAATGCCGACGGGGTCTGGGACGATGAAACCCGGACCATCTACATCCGCAAGCGGCTCCCCATTACCCGTCGGCGCTATATCCTTGCCCACGAACTCGGCCACGCTTGGCTGGACTGGCAACATCGCCATTTGGACGATGGGAAGGCG
>CAYZTJ010000181.1:1276-6052 GCA_964481215.1 uncultured Nitrospira sp. | reverse complement strand
CGGACGGACCCAATATGGTGCCGCTCCATGCCCTGAAGCCCTTGCTGGAACGGCTGCTGCGTATCTGCGCGGCGAGCGGCAAGGGACCGGAGCTGTTGACATGAGCACGATTCACGAAGGCAAACGCGTGCTCGAAATCGAAGCCCAGGCGATTGCCGGCCTGGTGTCCCGCGTGGACGACCACTTCGCCAAGGCCGTCGAGCTGCTGGCCGCTTGCACCGGGAAAGTCGTCGTGACGGGCATGGGCAAGTCCGGCTTGATCGGCCAAAAGATCGCGGCCACCTTGGCCAGCACCGGCCAGCCCTCGTTTTTTCTCCACCCGGCGGAAGGCATTCATGGCGATCTGGGCATGGTCGCCCGGCACGACGCCATGATCGCGATCTCCAACAGCGGCGAGACCGACGAAGTGCTGAAACTGCTGCCGTTCGTCAAGCGGCAGAACGTGCCGGTGATCGCCCTCACCGGCCGTGTCCACTCGACCCTGGGCAAGAACAGCGAGGTCGCGCTCGATGTCTCGGTGAGCGAAGAGGCCTGTCCGCTCGGCCTTGCGCCCACCGCCAGCACGACCGCGAGTCTGGCGATGGGCGACGCGCTTGCCGTCGCGTTGTTTCGCAAACGGGGCTTTCAGCAGGACGACTTCGCGCAGTTTCATCCCGGCGGGACATTGGGTCGACGGCTCCTCGTGAAGGTGCGGGACCTCATGCACCAGGGCGCCGATATGCCGACGGTCGCAGTCACGGCCACGGCGCACGAGGCGATCTTGGAGATGACCGGCAAGAAGCTCGGCATGACGATGGTCCTCGACGGCCAGCGGCGCTGCATCGGGGTCATCACCGACGGCGACCTCCGTCGCGCCCTCGAAAAGGGGATGCCCATCGATCGCGCGACGGCCAAGGACTTGGCCACCGTGACGCCCCGCACCATCGGACCCGACGAGTTGGCCGCGCGGGCCGTTCAGATGATGGAGCAGTATGCGATCACGTCCTTGGTTGTGCAGCAACCTGACGGCACGCCGGTCGGCGTGGTTCACATGCACGACCTCTTGAAGCACGGCATCTTCTGACGGGGCGTAGGATGGATGCCTCGAAACCCACGGCGGCAGTGTCGACGCCCTATCGCGCCACCACGAATCTGAATCTGCCCAACAGCCTGACGCTGTTGCGCATCTGCCTCATTCCGGTCTTCATCGCGCTGTTCATGGAGCCCACCGGCTCGCGGGCCTTGGCCGCGGCGGCCGTCTTTACGACCGCTGCCGTGACCGATCTGCTTGACGGCTACCTCGCGCGCCGCCGCTCTCAGATTACGAAGCTGGGGCGCCTGCTGGATCCGATCGCGGACAAGCTGCTCGTCCTGTCCGGCTTGATTCTACTGGTGCAGCTGCAACGCGTCGACGCCGTCGTCGCGATCCTCATCATCGCCCGCGAAGTCGCGGTCACCGGCGTGCGGGCCATCGCAGCCGGGGAGGGCATCTCGCTCACCCCCGAAACGATCGGCAAGTACAAAATGATCGCGCAGGTCGTGGCCATCGTAATGCTGATTCTCGAGCGGGAATCCTTGGGATTCCCATTCGATCTGCACGTGATGGGGACCGCCTGGCTCTATGCCTCGCTGGTCCTAGGCTGGATTTCGGGCGGGCAATACCTCGTGAGCTTCTGGCGGCAAGTGTCCCACAAGGGATGGTAGCGGGGCGGTCCGCCGACGTCCTCATGTTCAGCGATCCTTCCTGGGTGATTCTGCTCCTCTGCGCGGCCGGCTATCTCCTCGGCTCCGTGCCCTTCGGCATTCTGGTCACCCACGCGCTGGGGCTCACCGATCCCCGGTCCGCGGGCAGCGGCAACATCGGCTCCACGAATGTCCTGCGTGTCGGCGGCAAGCTGGCCGGCGCGTTGACGCTGCTCGGCGACATCGGCAAGGGATGGCTGGCGGCCTGGGGAGCCGGCTGGTGGCTGGGCGGGGAGAGCGCCGTCTTGTTGGTGGCGCTGTGCGCCGTGCTCGGCCATCTCTTTCCCGTCTTTCTCCGGTTCAATGGCGGAAAAGGCGTCGCCACCGCGCTCGGCACGATCGGCGGAGTGGCGCCCTGGCTGGGCCTCGCCCTCGGCCTCATCTGGTTGGCATCGCTGGCCGTCTGGCGCTATTCCTCCGGCGCAGCCCTCGCCGCCTTCGCGGCCTTGCCCATCCTCTCCCTTTGGCTTCGCCCGAGTCCCATCTTTCTCGCCTTCGCCTGCGCCGTGACCGCACTGATCGTGATCCGTCACCACGCGAACATCGCGCGTCTCTTGTCCGGCACGGAGCCGAAAGTGGGCGCCTCCTCGGCATCGGCCCGGGCGGAATCCTAGAACCTGTTTCAAAACCCCCCGTTCTACTACGGCGAATGATGCCGGACCGCCTGCGTCGTTGTCGGCACCCGAAAAATCCTCAACGTAATCCAGCGACGACGCCTCCGGTTGTTCAGGCCCTGGGCCTGGCATTCGGTCGGGGACCCATTGCCGGGCTTCGTGCAATGGGTGAAGCCTTCGCCTCGCAACGAAGGGGGGTTTTGAAACAGGTTCTAGGCTTGGAACCGCAGTTCCTTTCGAACCTTGGTGATGGGCCTCGCACGAGCGAGGGCGGACCTGTGCGGCAGGGGAGAGATCAGCGGGAAACGGGGCAATCGGCCGGGGGCAGCGTGCTAAATTGCTTGACCAATCCCAGGGAGCGAATCGAGAGACCTTCGGCGCAGGTGGTGAACACGGAGGCCAGCCCGTACGACACACGCGTGGTGTGCAAGGCCAGATCGGTCACCAGGGCCTGCTCGGTCGCATCCTGTCCGAGCGTGATATTGATCAGGGCTTGATGCTTCCAGATCGCGAGGCGCGTCGGCACATCGCCGACACCGCCGCCCTTCGTCGAGGTAAACTCCAGCCGCAATCCTGGCACGGTCTTGAGCAAGGCCAGCTTCACTGAATCGGCTTGGACAATCCGATGGGCGCGATAGGCGGCCAAGACCCTCGCCGCTTGCTCCTCGACGACCAGCCGATCGGCCTTGGCCCATTTTGTGACGACCGATCTGGCATAGGGCAGCAAGACTGTGGCGCGGTAGTCGGACGGCCCCGGATTCATCCAGGCCAGCCAGGCCAACGCGACCAGCGCCAGGAAGAGGCCTGCGAGGGCGCCCACCGTACGCATTCACTCACCCCTCTCGGTTCAATGGCCGGGCAGGTCGGGGACAGTCCCTCTCAAACATAGCAGAGGGACGGAACGAGCCGAGCCCTATCCCGGTCGAGAGGGGCGAAACGAAGCTGAAGTGGGAGAAACGAAAAGAGAAGGCTTGACGCGGCTCGTTAGTCTTTGGCGCTGTCCGCTTGCAGACTCTGAAATTCGACCCTGGGACAGTCGTGCGGCAAGTCATTCAACCGTATCCATCGATTTCTTGCAGCCTGGTAGACGCGCTTCTTGCCATCCACACAGACGGCGTAGCCGGTCTGCATGGGTTCGATGCGGGATTCCCAGAGCCCGATGAGCTCCTTTTTCAGCGGCAGGCGGCGGGAGTCCAACCACGCCAACTGGCGTTCCAAGGTCGCCTTGTCGTGTTCTTCAGTGGCGCCGAATAGGACACCCAGCATCGGCACCGCGCCGCTGATGGCTCCGAGAAGTGCCTGATCGTTTGGATCCTTGGCATCCGCAAACCGGATCGTGGCCTTCTTATGTTCGATGATTTCGTGCGCCGTCTGTTTGGCGAGAGGATGGAGCACCTGCTCGGAGAACGCGGCTCTCGAAGGCACCGCTACGGCAAGATCGACCGTTGCATTGGATGCGGCGGCGGAGCCTGCCTGGTGTCCCACGCAGGCGGTGAGACTGGTAGTGGACAGCAGGAGCGCAGCCATGAAGCAGAGCGGGTTGTTCCGCAGGGGTCGCAGTCCCATGGAATCACGTCCCTCTTGACGATCCGTCATCGGAGGAGGAGCCGATTGGCTCTAGTTATTGCCATAGTCTAGCAAACTTGTTACGGTGATGACGGACGGAGGCTGATATATAATTTGACATAATCGCTCTTATCGGACATTGAACCTCTTTTTGTAATACAGGTCAAGTCCGTTTCTGTCGATTCCGCTCGGATTGGCTCTGGGCTCAGGTTTGCGGCTCCTCTACGGCGTAGGCATCTGGCCGGTTTTGGGCAAACCTATCGCGTCAAGCAACGCTTCAACGCTTCCGGTGCATTGCAACTCGGAGTCGGACCAGGTTTTACATAAGGGCACCCGAACCGGTGTTGCCCCCGGTCCGGGCTCCCGCGTACGTTCGGTACGCCCTCTTCAGCTCAGGACCTGGTAGAACCTGGCTGAAGCCGTGCCCACGCTTCGAGAATCCGCGTGGCATAACTCAACAACACCAACAGCGACCCGATCCAAAATACAACCTTCACGGTCCCGGCGATTGTCTGCCGGTGCGCCGGCGGCGGCGACGGGACCCATGGGTCTTGCGTGGGTCCCGTCATGAGGTCATCCGTCTGATTGCAGGGAGAGCCGGACGGATACCACCGCCGCGGCAAGGGACAGAGATACGTCGTCTCTGGCTCCCGGCCTGGGTCGTTGCTGCGGCTCAGACTGCCGAGATCGCTCGCCATCGCCTACAACCCCATCTCCCTCAAGGCCCGCTCCGCGGCTTCGGCTGCGGACAGCCGCGGCTCTTGCGCGGGCGGCCCGTCGTCGCGGGCGACCAGCTTGAGGCCGGGGCCCGCCAGCGAAGCCATGTACTGCTGATAGGCCCAGAGGGACAGCGCCCCCAGCGCAAAGAAGGCCA
>CAYZTJ010000181.1:0-1176 GCA_964481215.1 uncultured Nitrospira sp. | reverse complement strand
GGTTCGCTCGTCGAATCTGGAGCCGCCTGAGCCCGGCGACGGCCTCGGTCGCCGTGGGCACATAGTGTCGAATGATCGCCGTCACCCAACCGGCCGGGTTCACGTCGTAGCTGGTGGCCAGCGCCTTCATGGTCTGCCGATGGCCTAACCCCGTGACCCGATACTCGTAGTACCGGTCGGTCAGGCGCTCCCGGAGCGCGGCCTGTTCCCGTTGGACGTCTTCGGCATAGAGTTCCATCTCGGTCTGGGTCCGGCGCGTTTGGAGATTCTGCCCCATGGCCACCAGGAGGTCGAGGGCCCGTTGCAGATGATCGGCGAGGTCGATCGGCGTTTCGATCGTGAGGATCACGCGGCCCAGGGTCTTGGCCGGGCGCATGTCGATGACCAAGGGATAGTCGGGCAACAACCAGGCATTCCCTTTTTTCGGAATCATACCGGGACCCCGTCGAACAGCGGCAAGGCGGGATGCCCGTGTAACTGCCCGCCCAGGGTAAGCTCCCCGCCCTTGACCACGTACTTACTGACATAGCCCCGAACCGCGGCCTGGTTTTCAATCGGAAAGATACGGGCGTATCCCGCCAACTCGTTCCATTGCTCCATGCAGGCCAGACGTCGCTCGAAGTCATGGAACAGCGGCCCCGTGAGCCCCCAGAGAGTATGAAAATGCAAGGTTCCCCGCTGCTGCCGCTCTTCCGCCAAGGTCCAATTGATCCCCAAGTCTTTCTGATACCAGCGCGGGCCATAGAGATCCCGGTTGACCTTGGATACGAGCACCCGATACAGTTTCTGTGCGGCCTCGGCATGGCGGGGTTCGTCCCGAAAAGTGAAGGTCCCGAACAACTCCCAGTCCCACCGATTGAGAAAGTCCGTCCAAGCATCCCGGAGGGTCTCCGGTTGACAGGGTTCAAGCCTCGGCGTACACTTGGTAGCCGAGGGTGCGACTGTGACCACAGGCTCCCCTCACCGATTAGCGCGGGAGTGCATCCCCGCTGATATCCAAGGCCCGGTCGTTCCAGCCAGTGGGCCTTTGGTTTTTATCCGACCTGCTTCAACTTCTCCGTCGATTCGTACCGCTCAATCCGCTCCTCCCACGACACGCGCTTGGTGTACCAGAGGCACAGCGGATCGTCCTCGTACGTCTCCAACGCCTTCGCAATGAGCGGGCGCAGCATCGCC
>CAYZTJ010000180.1:0-6057 GCA_964481215.1 uncultured Nitrospira sp. | reverse complement strand
TACGATCCCTTGCGGTCACGACCTCGATCTCTGAATCGGCTCCACGAGCAGGTCGACCGGCCGCACGCCCAAAGACTCCGCCAGTTGCCAGATCGTCAGGAGAGTGACGTTCTGCAGCCCTCGCTCAATCGCACTGACATAGGCCCGGTCCACCCCCATGCGAACGGCGACCGCCTCCTGGCTGAGGCCCGCGGCCCGTCGATAGACACGTACGTTGGCGCCGAACACCTTCCGAATGTCCATCCGCAGGATAGGAGACAATCGCGTATTTTGGCGCTACGTACTATAATACGCAGCCAATTTGCTGGCGTGACGATGTCTCTATGCTTTTATGCAGATCAGGCGTCGATGGCTTTCACGGTGCGCTTGGTGAGCATGGAAGTTGATGGATGTGATGCGTGTCTTGCATCGCCACTGGCCGATGGACTGTGACTATGCGGTGGTTGGAGTTCTCGCTGTGATTCCTGAGATGACGACACCTCCTTTTGACGACTGCCCTCCTGAAAGCGATGTGGTTACGCCGTATGACGAGCGGCATTTGGTGACCTACCTTCGCTTGCTGGACGCCGCAGCCGAGGTCGCGGACTGGCGAGAAGTCGTACGCGTTGTGTTTGAGCTCGATCCTGACTTGGACCCAGATCGCGCGCGCTCGGTCCACGACACCCATCTGGTCCGGGCTGAGTGGATGACCGAGAAGGGCTTCCGTTGTCTGTTGCGCGCATCGCGCAACTGATGGCCGAACCTCGGCGACGTGTTTTCAGATAGCCCCTCCGGGGCGTCTTCGTATGACATCGCGCGTTCGGCGTTCGGGTTCTTCAACAACCTTTGGTCGTATGAAAGGCTCTGTCTCGTCGGCCCCGAGTTCGCGTAACGGAGTCTTCGATGACCAAGAGACCCGATTGGAGGTCACCCGAGTATGTCGATGCGCTGAAGAACCTCGATCGCGCCGGATTTGCCTGGGAATTCCTGCGACGCAATCCGGCGTACCGAGATGACTACGACCGGATTGAAGAGGATCCGGCGGACTCGGAATCGAGCCCGGAGACGGTGGGAAGGAACTGGGGGCTTTCCTTTCGCCTGCGACCCCTCACTCGATGTGTCCGCCGCGCGGGTTTCGTGGCGGCCTGAGCTGCTTCCTCACGCCGTCATGCTGGTTCCTGCACCCGGGGGCTTCGAAAGCGCCTATCGCTTTGAAGCACTTCGCCGGCTGTCGTTGTCGGTGAACCTACAGCGCGGCGGTGAGCAGCATTGCATCGTGAATGACGCCCTTGAGCCACATTCCTTGTGGCTCAAGGGCGACCGCACGGCATTACCGATGGCGGCGCTCGTCCCCCTGGATGAAACCGTTCTCCTTCGCCTTGCGGGTCTGGTGCGCCTCAAGCGCCGCCTTGACGGCCGCCCAGCAGGCCTGCTTCCGTCCGCATGGCAAGTTACGGCGCGTCTCCGCAAGCGGCTTCTCGACATGGTCCGTGCGTTGGACGGTCACCTGGAGGGAGCAACCTATCGCGAGGTGGCATTGGCGCTCTATGGCGCGGAAGCGATTGCGCGATTCCCTTGGAAGACCTCATCCGTCCGGGGTCAGACGATCCGATTGGTCGCCGATGCCGTGGCCATGATGGACGGGGGCTATCGAAAGCTGCTGCGCGCCAGCCGCTGAGCGCATTCGGCGCCACCAGCAGGGGGTGTCGCCAATCTGAGAGGCCAGTTCGTCATCCGCCCGGGCCCCGAATCTCCGCCACCGTGACCGTCGTTACGCCGTCTACCCTCGACGGCTCTCGCCCGAACCACGGAGCCATCCGCATGCCCGATCCTGCCGCCGGCTTGCCGCCGCGCTTTTTACGAACGTCGGAAGCCGCGCGTTTTCTCAGCCTGTCCGGACGTACCCTCGAGAAGCACCGAACCTACGGGACAGGTCCCATCTATCGGAAGATCGGCGGCCGCGTCGTATACGCCGTCGACGATCTCAAGGCCTGGGCTGACCGCGGGGCCAAGACATCGACCTCTGATCCTGGCACCGGGACCGTGCTGCCTGCAAAGCCGCACATGAACTCTCTCGCCAATGCCGATCGTGCTCGGCGCTGATTGGAGGCCAAACGTGACCTTCAAGCAAAAGCGCGTCAGCGAGCGAGACCAACTCGACCTGTTCAGGGCGCTGCCCGGTGACCTCGCACCGCGTGACGCCCAGGACCTCATGGCCTATCCCTTCTTTTCGCTCGCCAAATCGAAGCGTATCCGACCAATCGACTACCGCAGCCGCACGGTTGCAATACGGGTGGAGGCCGTGCCGGATCACGGAATGGCGACCATCTGGGATGCCGATGTGCTGATCTGGGCCGCCTCGCAGATCGTCCAGGCGAGAGATGCCGGCTTGAAAACCTCGCGTCTGATGGCTGCCACACCTTACGAGATTTTGACGTTCGTCGGCCGCGGCACCGGCGCCCGGGACTACGATCGCCTGAAGGCGGCCTTCGACCGTCTCCAGTCCACCACGGTGCTGACATCCATCCGCCAACCTGCAGAGCGGCGGCGCCATCGCTTCTCCTGGATCAACGAATGGAAGGAGACGGCTGACACACACGGTCGCCCGCTCGGCCTCGAGCTCATCCTCCCGGACTGGTTCTATGCCGGCGTTCTGGACGACGCGCTTGTACTCACGATCGACCGTGCGTACTTCGATCTGACGGGCGGTTTGGAGCGCTGGCTTTACCGCATCGTCCGCAAGCATGGCGGCCGTCAGGTCGGCGGCTGGAGCTTCGATTTTTCGCATCTCCACGCCAAGTCGGGTAGCCTCTCGCCGCTCAAGCACTTCGCCTACGATGTACGCGAGATCGTCCGCCGTCAGGCACTTCCGGGCTATCGGCTTTGCATTGAACGCGGCTTGCGCGGCAGTGAGCGCCTCGAATTCGTTGCGATCGCGCCCGAACCGTTCGTCCATCGACGGGTGGATCCGTCTGGGGACAAGCTGTGACTCGCCTCGTGCCATCGGGGACCCGGACTATCGTGCCATCGGGGACCCGATCCTCGTGCTATCGGGGACCCGATTCAGCGATTTCTCCCTGGTCCTCAGCGACTTGGAGTGCCCGTAACTTCCCTAACTCAGATTCCTTTGGAATCTGTCTAACGGACGCCATGCATCCACAACTGTGGATAGCCAGTGGGCCGGGACGGGAGCAGTTGGTGCGCCCGCCTGGCGTCGCGCGTGCCGCATGAGCGATCTCACCCGTGTTGAGCTGCTGTGGCTCGAGAAACACATCGAGCATTGGATTCGCTTCGGCCGACCGGTAGCCGAACAGATCCTCGATCGCCGCCGGCGCGTCCTGTCCTTCACACCTGGCAGCATCTTTGCCTTCGTCCGCTGGGCCGCCAACGATTTCGGCACCATCGTGTCTCGGATCGACATTCTGCGCACGGTACCTGCTGGCGCGCCGTGCGCGACCGTTCCCTATGTGCGCCCTGGAGGCGACATCCTGCTGCGGATCTCGGGCTGGCCGAAGGTCCAGCAGGTGCTGCAGATAGTCGATACGGTCGAAGGGATTGGTGTCGACCCTGCAGACGCGGCGCCGGACTACTGGCGACACGTTCATAACCGTCTGTCTGTCGGCGAGACGCCGCGATGGTACACGCGCTCACGTCATCAGGCCTGGCTCCAGCGTCAACGGATTGGGCCGTGACCGCACTCAGAGCGATCCTAGTCTGTGCTCTGGGTGGCGCCGGCGTGCTGGCTCTGGCCTGCAGCCAGGACCATACACCACTCTACATGTGGAACGCCTCGGCGAGCGTTCCGCTCGGCCTCTACAGCTTGCACCCAAGCAAGGTCCGGTATGTCGGCGAACTCGTCGCTGTGTTGCCGCCAGCTCCGCTCGCAACCTTCCTCGCTGATCGCAGCTATCTGCCTCGCAGTGTCCCCATGCTGAAGCATGTCTTGGCGCTGCCTGGACAAACCGTCTGCAGGGCAGGGCTCTCGATCTTCGTCGACGCCGTCGCGGTGGGCGATGCGCGCGAGCGGGACAATCGCGGCCAGCCGCTGCCGGTCTGGCAAGGGTGTCGCCTCATCGCTGACGGCGAGCTCTTCTTGATGAACTGGCGCTCAGCCGATTCGTTGGACGGCCGGTACTTTGGACCAATCGCGTCGTCTGCCGTTATCGCGCGCGCACAGCCTGTTTGGATCGAGAAGGAGTGATCATGCACCGCTTTCGTGCTCGAACCGCCGGCCGCTTGCTCGACACGGGTCTCAACCTTGCTCCCTTCCCGGCCAAGATCCGGCGAGGGGTTAGCCGGCTGGGCGCGGTGCTGGCTGTGATTCTCCTGCCTTCGCTGACGGCGGCAGTAGCTTGTCCTGCGCACGCCGAGCCATTCGTCGTCAATCAGACGAAGAGAGAAGCTCTTGCAGATCCGTTTGCCGACTTCGTCGCTGAGGCTGCGCAGCGGTTCGATGTGCCGATCCGATGGATCAATGCCGTCATGATGCTGGAAAGCGGTGGAGATGCGCGCGCCGTGTCACCGGCGGGTGCGATGGGCCTCATGCAGATCATGCCTGATACGTGGGTCGACTTGCGATCTCGCCATGACTTTGGCGCCGATCCCTTTGACCCGCGCGACAACATTCTTGCTGGCGCCGCGTATCTGCGGGAGATGCACGATCGCTACGGATCGCCCGGGTTTCTGGCAGCCTACAATGCAGGTCCCCGGCGCTACGAGGAATACTTGGCTACCGGCCGAGAGCTGCCGAGGGAGACGCAACTCTACTTCGCAACAATCGCCCCGATGATCAGCGAGACACAAGGTGGAGGCACCCTCGCTATCACCCGGCCTGCAGTCCCTTGGCAAGAAGCAGCACTATTCGCTGCGCGTAGTCCTGGCGGTTCGCCCGCGGGATCACTGTCACCCCTCCCGTCATCCGATCGCGCTTCGGTGGGCCGTTCCCTTGCCGGCGAGTTTGCACTTCAGCCCCGGGCCGAGGGGCTGTTCGTCGGCCGGGCAAGTGCAGCGCGGTCGCAATGATGCGACGTGTCGGTAGCAGCGCCTATTCCAGCATTCTCCCGAATGCCCGAGTGAACTGGAGGCCTCAGGGGACTCCAATCCACGGACGGCAAGATAAAGCGGGTGGCCCCGCCGCCGTCGCGGCGCTCCTAAGGGTTTGTCTGCACGTTGTTTTTTGAGAGCGAGACGCCGGCTCTTGGAAGGACGCGTATGGCGCTTGAAGCACTTCTCTCTTTGTTTTCAATGCTCAGAGCGCCATCGCTTGGGGGTAAGTCATCCGCCGCTACGCTGGAGCGACCTTTTCTACGCCACGCGACGAGGTGTGTTTCTGACCGCTTGCAGGTCTTCGTGTGGCTGCCAATCGTCATGTAATGGCACGCGATGACGACGACTTCAGGCTTCGGCCCGGCAAGATCCGCGATCGCGGCAGTGCGCAGATTAAGCAACGGCGCGGCGCGGGTGCGCGCGGCCGTCCGACCACCTTCGCCGGGCAGATTCAACAAGCGATGCGGCGTGCCGGCGGTACACCTTCGCGGTTGAACGGGACCGGGAAAGGGAATGGTCGGTTCAATGCACGGGGTCGCGGCTCATCTGTCGCGGGCACGTTGAAAAGCCGGAGCCCCTGGAGGCGGAGCGGTGGGAGCCGCACGCGGTCGCGGCGGGTGACGGTCAAGGCCCGAGTCGTGAAGCTCAATCCCCAGCGTGGAGCAGGGCGGGGACGCCAATTCGTTAGCGCCAAGGCCGTCGATGCTCACCTGCGCTATCTCCAGCGAGACGGCGTCACGAAGGACGGGGAGAAAGGCCAGGTCTATTCGGCCAGCCGAGATCTCGAAGACGGTCGTGCGTTCATCGAGCGCGGGCGTGCAGACCGCCACCAGTTTCGCTTCATCGTGTCGGCCGAGGACGCCGTGGAGCTCGCTGATCCCCGGGCCGCCACGCGCGATCTCATGAAGCAGATGGAAGCCGACCTCGGGACATCCCTCGACTGGATCGCGATCGATCACTACAACACGGGCCATCCCCACACCCACATCGTCGTCCGCGGCGTCACCGATGACGGCAAGACCCTCAACATCG
>CAYZTJ010000179.1:0-6081 GCA_964481215.1 uncultured Nitrospira sp. | reverse complement strand
CCGGTCTAGCGGAACATGTCTTCGAGCGTCAGGTCATTGCCGCGATCGCGCCAGGTCTCCGGGATCGGCGTGCCGCCGGAGATCGCGAACTCGGGACCGCCGTCGCCGAGCCCAAGTTGGCTCTTCGCCCACTCGCCGACATTGTACCAGACCTGCGGTCCGGGGCAGTTTCCGCGCACACCACCGGCTCCTTCAGACTGCCGGTGTGCAAAGACGTAGGAGATCCGGTGTTCCTCCTTGAGCATCTGGACGAGGCCGCGCCCGGCGAAGATCTGCGCCAGCGTCGGCGTATGGCTCCCGAACTTCTCTTCCTTGTGAGCCTTGCCGCGGGGTCCGGGCGGGTTGCCTTCGAACTCGATGGCGATGCCGCGGCGGTTGAACCCGGCCGACGCATTCAGATAGACCGTCAGGTCGTGAAGGTGGATCACCTGGCCGGTGCGCGTCACGGCGAAGTGGGCGTCGATCTTGTCGTAGATGCCGATCGAGTAGCGGCTCCACTCGAAGCCCATGGAATGGAGAACGACGGCGTCCACGCCGTTCAGCGGCCTGGGCGAGTGGACCTTGCTCGGCCGCAGCTTGCCGATGGGATTATTCTTCACGTGTTCCCTGCGGTCGAAGAAATTCTCCGGCACCATCGGGACGCTCCTGGCTCGCGCCATCAGAGAGACGACCCAGACTAACATGCGAATGCAACGATGCCGCGTGACGCCCGTCACAGTTTGGGGCGGCTTGCGGCGCGCTGGGTATGATGCGCTCGCAACCTTTTGTCGGCAGAGAGTAAGATGTTTGGCGGTCACACCCCGATTTACCCATACCCTCCAGCTTACTGAGTGAGCTGCACTTGATCCATCGTCATAAAGACTCGCTGGCCCGGTCGCTCGCCGGAATCGGTGAAATCAAAGGTCACCGCCTGGACGCTCCCGGGGTCGGCCAAGCCGAAATCATCGAGCGGGATCAGATAGGTTCTCATCGCATTCTTCGTAGCGTCGACGACTTGACTGGTCTGGGTAAGGACTACTGCGGGCGCAACCACCGGGAAGGTCAATCGCTGATAGTCTTCGGACGACACGCGATGCTCCGCGCCCTCGGAATGCACGACGATATCGAAGTCTACGGTCCCTCCGGCAGACGATGTCTCCGGGTGGTACTCCTGGGTAATCCGAAAGCTGAGGTAGTTCATTCCGTCGATAGGCACAGAACCGTCAAGAAGGACTGTAACCGAATGCTCGGCCGCCGTGCGGGGCTCGAAATTGAACCTGAGCACGCCAAGATCATGAGGGGAGAAAGGATCGCTGGCGGCGAAGACGATTCCGCTTGGGCTCGCGTCGAACGAGACGCCCTCTCGGGCAAGACCATCGAAGGCGGCCGGATTGGCCTGCGCGCCCCCCTCCTCGAAACTCGCCAGCAGCACGCGATCGGGCTCCTCGTGCTGCTGCGAGACCGGATGGTCTGCCTGCGCAAGCTGAGCCGGCGGAGACATCAGCTTCAGATGCTGATCCTGCCCCAGATCGCCATAGACGTGGCGCCGCAGAAAGGACGTCGTGTAGGCCAGTACGCCCGACAAGTTCTGGTTCTCGTGCCCACCATAGTCGAAGAAGACGAAGTGCTTGAAGAGCGCGAGCGCTTCCGGGTTCATGAAATCGACGCCTGCGCGATCGTAGATTCGGAACACCGAGCGGCGTAGTCCGCCGTTTCCAAGCACAGGCGCTCCCCATGTTGCGGGGTCGTTGTCACGGACCCAATGCAAGCCCAGAAATGCGCTCACACCCGACAGGGCGTAGTTGGGGAACAGCGAGGAGTCCACGCGGGGTGCCATGAGCACCATGGCCTGGACCTTACGCCCGGCTTCGGCCGGCTGAGCGCGGCGCTGGATCATCAGATCGCCGCCGGCGCTGTGCCCGATAAGAACGACGTCATCGGTGAGAAAGGCGCCGATCTCACTATCAATGAAGTCGATTGCCTCATCCAACCGGGTGGAATGCTCCAGGCTGGCGACCACAAACCCGTGTGAGGCGAGACGCAGGCCAAGCTCGCGATAGTCACCGTACTCCACGCCAAGCGCATGGTAGATCAGCACGAGCGGCCGACCCGGGCTTGCAATCGAGTCGCAGTTCGGTCCATCCGATGCGCGCGGCAGGTAGAGCATGACAGTAAACTCCGCAAACTCGACGCCCTCTACTTCGGACATCTTGCTTCGGGCGATATCACACGGCGAGAACACCCCATCCACGGCCGGTGACAGATAGCTCGTGAATGAGCCCGGCGGCCCGGCGCAAGCGGTTAGGTCGAGGACGGCAAGACAGCCGACAAGCAAAACGACTCCACGCATGGCTTAACCACAATCACGGGAAACGGGGTCGGAGACCATCTTTCTTCTCGGATCGTCGTTCGGGGCCACGTTTGCTTCGTCTCTGTCGCCTGAATCAGTCTTCGTCCGGATGGCGAATTCCGGCTCGCGCTAGCAGCCCGCAGACTGTTGTGGCGACTGCCGGCAAATGTTCTTCCAGATCGCGCTGCAGTCTTCGATGACGTAGTCGTCAAAGAGCTCCCTCGTCTTGCTGCAATGACTGTCTCCGCCGGTGACGATGGCCGTCACCCTGACATGGACGTTCTGTTCGCACCGCAGCATTCTGAAGCTGGCGGGCTTGCCAAAGGCGCAGCACACCTCCACTTCCAGGCGCGTCTTCAGGTCCCCGTCCGGCACGCCCTGTTTCGGCGACAGGCACTGGTTGGTTGCGGTCGAGGTACAGGGGGCCATGCCGACATTGTAGTCGTAGACCCCGGCCGCATTGAGGCACGCCTCCGGATCGCGCCGTTCCCATCTGATGTCCCGATGGGTGGTCATGCAGTTCATCGCGGCATCCCGCGCACGCTCCCGGCAACGGTTCGGGACCGTGCTGCCGCAGCCGCCCTTGCCGGTGAAGTGAGTGAAGCTTCCACCGAAAGTGCCGCCCGTCGTTTCCCAGTTGTAGCGGGCGTCGCAGCTCCTGGTGATGTTCTGCGCGAGCGCGCCGTCGGCGAACGCGACGGTCAGCACACACAGAACGACGGCGCGAAGCCTCAGCCATGTTTCAGGCGCGGCACGCCATGCCCGCCCGATCCTCGGTATCATCCCGTAACGAACCGTCCCGCGCATCGAAACCTCCATCATCCCCGGACATCGCGCTGCCCGGCTTGATCGCACCTTTCCTCCGGTGTTTCATGCCGTTGTCGGCAACCCTGCGCCGCGATTACGCTGCCGTCGTCATCCCAAAGGATGACGACAGGCGCGTTTGCTCCATGGGTCGCCACGGAGGCATGCCACGAGCGAGAGCGCCCGCGATGCCGACTTGGACCAGCTCTCCGACGTAATCGGGGCCATCTACGACTGCGTGCTCGATCCCGGCCGATGGGAGAGCGCGATGGACCAGGTGCGGCGCTTTCTCGATTGTGCCAACTGCATGCTGAGCGTCCTCGACCTGCGGAACGGCGCGGTGCGGGTTCAGAAGGTCATCGGGGTCGACCCCGCATGGATTGCGCGAATGCCCGATCATGCGTCCGAGGTCGCCGGCTGGTATCTCCAGGTGCCGAACCTCGATGCCCGCCCGATCGATCAGCCTTTCAGTCCCTCGCGGGATCTCGACTACGCCGCGGTCCGCACCGGCCGCTTCTATCAGGAATGGGCCAAGCCGCAGGGCTTGATCGACTCGATCGGTGTCGTGCTCATGCGCAATCCCGACCGCCTGGCCGAGTTTTCGCTGGGGCGCGCGGAGCGCGCCGGCCCGGTCGGCGAGCGCGAGGTCCGCAACCTCCGCCTGCTGGCGCCGCATCTGCGCCGCGCCGTCACGATCTCGGACCTCCTGGACATGAAGAGCCTGGAAACCGCGGGCATCGGCGGCGCGCTTGACGCGCTGGCCGTCGGCATCCTCCTCGTCGGCGAGGATGGCGCTATCCTGCATGCCAACCGGGCGGCCGAGGACATGCTCGATCGCCGGACGCCGATCGCGGCGTCCGAAGGCCGGCTCCGCGCCGCCAATCCCCACGCGACGGACCGGCTGCGCCGCGCCATCGCGCTCGCCGCGGCCGACGAGCCGAAGATCGGCGCCGGGGTGGGCATGGCGCTCCGCGGTGCCGACGGCGATGTGGCGACCGCCCATCTGCTGCCGCTCGCACGCGGCGCTGTGCGGGCGCGCCTGCTGCCACGCGCCGCCGCTGCGGTGTTCGTGGCGTCCGGCCTGCAGTTGCCTTTCGGCCGGCTCGAGGCCGTGGCCGAGGCCTACGGGCTGACGCCGGCCGAGACGCGACTGCTCGACCGGCTGGTCCACGGCGACGCGATCGCCGAGGCCGCCGCGGCGCTGAACGTGGCCGTCACGACCGTGAAGACCCACCGCTCGCGCCTGCTGTCGAAGACCGGGATGCGCCGCCAGACCGGCCTGATCTCACTTGTCCATCGACTCGTCCCCAGCATGGGCGCCGCACAGGCGACCCCGGCTCATCCGCCCAGCGGCGCGCGCACCTGAGACTTACGAGGCGCTCCCGCTGCCACTTCCATTCCGGATCGACTGACGCATCCGGAAGCGGGCTTCGACGAGGTGTCAAATATCGCCTCGTTATGCTCGTTATAACCACTTTTAGTTCATATTCTCGCGGCGACACTTGACGTTGTCGTCATCATATCGTAGAATATTACTGGAACCTATATGCATACCAGAACGTAGAGGAAAACGTGAGCTTGCCAACGGCTGCGCTCGCCACCGCTGGACACGGACTCCTTCCGCTCATCCCGGGCCAGATGCAGCGAACTCTGCTCGGCTCGACTGCCCTCGGCGTCAGCGTCCGCCACCCCTTCACCGCTGGGCATGGGGTCCTTCCGCCCGTTTCGTCCCAGCCCCCTGCCCGTCGCGGCCGTCTGCGCAATGGCGCCACCCCCGGCGACTTCCTGGCCGCCCCGCGTTGCGGCGCCCGCACCCGCTGCGGCGGCAGCTGCCGGCAGCCCGCCATGGCCAACGGCCGCTGCCGCCTCCATGGCGGCCTCAGCACCGGACCCCGGACGCCCGAAGGCCGCGCCCGCTGCGCCCGCGCCCGCACCATCCATGGCGGCTACTCCGCCGCCGTCCGATCCCTCCAGGCCGAGGCCCGCCATCACATCCAGCGCCTGCGCCATTTCCGCCACCTCCTCACCGCTGGGCATGGGGTCCTTTCGGCCAGACAGGTGAACCGCAAGGACGCAAAGGCGCAAAAAGAGGTGAAGGTCTGCGCTGCATCACCCGAGTCCCGCTCCTTTGCGTCTTCTCGTCTTTGCGATGAATCTTGCGGCCCACGTCCGGGCGCCACCGCTGGGCATGGGGTCCTTCCGCACCGGCAGAGCCTCATGCAGCGCACCCTCCTCGGCTGCACCGCCCTCGGCGTCAGCCTCCGGCCCGCCGCCGTCACCGCTGGGCATGGGGTGCTTTCGTTCCCCGCAGCAGATGCGCTGGACCAGTTTGGCCGGAACCGTGGGCCAGGACGGCTTTCAGCTTGCCGTGTTGCCGGAGTGTGCTAGTTTGACGCCATCCCTCCACAAGCACGGACCCGCCATGAACTCGTCCGCCGACGTCGCGAATTTCGACGCCTCCCCGAACAATCTCGAAGCCTTCTGGATGCCGTTCTCGAACAACCGGCAGTTCAAGGCCAAGCCGCGCCTCCTCGTGGGCGCGCAGGACATGCACTACACCGCCCATGACGGCCGCAAAATCCTCGACGGCACCGCCGGCCTCTGGTGCGTCAATGCCGGCCATGGCCGGCCGAAGATCGTCGAGGCCGTGCGCGACCAGGTCGGCCGCATGGATTTCGCGCCCACCTTCCAGATGGGCCACCCGCTCGCCTTCAAGCTGGCCTCGCGCCTCACCAACATGCTGGCCGGCGACTTCGACCATGTCTTCTTCACCAACTCCGGCTCGGAGTCGGTGGACACCGCGCTGAAGATCGCCCTCGCCTACCACAACGTCCGCGGCCAGGGCTCGCGCACCCGCCTGATCGGCCGCGAGCGCGGCTATCACGGCGTCGGCTTCGGCGGCATCTCCGTCGGCGGCATCGTCAACAACCGCAAGTTCTTCGGCTCGC
>CAYZTJ010000178.1:0-6175 GCA_964481215.1 uncultured Nitrospira sp. | reverse complement strand
GGATCGTCCGGCCAGGGGTGCTTGGGATAGCGGCCGCGGAGTTCTTTTCGCACCTCGACGTAACTCGTGCTCCAGAAGCGGGCCAGGTCTTGGGTGACCTGCACCGGCCGGCCGGCCGGCGAAAGCAGATGCACGACAACCGGCGCACGGCCGTCAGCCACTCGCGGCGTCTCCCGGCAGCCGAACATTTCTTGCAGTTTCACGGCGAGCACGGGGCAGTCTCCCTTCGTATAGTCCAGTCTGATCCGCGAGCCCGTCGGCACGGTGAGGTGCGTCGGCGCCAGTCGATCCAATTCCTGACGCTGTGTCCAGCTGAGGAGCTGTTCAAGCGCGGCGGCCAGGTCGATGCGCGCGACTTGCGCGAGGCTGGTCAGGCCCTCGACCGCCGGGGAGAGCCATTGCTCCAAGCGGTGCAGCAGCCCCTCATCCGTAACATCCGGCCATCCGCCCTCTGTGCCGAAGACGCGTCGGAGGAGTCCCACTCGCGCTCGCCACTGCACGAGTTCCGGGGACCATCCGAGCGCGGAGAGGCCGGCCAGGCGGACGCCCGTGAGGAGGGCGGCGGCGATCTGTTCGGGGTCCGGCGAGGGCAGACCTCGATCGGAGAGGACGATCGCGCCGAGGCAGCGTTCCCGTCTGGCGATAACAGTCTGTGTCGACGCGTCCCATCGAATTGAGTCCACCTGCTGAACCTGTTCTCCGAAATGCCGCTCCAATTGTTCGAATGCGAGCGGCGCAGCGAGGGTGATCCGGGCCCACTGGTCCGCGTCGTGTAGTTCGGCGACGGCGAGCCAAGGTTCCTGCGCCAAGGCATGGGGCTCGGGAAAGCAGGCCCCTTGGCCATTAGCCAAGCGATAGCGCCGCTCGGCGCCCGGCAGCCGCTGGGCAATGCGATCCGGATAGGCGAGGGCCAACAGGAGGCCCACCGGTTCTGCAGCCGGCTGTTCCAGCGCGGGCGGCCCAAAGGTTCTCGTCCAGGAGGCGGCCAACTCCTGGACACGTCGCACGGCGCCCAGGTCGACGCCGTCTGATTCATGGCTGGTGCGGGTCCGGCGAAGCGTATCCACTCGGACCCGAAAATCCGGCGACGGCCGTCCCGACTTGCTGCGGAGCACATCGCGCTCGCTCAGCAGCGCCGCGACGTGGCAGGCGAGCCTACTCAATCCAAGCGGGAGCGCCTTCACAATCATATGGGCCAGTCTGGGATGGAGGGGAAGGCCGGCCATGTGGCGACCGTGCGCCGTAATTCGGCGCTGGGCATCCAATGCGCCGACTCGCACCAGGAGGTCCTCTGCATGCCGAAGCGAAGCGGTCGGCGGCGGATCGAGCCACTTCAACCCGTGCGGATCATCGACGCCCCAGTGGGCAAGGTCGAGTCGAAGACCGGTCAGATCGGCTTCCATGATCTCCGGGGATCGGGACGGCAGGAGGCTCTGGTGTTCGGCGGCGGTCCAGAGCCGATAGCAGAGGCCCGGCTCCAGACGTCCGGCTCGACCCCGCCGCTGGTCCGCCGAGTCCTGCGTTACACGGATGGTGTCCAACCGCGTGAGGCCGCGGTTGGGGTCGAACCGCGGAACCCGCATCAGCCCCGAATCGATGACGACGCGGATGCCCTCGATGGTGAGGCTGGTTTCGGCAATCGACGTGGCCAAGACGACTTTGCGCAGGCCGGCCGGAGCCGGCTGAATGGCCTGATCCTGCTGCGCTTGCGGCAGCTCCCCGTGCAGCGGCGCGAGAATGACGGATGAGGGGAGTCCGCGTTCGCGGAGCCCGCGCTCGACTCGTCGGATCTCCGCCATGCCGGGCAAGAACACGAGGAGACTGCCGGATTCCGCGGCGAGGACCTGGCGGACCATGGCGACGACGGTGTCTTCGAGCCGGGCGGTGCGCGGCGTCCCCAGATAGCGTGTCTCCACGGGAAACGCCTGTCCGTCGCAGTGCAGCACCGCGGTGCCGGCGAGCAGGGCGGCGAGGCGATCTGTTGCCAAGGTTGCGGACATGACCAGGAGACGAAGGTCCGGTCGGAAGAGCCGTTGGGCTTCCAGGCAGAGGGCGAGTCCCACATCCGCGTGCAGGCTGCGCTCATGGTACTCGTCGAAGATCACCAAGCCGTAGTCCGACAAGGCTGGGTCTTGCTGGAGGAGACGGGTCAGGATTCCTTCGGTCACCACCTCGATCCGTGTAGACGGACCGATCTTCGTCTCCAGCCGGATGCGGTAGCCGACCGTCTGGCCTACGGCTTCCTTGAGTGTGCCGGCCATCCGATGGGCGGCGGCGCGGGCCGCCAGACGCCGCGGTTCCAGCATGATGATCTTCCGGCCGCTCAGCCATGCGGCGTCGAAAAGCGCCGGCGGGACGCGGGTGGTTTTCCCGGCGCCTGGGGGGGCCGTGAGAATGGCGGTGGGGCGGTCGCTGAGGATCTGATTGAGGCGAGGCAGGTGCGGATCAATGGGAAGCATCGCGAAGGTGATGTCTTTCTTTTTGATATCAATAAGTTAGGCCGTCGAGGAGAGTGCTATATTTCTCCGATAGGGTCAAGTTTATTGGACGACAATCCGATAAAACGTGCTGTACTCATAGTGCTGTCGCATTCAAGGTCGGGGGGGCTTGTATGGCGCACATCCTTGTCGTCGACGACACGGCCTTTCAGCGGAAAACCATCAGCAAACTGCTCCAGCAGCGGGGTCATACCACGCTCCAGGCGGCCAACGGGCTCGAAGGCCTGGAACAGGTGGCGGCGGATCGGCCCGATTGCATCGTCACCGATCTCTTGATGCCGGAGATGGACGGCATCACCTTCATCAAGACGCTCAAGAACGAGTGTTACTCGATTCCGGTGGTCGTCGTCTCGGCGGACATTCAGGAGACGACCAAAGCGGAATGCTTCTCGCTCGGGGTCAAGTCCTTTTTGAACAAGCCCTTCAAGCCGGACGATCTTGAGGAGGCCGTGCAGGAAGCCCTCGAGGAGGCGGCGTAACGCCCCTATGAACATCAAGTCCGATCAGCTCGATGGGTTGAAAGAACTCCTGACGATCGGCGCCGGCAAGGCGGCGAGTTCGCTGCATGAGATGACCGGCCTCCACGTGACGTTGGAAGTCCCGCGGGCGAATGTTTGCGCGTCGACGGCGACGGGCACGATCTTCGGCGGCAGCGACCAGGACACCTACGCCGTCGTGACGATGCCGTTTCGGGGGTCCTTTTCGGGCAGCTCAAACCTCGTGTTCCAAATTGTCGAGGCGGCCAAACTGGTCGGGCTTGTCTCGGATGAAGCCCCCCGACAGGACGCCCTTGATGAGACAGCCCGCGGCACCTTGACCGAGGTGGGGAACATTCTCTTAAACGGCGTGATGGGGTCCGTAGGGAATGTCCTCGCGCATCATCTGGAATACGGCGTGCCGTCCATCGCCGTCGGAACCGGGGTCGAGCTGAAGCAGTCTATGTTGGCCGGGGCGGCGGCGGTGGTGCTGGCCAAGGTCCGCTTTGCCGTCAAGGGTCATCAGGTCGCCGGGGACATTCTCCTGCTCTTCGAGGTGGGCTCCTTCTACGGATTTATGTCGACGGTCGACGGGCTTCCGCAGGCCTCCTGACTCATCGCCGCTTCTCGCCTCTACTCCCCCAGAGATCGCCGCTCGAACTCCGTGTGCCGTGCCGCCGGGCGACAGCGGCCAGGTGTCCGTCCGGCACGGTCTATCTGCGGTCAGCGGACTACTGAGGAAGGGGCGCTTTGCCGCCGACCGCACCCATGGCGCGGTACTTCTCTTCGCGTTGCGTGAGGAGATCGGCGCGGGAGAGTTCTTCAAGCTGACCGAGGAAGAGCGCCACACTTTTCGAAACCCGCTCCGCAGTGACATGGGGGTCTCGGTGTGCGCCGCCGAGCGGCTCGGGGAGGACTTCGTCGATGATCTTGATCTCCAAGAGATCCTCGGTGGTCATCTTCAGCGCGGCGGCGGCTTCGGTGGTCTTGGCAGGATCGTTCCACAAGATGGCGGCGCAGCCTTCCGGCGAGATGACCGAGTAGACGGAATGTTCCAGCATGACGACGCGGTCGGCCATGCCCAGGGCCAAGGCGCCGCCGCTGCCGCCCTCGCCGATGATGACGGAGACGATCGGGACGGGCAGGCGGGCCATCACCAGCAGATTGCGCGCGATGGCTTCGGCCTGTCCGCGCTCCTCCGCGCCGATGCCCGGATAGGCGCCCGGAGTATCGATGAGCGTCACGATCGGCCGGCTGAAGCGCGCGGCTAGTTGCATGAGTCGGAGGGCCTTCCGGTAGCCTTCCGGATTCGGCATGCCGAAGTTCCGCTGCATCCGCTCTTTCAGCGTTTTGCCCTTCTGGTGTCCGAGCACCATCACCGAGCGGTTCTGGATGCGGGCGAACCCGCCTACGATGGCCTGATCGTCGCCGTAGGCGCGGTCGCCGTGCAGCTCGACGAAGTCCCGGCACATGACGGCCAGGTAATCGAGCGTGGAGGGGCGCTGGGGATGCCGGGCCAGTTGGGTCCGTTGCCACGCGGTGAGGTTGCTGTAGAGCTCGATCTCCGTCTCAGCGAGCTTCGCCTTGAGCTTGCGAATCTCCTCCTGGGCGGAATGCTTGCTCGAGGCCTGGGAGGCCAGAGACTCGATCTTCTCCTCCAGCTCCCGGAGGGGTTTTTCGAAGTCGAGAAAGTCGCGCATCGTTATCGTCCCGCCGGGGTGGAGGTGGCCTGGGCGTCATACTGGAGCGCGACGGCGCCGCGTCCCAAGACGCCTTCCACTTCCGAGACAAACATCCCGCTGGGGGTGACCGTCAGGTTGGGCAAGGTTCCCGATCGGGCTTCCATGTTGGGGGAGAGTGCGAACATCAATGAGACCGAGGTCGACCCCGGATGACGCTTCAAGACGTCGCGGAGCTTCGCCAGCTTGGCCGCCATCTCAGGGGTTTCCCCAAGGCGAATTGTAACGAATTTCACGGCTTTTGTCTCTAGTTTCCCCAAGAGCTCGACTCGGAGTCCCTTGAGGCGGGTGCCCTTTTCCGCCCGGTCCACGGTGCCCGCCACTTGCACCACGGTCTCGGGGGCGATGATCTCGCCCGCGGTCCGGAACAGGTCCGGGAAGGCGATGACTTCCACCAGGCCGTGCAGATCCTCCAACTGGAAATAGGCCATACGGTCGCCCTTCTTGGTCATCATGGCCTTCACGGAATTGATGATGCCGCAGAGCTTCACTTCCTTCCCGTCGGCTGTCTCGGCCAAGGTCTTGGTGGTCGCAGTGGAAAATCGCCGAACGGCCTCCTCCAAGTGCGAGAGGGGATGGGCTGTGATGTAAAACCCGGTGAGCGCCCGCTCGTATTTGAGAAGTTCCGCTTGATCCCATTCCGGCAGATCGGGGAGCGACTCGTCGATCGGCAGCACCTCTTTGGATGACCCGGCGCCGAGGTCCATGGCCGCGAAGATGTTGGTTTGCCCGCTGGAGGCCGCCCGTTGAGCCATCGCGGCCTGGTCGACGGCGCGATCCAGCACCGCGGCCAGTTGTGCGCGTCTGGCGCCGGTGGAATCGAAGGCCCCGGCTTGAATCAGGCCTTCCAGCACCCGCTTGTTGACCTTCTGGAGGTCGATGCGATGGCAGAATTCGAAGAAGGAGGTAAAGCGCCCGCCTTGCCGGCGCCCCTCGACGATCGACTCGACGGCCCCTTCTCCGACATTCTTGATCGCCGCCAGCCCGAAGCGGATGTGTCCGTCGACGACCGTGAAGGTCTTGTCGCTCTCGTTCACATCCGGCGGCAGCACCCGGATGCCCATCTCACGGCATTCCGTCAGGTAGCCCACGAGCTTGTCCGTGTTGCCCATTTCGCTCGTGAGCAAGGCGGCCATAAAGGCGGTCGGGTGATTGGCCTTGAGATAGGCGGTTTGATAGGTGACCACCGCATAGGCGGCCGCGTGGGACTTGTTGAATCCGTAGCCGGCGAACTTTTGAATCAGTTCGTAGAGCTTCTCCGCCTGCTTTTCCGTGAGTGTCTTGGCCCTGGCGCCCTCCAGGAACTTGACCCGGAGCTTCTCCATCTCCTCCGGCTTCTTCTTGCCCATCGCGCGGCGGAGCAGGTCGGCCTGTCCTAAGGAAAAGCCGGCTACCACGTTGGTGATGGCCATGACCTGTTCCTGATAGACGATGACCCCATAGGTGTCTTTCAGGATCGGCT
>CAYZTJ010000177.1:0-6205 GCA_964481215.1 uncultured Nitrospira sp. | reverse complement strand
TGCCCTACTACGTCTCGCCCGAGCAGATGATGCAGGACAAGGCGGAGTATGCCAAGAAGGGCATCGCCAAGGGGCGGTCCATCATCGCGATGGAATACTCCGACGGCATCCTGCTCGTCGCCGACAACCCCAGCGCCTCGCTCTATAAGATTTCAGAAGTCTACGACAACATCGCCTTCTCGGGCGCGGGCAAGTACAGCGAGTTCGAGAATCTGCGCAAGGCCGGCATTCGTCACGCGGACCTGAAAGGCTTCATGTACAGCCGCGAGGACGTGACCGCCCGCTCCCTGGCCAACGCCTACTCGCAGTCGCTCGGGACCATCTTCAGCCAGGAACTGAAACCGCTGGAAGTCGAGATTCTCGTCGTGCAGGTGGGGGAGAACGGCGGACCGAACGAGATGTATCGCATCTCCTTCGACGGCAGTTTGATCGACGAAAAAGGCTTCACCGCCATCGGCGGCCGGGCCGAAGCGCTCAACGTCTACCTCAAGGAGCGCTACAAGACCGAGCCGTTCACGCTCAAGAACGCCCTGTCCCTCTGCGTCTCGTCTCTGGAGAGCGTCACCAACCAAAAGCTGGCGATCGAGGGAATCGAAATCGCCGTCCTCGACCGGCATCGCTCGGGCCGCAAGTTCCGCCGCATCCTGCCGGCGGAGTCCCGTCAGATGCTCGCCTGATCCGATTCCGCCTCCGCGCCGATCTGTTCGGAGTTCTTGAAGATCGGGGGAGCGCGGTGTATCCTGCCAAACATAGTGGAAACAGCGGGTTGCGCGCCTGTGAAACCCAGAATCTTTGGGCTTGAGAACGAGTACGGGCTCATCTTTTCCCCCAACGGGCGGATCTACCTCCCGATGGAAAAGGTGCTCGGCTACATCTTCGAAGGCCTGATCCCCAACAGCTGGCCCTCGAACGCCTTCCTGGTCAACGGCGCCCGCTTCTATCAAGACACCGGCTGCCACCCGGAATATTCCACCCCCGAATGCGACAACATCACGGATCTCGTCATCCATGACAAGGCCGGGGAACGCTTGCTGGAAGCCTGTCTGCCGGCGGCCGAGGAACGGCTGCGGGAGGAAGGGCTCTCCGGGGAAATCTACATCTTCAAGAACAACACGGACTCGCTGGGCAACACCTACGGCTGCCACGAGAACTATCTCATGCGGCGCGACGTGGATTTCTGGAAGGTGACCGAGCAGCTGATCCCGTTTTTCGTGACCCGGCCCATCTTCTCCGGCTCGGGCAAGGTGCTCAAGGTCTCGGGCAAAGCCGTCTTCTTCATCTCGCAGCGGGCGCAACACATTCACGAGAAGACCTCCTCGTCGACGACCTCCTCCCGCAGCATCATCAACACGCGGGACGAACCCCACGCCGACGCGGAGAAGTATCGCCGACTCCATATCATCGTGGGCGATTCGAACATGTCGGAGTATGCCACCTATCTCAAGGTCGGCACGGCGGCCCTGGTGCTCGGCATGATCGAAGACGGGTTCACGGTGCCGGCCATGGAGCTGGAAGATCCCGTGAAAGCGATCCGGGAAATCTCGCGCGATCCGACGCTCAAGAAAAAGGTGAAGCTCGACGACGGCCGCCAGATGAGCGCCCTGGAGATCCAGAAGGTCTACTACGACAAGGCGCTGGACTATGTGGCGACGCAGCCGCGCCATCCGGTCATCGACGACATCATCACCAAGTGGGGCTATATCCTCGAGAAGCTCGGCGACGACCCGATGCAGCTGACCCGCGAGGTGGACTGGGTGGCCAAGCGGACGCTCATTCAATCCTACGTCGACAAAAAAGGGTGCGGCTGGGACGATCCGCGCGTGTTTCTCATGGACCTCCAGTACCACGACGTGAAGCGCACCCGCGGCCTGTTCTACCTGATGGAGAACAAGGGGCTGATGGATCGCGTGGTCGACGAGGAGGCCGTGCAGCGGGCCATGTCGGTGCCGCCGCAAAGCACGAGGGCCAAGGTACGCGGCGATTTCATCCGCTTTGCCCGCGCCAAAAACCGCTCCTATACCGTGGACTGGACCTACTTGAAGCTGAACGGCTACTGGGAAGAGACGATTCTCTGCATGGACCCCTTCAGCGCGCAGAACCGCCGCGTCGAGGAGCTCGTCGCCCAGGTTTCCGGACTGCGAGCCTTTCGATAATGCCGGCCGATTCCACCTTATCACTCCTCCGATCGCGGCGACAGGATCGCCTCGTCCTCACGGCGGTCATCATCCTGGCCAGCATCTTCCCCGTCGAATTCTTGGCGACGGCGCCGTCGAACGATGCCCGGGGGATCAACGGCCAGCTGAGCGCCAAGCAGGGACAGGTCTTGCTGGTCAGCGTACCCGTCGAAGGGACGCCCGTCGAGGTCGTCGGGCGCTTCATGACCAGGACAGTGCCGTTTTTCCAGGCGCGAGGCTCCGGACAGATCGGCCACTATCTTGGGCTGCTGGGCATCGACATGGAGGAGAAGCCGGGGACCCATGAGCTGGCGATCGAGATCAACTATCCCGACCATCCCAGACACCTGAGCTATCACGTCCTGGTCCTCAAGGAGAAGTTCCCGACGCAGCACCTCAAGCTGCCCAAGGATAAGGTGGATCTTTCGGAGCAGGACCTGGCCCGCGTGAAAGTCGAGCAGGAGCAGGTCCGCCTGGCGCTCAGCGGCGCCTCGCCGCAACGGCTCTGGAGCGGTTCGTTTATCGAGCCGGTCCATGGGCATATCTCCGGGGCCTTCGGACGCGCGCGCATCATCAACGGCCAGCCGCGGAACCCGCACAACGGAGAAGACGTCGCGGCGCCGCTCGGCACGGACGTGCTGGCCATGAACGACGGAGTCGTCCGGCTGACCGCGGATCATTTCTTTTCCGGCAAGGGCGTGTTTCTCGACCACGGCCTCGGTCTCTACAGCATGTACTTTCATCTGTCGGAAGTGCTGGTCAAGGACGGGGAGACGGTCAAGCGCGGCGGCGTGGTCGGAAAAGTGGGCGCCAGCGGCCGGGCCAGCGGGCCCCATCTGCACCTGGGCGTGAAAATCAACGGGGCGCGGGTCGACCCCTATGCCTTGATGAAACTCCCCCTCGGCGACCCGGAAAAGCCGGCTCCTACGCCTCCTCCTGCCGGCTAGACAAGGCCCCTCTCCTGGGTGTAGTCTTTCCCCCGCTCGGCGCGATGCCGCCGCCGTTTTTGCTCCTGAATACCTGAGGCAATAAGGGATCTGACTATGCAACGCGGACTTCTGATCGTGGGCTGTATCGTGATCGCGGGCGTCTGCCTGCCGGGCTGCGCCTCAAAGACGAGCCCTATCCCCAGCCAGTATCTGAACCAGCTCGACCCAAACATCACGTACGGGATGCTCAGTCGGCAATCGGAAGCCCATCAGGGGAAAGTGGTGGCGCTGGGGGGCGTGATTGTAAGCGCCCGATATGATCAGCAGGGGCGGACTTGGATGTTCGTACGGAACCGCCCACTGGACGCCGATCTTGAGCCGCACCTTCCGGTCTCTCGCGATGAGCAGGACGCGTTTTGGGCGATTGTCGATCAGCAGCAGTTGAAGATGAACTTCAAGATGTGGAGTCGGATCACCGTCGTCGGCCGAGTATCGAACGAAAGCCCTAGCCAATTGGGCGCAGAATGGAAAAAAGGCAAGGAGCCCGTCGTGACCGCGTTGTTTCTGCACGGATGGGAGGGGCTCGGCAGTTACTCTCCCGCGTTCAAGAATGAGACAGACGATGCCAAGGGCAGCCGAGGCCAGTTTGCAGCTCCCTCAAACTTAAAGAAGAACTAATGGCTCGACGGAGCCGGCCGGCTCGGCCGCGGTCACGATCAACCACGAACGCATCTCGGCGCCGATCCCCTTCATCCATCCGACTGTCTCCCGCGCAAAAGCGCCGCTTTCAACAGCGTCTGTTGCGCTGGTATGCCGAGCACGGGCGCGATCTGCCCTGGCGCCATACGAGCGATCCGTACCACGTCCTCGTCTCCGAAGTGATGCTTCAGCAGACGCAGGTGGATCGGGTGATCCCCAAGTACCATGAGTTCTTGGGGAAGTACCCCTCGTTTCGCGAGCTGGCCTCGGCCAGGCCGGAGGACGTGCGCAAGACCTGGTATCCGCTTGGGTACAACATCCGGCCCTACCGGCTGCACAGCATCGCCAAGGAAACGGTCGCCCGCTATGACGGCACGCTGCCGAGCGACGCGGAGGAACTCCTCTCCTTCAAGGGCATCGGCCGTTACACGGCGGGAGCCATTCGCTCGTTTGCGTTCAACCAAGATGCGGCGATTCTGGATACGAACGTCATGCGCGTTCTGCACCGCGTGTTTGTCGCGGCCGGTGAGCCAAAGTCGCAGAAGAGCCTCCTCTGGGACCTCTCGGAGTCGCTGATTCCGCGCGGCAAGGGCTACGACTTCAATCAGGCGCTCATGGACTTCGGCGCGACGCAATGCACCGCGCGCGACCCCTATTGCCTCCTCTGTCCGATGAAAGACTTCTGCAAGTCGTTCCCAGTGGAGGGGAAGAAGTGATGAGTTGGCAGTTGTCAGTTCTCGGTCAACGGGTAGGAGGAATTGTACAGTTCAAATCCGAAAACTGATTACTGTTCACGGATCACTGATCACGGTTTGCCTTCATGTCTTCCATCATCCAAGTGGCTGCCGGCCTGATTGCCAAAGAGGGCCGCTATCTCATCACCAAGCGGAAGGCGGGGGTGCATCTCGAGGGGCTCTGGGAGTTTCCGGGCGGGAAGCGGGAGCCCTCGGAAACGCTGGAAGCCTGCCTGCATCGGGAGCTTCGAGAAGAATTGGGAGTGGAGGTCGGCCAGCCCGACTTGTTTCGGGTCGTTCGCCATACCTACCCGGAGAAGACGGTGGAGCTGCACTTCTTCCGGTGCCGACTTGTGCGCGGGGAGGCGGCGCCCTTAGGCTGTGAGGCCTTGGCCTGGGTCCGACCTGAGGATCTCGGGCAGTATGAGTTTCCGCCGGCAGATCGGCCGATTGTAGACGCGCTCAAGAAGACAGCCTATGGCATATAGCTGATGGCCTATGGTAAGAGGACGAACTAGGGCGTTGTCCGATGTTTCTGCTATAAGCCATTCGCTATAGGCCATACGCTCAGGGGTGTCCCATGAAGATTGTGCTCGACATTGAAACGGTCATGATGCCGAAGGATGAGTGGGCCAAGATGGCAGGGGTTTCACTTGTCTCACCTCAAGATCTACTTGAAGTGGCCGAGGGCAGCCAGCAAGACAAGGACTATGAGAAATCCGCCTTCGACGGCACCTTCAGCCGCATCGTCTGCATCGGTCTGATCATCCTGACCGATGGCCTGGATCCCCAGGGGTCGATCGCCTGGTACGGGCGGAACGAGCGGGAGCTGCTTCGGCTCTTCTGGGAGAAGATCGGGGTCATTCGCCCCTCCCTCTACATCACCCACAATGGGCTTGGCTTCGACCTGCCGTTCATCAAGAAGCGCTCTATGATCCACCAGGTGAAGCCGACGGTGGAGATCAGCCTGGCCAAGTTCCGCACCGAGCCGGTCTACGATACCCTGGCGGTCTGGAGCAATTGGGAGTCGCGCGGCTGGGTGAAGCTGGATGTCTTGGCCCGCGCTCTGAATGTCGAGACCAAGTCGGGGAGCGGGAAGCAGGTCGGGGAGATGTGGGAGAAGGGGCAGGGGAAAGAGATCGCCGAATATTGCCTGCACGATACCTATGTCACCTATGCCTGTTATTCCCGCATGGTCTACCGCCAGCCCCTCTCCCGCGAAGTCGTCCTCTTCCATCGCGAGCTGATCGAGGTCAGCTAGCCATCCCTGCATCGACGAACAGGTCGTCGGCTCCAGGCGCCCAGCATGCGATGGGCTCTCTTTCCTATTGCACTCTTTGCTGAACCGCTCGCGCCTCTGAAACGGCGACGTGGCGTCGCCATGCCGGCGCTGCGCGCATGGGATTGCGGTGATCGCAGGATGCCCGCGCTGGGCGACCTGTCGCCGACCACCCGTCCGTCGCTGAAGAGGCAGGTCCCGCCCCGTGCCGCCTGCCTCTCGGCGCATTCCGTCCAGCCGGCCGGTCGATATCTGGTAGTTCGTATCGAACTGCGCGCTCTGTAGCGCGAATCAGGGCGTGGTAGGCTTCTTCTTGGGAGCTTGTTTCAGCTTCTGCAGTTCCGTGTTTTGCTCGTCGACCTTCTTCTGCAGCGCTTTCAATTCGTCCTT
>CAYZTJ010000176.1:0-6208 GCA_964481215.1 uncultured Nitrospira sp. | reverse complement strand
TGCGGCTGATGGAGTTTTTCTATCACGAGTCCTGCGGCAAGTGCAGTCCCTGCCGGGAGGGCAGTTCGTGGCTGACGCAGACCTTGCGCAGGATCCTGGATGGGCGCGGGCGCGAGAGCGATCTCGACACCCTGCGCGAATTATGCAAGAACATCGCGGGGCGAACCGTCTGCGCCTTCGGGGATGCCGAAGTGGCGCCCATCGAAAGCACGCTGCGCTACTGGCGCCACGAGTATGAGGCGCTCATCCGCGCCGCCGAGGCCCATCGCGAGAAAGAACTCCCGATGGCGCGCGGCATGAGCCGCGAGGCAAGGGGCAATGGACGAGAGGCGATAGGTTCGGAGCCGACTTCCACCCTATAGCCCATGGCCTCTCGCCTATAGCCGGAAATTGAAGCTATGCCCACATCCGCAACAGACACCGTCAAAGTCACGATCGACGATCAGACGCTGAGCGTCCCGAAAGGCACGCTGGTGATCGAAGCGGCACGCCAGGCCGGCGTGATGATCCCGCACTTCTGCTATCACCCGAAGCTGAAGCCGGACGCCAACTGCCGCATGTGCCTGGTCGAAGTCGAACGCATGCCGAAGCTGCAAACGGCCTGCAGCACGCCGGTCGCCGAGGGCATGGTGGTCCGCACCGCTACCACGGTCGTCAACGACGCCCACAAGTCCGTGCTCGAGTTCATTCTGGCCAATCACCCGTTGGACTGTCCCGTCTGCGATCAGGGCGGCCGCTGCGACCTGCAGGACTTTTCGCACGAGTACACGCCGACGACCAGCCGGTTCATCGAGGTCAAGCGGATCTTCCAGAAGGAGTATTTCAGCCCGCTCATCGAAAAGCAGATGAATCGCTGCGTCCAGTGCCTGCGTTGCGTCCGCTACTGCGACGAGGTGCTGGACGTCAAGGCCCTGGCGCCCATCAACCGCGGGACGATGACCGAGATCAAACACTTCACGAGCCATGAGCTGGACTGCGAGTTCTGCGGCGGCTGCGTGCAGATCTGCCCCGTCGGCGCGATTACGAGCCGCCTCTCCATGTACGAATTTCGTCCCTGGATGTTGAAGCGCGCGGATTCCATCTGCGGGTACTGCGGCGACGGCTGCCAGATCACCTTTCAGACCAAGGGCAATGAGCTGATCGAGGTCAACTCCTCCCACGGCGCCGGCCGCAACAACGGCGATCTCTGCGCCCGCGGGTACTTCGGCTACCACGCCAACACCAGCCCGGACCGTCTGACGCATCCGCTGATCCGTCGCAACGGCCGGTTGGAGGAGGCCACCTGGGAGGACGCGCTCGAATACGTCGCCGAGCGGACGCTGCAACTGAAGCTCACGCACGGATCGGGGGCCTTCGCCGGCCTCATCACCGCGCGCTGCACGAATGAAGACCTCTTCGTCTTCCAGAAGTTCATGCGGCTGGTGCTGGGCACCAACGCCTTCGACTCCAGCGCCCGCTACGGCCACGTCAACGGCATTCGCGCCCTCCGCCGGGTCCAGGGCACGCACCGCTGGAGCGTCTCGTTCGACGACATCGCGACCGCGGAAGCCCTCTTACTGGTGGGCACCAACATCACGGAAGCCAATCCGATCACGGGCTTGAAGGTCAAAGAGGCGGTCAAAAAACATGGCGCGACCCTGATCACCGTCGAGAGCCTGGCGCCGGCCATCGGCACGATCAGCAACATCACGAACCTCTCGACCCACCACTTCGCCGCGGCGCCCGGCCAGTTCAAAGCCGTGGTGCTGGGGTTGGTGAAGGCACTGGTCGAAGAGGGGCTGGTCGCGCTGCCGCTCGATCAGCGGGCCCCGAATTACGTGCAAGCCGTCGGCGGGGCGCTGCGGCAACTGCCCTGGGCCGCCGTCGAACAGGCATCGGGCGCCTCGGCCGATGCCCTCCGCACCGCCGCGCGCGCCTTTGCCCGCACGAGCCGCGCGGTCATCCTGGCGGGGCCCGGCGTATTGCGCGCCGATGGAGGGGCCGAACTGGTCACGACCCTGCTGGATTTCTTGCTGCTCACGGGCCATCACGATCGGCCCGGCTGCGGCGTCGCCCCCTTGGCGGAAGAAAACAACGAGCAGGGGGCCATCGAGATGGGCGCCGTGCCGGAGTATTTCCCGGGCGTCTACGAGAGCACCGACCGCACGGCCAAGGACCGGCTCGCGTCTCTCTGGAAAGAAGAGTTGCCGACCACACCGGGCCGCCGGCTCATGGAGATCTTGGAGGACGCACGGGCCGGGCGGGTGAAGGCGGCCTTCGTCGTCGGCGAGAATCCCGTCGGATCGCTCCCCCCCTCGGCTCAGGCGCAGGATGCGCTCGGCGCCCTGGAGCTCTTGGTCGTGCAGGAGCTCTTCATGACCGAGACGGCCGCGATGGCCCATGTGGTGCTCCCCGCCTGTTCCTATGCGGAGAAATCCGGCGCCTTCGTCAACCAGGAAGGCGTGGTTCAACCCATCCATCCGGCGATCGATCCGGTGGGCGAGAGCCGGCCCGATTGGGAAATCCTGTCGGCCTTGTCCGTCTTGATGAGCGCGCCGCTGGAGTATGGGGACGCGAAGGAAATCGGCAAAGAAATTCGCCAGGCCATCCCCGGCTATGGACGGCTGGGACCGCTTCACAAGGCCGCGAAGGCCGACTTGGCTGCGGTCGACCGCTATTTACACGAAGGCTACCAGCGCGATCTCGCGCAACGATATGCGTTGGGTGACGCGAGGCGCGAGGGGCGAAGCGCGGGGACGTTCACGCTGGTGGTTGGACAGAGCCTGTTCCATTCTGGGAAACTGTCGACCCATGCCAAGGGATTGCTGCAGATTCAGTCCGCCGGCGCCCTGTTGCTCAACCCCGCGGATGCCGGGCGGCTGGGGCTGGCCGACGGCGATCGCGCGCGGCTCTCGAACGCGACCGGCCAGGCGACGGCGCCCGTCAAACTCGCCGACCGGGTGCCGGAGGGGCTCGCGCTATTCCCGGAACATTTTGATCAGGAGGTTCGCCGCCTGTTGACGGTGCAGGTCGATCCACAGACCGGCGTGCCCATCTACAAAACGACGCAGGTAACGGTGGAAAAAGCATCACCATGAAGGCCGAGCGAAGAGCGAGGAACCGGGGAGATTGGGCTTCCATTCATTGCTCATCGTTCATCACTCATCGCGAAGGAGATCGATCGTGGCTGAAGTAAGTGTCAAGTTGGCCTTTACGTTGGCGCAGATCGCCGTCGTCATGGGGATCGTCCTCCTGACGGTCATGGCCCTGACGCTGGCGGAGCGGAAAGTGCTGGGATGGATGCAGGATCGAATGGGCCCGATGGAAGTCGGTCCCTACGGATTGCTGCAGCCGATCGCCGACGGGCTGAAGCTCTTTTTCAAGGAAGACATCATCCCGGCCGGAGCGAACAAGTTTCTCTTCAGTCTCGCGCCGATCCTCGCCTTGGTCCCCGCCCTGATCGGCTTCGCGGTGGTGCCCTTCGGCCCCAATCACGTGATCGAGGTCTGGGGCGTGCAGGTGAAGCCCTTCGTGATCAGCGACATCAATATCGGCATCCTCTACATCCTGGCCTTCACGTCGATCGGCGCCTACGGCATCATCCTGGGCGGCTGGGCCTCGAACAGCAAGTACTCCCTGCTGGGCGGGCTGCGCTCGGCGGCCCAAGTGATCAGCTACGAATTGAACGTGGGCCTGGCCATTGTCGGCTGTCTCCTGCTGGCCGGCTCGCTGAGCCTGGTGAAGATCACGGAGGCGCAAACCGGCTGGTTCTGGAACTGGTTCATCTTTTCGCCGCCCTTTCCTCAGATCTTCGCCTTCGTGGTCTATGTGATCTCCGCCGTGGCCGAGACCAACCGAGTGCCCTTCGACCTGCCGGAGGCCGAGAGCGAATTGGTGGCCGGATTCTTTACGGAATACAGCGGTATGCGGTTCGCATTTTTCTTTCTGGCGGAATACGCCAACATGATTCTCGTGTCCTGCATCGCCGCCGCCCTCTTCCTCGGCGGCTGGAATGCGCCGGCGCCCTTCCTCCAATTCCACGGGTCGCTGGAGCACCTGGCTTGGGTCTCGGGCGTCATGTGGTTCGCCGCGAAGGTTTATTTCTTCCTGTTCCTGTTTTTCTGGCTGCGCGCCACGTTGCCGCGGTTGCGTTACGACCAGCTGATGCGGTTCGGTTGGAAGGTGATGCTGCCGATCGCGCTGGGGAACATTCTCATCACGTCGATCGCGGCGTATCTGTTTCCGCGATAGGCTGGCAAGGGGCACGAGGCGATGGGCGATAGGCAAGAAAGAGGGGCTGAAGAACCTATGGCCCCTCGCCCCTCGCCCCTCGCCAACAGTTTGCGCAATAGCCCGTTACGACATCGACAGGCGACCCGATGACAAGACTGAAGGCCTGGATAAAAACAATCGTATTTTACGAACTCCTCGTGGGAATGAAGGCCACCTTGTCGCATCTCTTGCGCTACAGGCCGATCACGCTCCAATACCCGCACGAGAAGCGCACGCTGCCGGACAGCTATCGCGGCATGCTGGCCCTGCTCCGCTACGAAGACGGCACCGAAAAGTGCGTCGGCTGCGACCTCTGCGAGGCCGCCTGCCCGTCCCGCGTCATCAAGGTCATCAGCGCGGAAGTGCCCGGCGAACCCACCAAGCGGTACTCGAAGGAGTACTACATGGACATGACGCGCTGCCTCTTCTGCGGCCTCTGCGTCGACGCCTGCCCGGTGGACGCCCTCGGCATGACGCGGGAATTCGAATGGGCCGTCTACGACAAGCGCCAGCTCTTGCTGAACAAGCAGCAGCTCCTGGCCATCGGGGACCGCTCGTTCCCGGTTCGCGAGAAGCGCATCGAGTTCCAGCATCCGAACGTCGCGTTTTTTAACGTCGCGTTCAAGCAACTCCCCCAAAAGCAAGGCTGACGCCGAACGGATTCGACGTGGCCCATCTTTTCTTTCTCTACTTCGCCGCCGTGATTGTCGTGACGGGACTCCTCGTCGTCTCGCTGCGCAATCCCGTCTACAGCGCGCTCTCACTGCTGATTCTCTTCTTTCACGTGGCGGGTCTCTATGTGACCCTCCATGCGGAGTTTCTCGCGGCCGTCCAGGTGATCGTGTACGCAGGCGCCATCTTAGTGCTGTATCTCTTCGTCGTGATGCTGCTGAATCTCAAACGAGAAGATCGGTACCACGGCCAATTGCCGGTCGGCGGGCTCTTGGGCCTGACACTCCTGACGGAAGCGGTGTTGCTCTTCGCCTCGCGCCGCAGCGGCGCATCCGAGCCCGCCGCCGCTACGGAGGCCGCAGCCGAGGCCGCCGGCAATACGGAAACGATCGGCGAGGTCTTGTACTCCACCTATCTGTTTCCCTTCGAGGTGGCCTCGCTGATTCTCCTGGTTGCGATGATCGGCGCGATCATTTTGGCGAAACGGGATCTCTTCGAAAAGGCAACGATGAACGCGGAGCGATGAGTGATGAACGCGGGCGCCAACGCAGACCCCGGAAGTCGGAAGGCTGAGCAGAAGAATCCCAATTCTACGCTCAGCGCTCAGCGCTTCTCGCTTATCGCTGCGTTCTCAGCGTTCAGCGTTCAGCGCTCATCGTTCATCGTTGGAGACCGCTGATGGTGCCCCTTTCCTACTACGTCATCTTGAGCGCCATCTTGTTCATCACCGGCATGGTGGGCGTACTGATCAGGCGGAACATCATCGTCATTCTGCTGTCCGTCGAGCTCATGCTGAACGCGACCAACATCAACTTCGTCGCGTTCTCCTACTACGCCAAGAGTGTCGCCGGGCAGGTGTTCGTTTTCTTTGCCTTGACGGTCGCCGCGGCCGAAGTCGCCGTGGGCCTGGCGATCATCATCGCCCTGTACCGCAGCAAAGCCAGCATCAACGTGGACGAGTTCCAACTCCTGAAATTGTGAACGCGGAACGATGAACGCTGAACGAAAGAAACCGCGGTGCCGGATTGAATTCGTGAATTCTTTAGACTCTTCCGTTCAACATTCAGCATTCAGCATTCATCGTTGACTCCCATGCTTTACACGCTCATCCCCCTGCTTCCCTTCGCCGCCTTCCTGCTTGTCGGGCTGGGCGGCCATTGGATCAAGGACCGCGCGCATTGGATCGCGGTGCCCGCGGTTGTCGGGTCCCTCCTGCTCTCGCTTGCCGCTTTCCGCGAGGCCGCATCGGGCGATCCCATCACCGTCCCGCTCTATACCTGGCTCA
>CAYZTJ010000175.1:2027-6362 GCA_964481215.1 uncultured Nitrospira sp. | reverse complement strand
GGCCAGATCACGCTCGATACCAATCCCGGCTTCCAACCCTTCGGCTTCGCCGGAGGGCTGTACGACACTCAGACGGGTCTCACCCGCTTTGGGGCACGCGACTACGATGCGCAAGTCGGAAGATGGGCGGCGAAGGATCCGATTAAATTCAGCGGCGGCGATACCAATCTCTTTGGGTACGTGGTTAGCGATCCCATTAATTTCACCGATCACATCGGCCTCAAAAAGTTCACCGTTCTTGGCCATGAGGTTGTTGTAGAGTTTAGCGGATGTCTCATTTTTGCCTGCATTGGGAATGATCTGCAGGGCTTAAGAAGTCTTGACCATTACTCACTCGACGCGCTTGTCGGTCCAAGTGCAGGCTTCGGGCTTGACGTGATGATTGACCCACCGGAGGCAACTCGAAAGTGTCCTGTTACCAGACCGTTCATTGGTATTGGAAGAAATTTGGCTCTGGGCACGAATCTTGTGCATGAGCCTGGCGTGGGGGATAGGGTACAAGGTCTAAATATCAGTATAGGTCCTTCAATTGGAGTTCCCTTTGGAATTGAAATTCCTATCCTCCCATTCCCGAAGAAATAAAGCTGAGAGAATTCAAATTCTATGGGTATCCTGCTTGGACTTCTGTTTCTGACATTATCAATTGGAGGAGGATTTACCCTTATTTATGGGACATGGCGGGACTGGCCTTGTCTTGTCAATCCGCCAGAAAAGCTTGCCCTCGTGTATTCACTGTCTTTTGTGAAGAAATACCTTGGCGCGACTGCATTAAGGTTCCACAACTATGTGCTCGGCCTACTTTTTGTCATCGCGGGCCTGGCAATGTTGTGGAACGAGTTGTTCGGAAACTGACCTCCCGTCAGCCTCTCAGCAGAACTTCTGATAGATGTTTCATTCTCCGATCTGTATTCTTCTCATAGTTAACAGTATCCGGAAGGTATGCAAAGCGTCGGAGGGGTGACGGATACTTATGACTACGTCTATGATCTTGCTGGGAGATTGAAGGAAGTGGACAGAAACGGCGGCGTGGCTAGCGTCTACGGCTACGATACGAACGGCAACCGGATCAGTTATACGACGCCCGTGCTCGGGACCATCGGCGGGGTCTACGACGCCCAGGATCGGCTCACGGATTACGGGCAGCTGCACTTCACGTACACGGCCAACGGCGAACTGCTCACGAAATCGAATCCCAACCTGGGGCAGACGGCGAGCTACTCATACGACGTCTTGGGAAACCTCAAATCGGTCATCCTCCCCGGCAGTGTGACGATCGACTACGTCGTCGACGGACAGAATCGCCGGATTGGGAAGAAAGTGAACGGCACGCTCATCCAGGGCTTCTTGTATCAGAATCAGTTGAACCCGGTCGCGGAACTCGATGGAACTGGACAAAAAAAGGGGTCGGGAGTCGTTTCTTGACAGGGACGGCCTGCTGCGGTAGAAGGACGCATGCCCCGTCGCCCCCGCCTCGCTGCCGGTGATCTGGCCTACCATGTGTTGAACCGCCGGGTGGGGTGCCTCCCCCTGTTTGAAACACCCGCGGATTATGCGGCGTTTGAGAAGATTCTGGCCGAAGCGTACGCCCGGTTCCGCATGCGGCTCACCGCTTATTGCTTGATGCCCAACCACTGGCATCTGCTCCTGTGGCCCAAGCGGGATGGGGAACTCTCGGAGCTGCTCCGCTGGATCACCGTGACGCATACGCAGCGCTGGCATGCCCACCGCCACAGCGCCGGGACCGGGCCGGTCTATCAAGGGCGGTTCAAGTCATTTCCCGTGCAGACCGACGAACATTTCCTCACGGTCGCCCGGTATGTGGAGCGGAACGCGCTGCGGGGGAAGCTGGTGACGAAGGCGGAGGCCTGGCGGTGGTCGAGTCTCTGGCGGCGAACCCAAGGGGACGCGAAGGCCACAGCCTGGCTGAGTGACTGGCCGATCGCGGTGCCCCGGGACTGGGTGGCGCGGGTCAATCGGGCCGACATGAAATCGGAGCTGGAGGCGCTGCGGACGAGTGTGCAGCGCGGGCGGCCGTATGGGGAAGAGGGCTGGGTGCGGCGGCTGTGCCGGCGGTGCGGACTGGAGTCCACCTTGCGTCCGCCGGGCCGCCCGAAGGGCTCCTGAGAAACGACTCCCGACCCCTTTTCTGCGACATTTTCTGCAACCCCGTGGAAGATCTCAGATGCCAGCTCTCAGATTGCGGAGGCAGAGCATCTATCAAACTTCAGAGGCGCCTGTGCCGGAACGGCGGATGCGGTCGAGCTCCTGCAGGAAGGCTTCCTGGTCTTTCTTCGCGGCCGTGCGGGCGCGAGCCTTTTCGTTCAGATGCCGCTGGCCGGCGATGCCGGAGTTCTTGAGCTGCTCGATCCAGCCGTACAATTGCCTCGAAATACTGAGGCAATTGGATCTCACATCGCACATGACAGATTGCAGAGGGGAGAAGCGGGGGATGCGTTCCAGGAGGCAGAGCATGGAGCGGACTTCGCCGGCGGAGCCGCGGGCGATGTAGAGGAAGGCGAGGAGTTCGTTCGTGGTCCCGCGCTCGAAGCCTTCGGCGATGTTGTTGGAGACAGAGAGGGCGGCGCGCTCGAGTTGATCGCGCAGCCCCGGATGGCCGCGAAAGGCGGGATGCTCGGTGAGGTCGTAGATGCGACGCGCCAGGTCGATGGCGGCTTGCCAGACGGGCAGGTCTTCGAAGGACTTGTACTTCATCGTGTCCTTGCGGGAATCTCAGCTTGCAGACAGCAAATCACAAATAGCAGATTTCAGGTCTCAGGGGACGGATTGTCCCGGTGAGAGCTGAGAGTCGCCATCTGCGATCGGCTTAGGCGTCGTCGAGCAAGGTCTGAAGCCGGTTCACCGCCGTGCGGAGCTGCTCCGGCCCGCCGAAGTATCGGGCAATCTCCACGACATTCCCATGCTCGGAGATCGGCGGCCCTTGAAGACATCGGGGATGTGGACGATGTGTGCGACGATCTCCACCTGCCCGCCGCTGCGGTACTCCTTCCGCCGCTCTCCTTCTCGGTCATCTGAGATTTGAGATTCTTCTTCTCGCTCCGCCACGGACCCGCGAAGGCCATGAAGAGCCACTTCGTAGGGGTGCATTGATCACGCTCCACGATTCGATTGTCGAACGAACGGATGGCTGATCTGTCTTCTGGCGCGCGAGCCTCAGGGATGCGCGTCGCGCCAGTTGGCGCCGACGCCGAGATCGACTTTAAGGGGAACCGAGAGGCCGAGAGACTTCCCCACGCCCTCCATCTCGGCCTTCACCAGCCGTTTCACCTGCTCCACATCGGACTCCGGCGCTTCGAAGATCAGTTCGTCATGCACTTGCAGGATCATCTTGGTGGACGGCAGCTCCTTATGGAGCCGCTGATGGACGGCGATCATGGCGACCTTGATGATATCCGCCGCCGAGCCTTGGATGGGGCTGTTCACCGCCATGCGCTCGCCGAACCCGCGCTGCGTCTGATCGGTGCTCTGCAATTCGGGAATCGGACGGCGACGCCCCAGGATGGTCGTCGTATAGCCCTTCTCCTTGCCTTCGGCGATATTCCGATCCATCAACGCCCGCACCGCGGCAAAGCGTTCGAAGAAGGTGTCGATGTACTGCTTGGCCTCGGCTTGCGGCACGCCGATGTTCTGCGAGAGGCCGAACGGGCTGATGCCGTAGACGATCCCGAACACCACGCTCTTGGCCGCCCGCCGCATCTCACGGGTGATCTCTCCCGCCGGCTTCTTAAAAATCTCTACGGCCGTCGCCATGTGAATGTCTTCGCCCTTCTCGAAGACCTTCAAGAGGGTCGGGTCTTGCGAAAGATGCGCGAGGATGCGCGGCTCGATCTGACTGTAGTCGGCGCAGACCAGTGCATGCCCGGATGACGCGACAAAGGCCTCGCGGATGCGCAACCCATATTCCCCCTTCACCGGAATATTCTGCAGATTGGGCTCGGTGGAGGAGAGGCGCCCGGTGGCCGCTACGGTCTGATTCAGCGAGGTGTGGAGTCGGCCCGTGTCCGGATTCACCAGTTCGGGGAGCGCATCCACGTACGTCGATTTCAGTTTGCTGAGGCTGCGGTAGTTGAGGATCTGCGCCGGCAGCTCGTGTTGCGTGGCCAACTGCGTGAGCGTGTCTTCATCGGTGGAGTAGCCGGTCTTGGTTTTACGGAGCGGCTTGAGCCCCAGCTTCTCGAAGAGCACGACCGCCAGTTGCTTGGGCGAATTGATGTTGAACTCCCCGCCGGCGAGCGTAGCAATGGCGCCCATCATCCGGTCGAGCTCCCGCTCCAGTTCTTTGCCCAAGCCTTGCAGCGCCGCCACATCCACCAGGAA
>CAYZTJ010000175.1:0-1927 GCA_964481215.1 uncultured Nitrospira sp. | reverse complement strand
GGGTTGAGCAGGTAATCGGCCACCATCGTATCGAAACAGGGCGGCGCCACCTCTGCGCCCGCGCGCGCGAGGGCGAGGAAGGCCGGCTTCCAATCGTGCGCGGCCTTGAGAAGTCCGGGCCGCTGCAAGAGATCGCGCAACGGCTTCTCCAGTTGTGTCGCCGCAGCCGCCTTCCGATCCGCGACGGAACAAGCGAGGCCCGCTACGGAGGCCCGCACCCCCGGCTCCCCGCCGGTCGCCAGCGCCACTCCCAAAATTTCATTCGCCGGGATCGTCGCCGTCCAGCGCGTGGCCTCGGCTTCATTCGTGATGCGCTCGATGGCCACCGCGGCTTCAGCGCTGGGCGCGTCAGCCGGCTGGAAGGTCTTGAGCAATGTCGTGAATTCCAATTCTTGCAGCAGCGGGGCCACCCGTTCCGCCCGCGGCGGCGTGAGCGCGAAGGCCTTGGCATCGAACTGGATCGGCGCCGCCCGGTCAATCGTCGCCAACTGCCGACTCAACCGCGCTTGCTCGGCCTGCTCCGTCAGCAGGGTTCGCGTTTTGGGCGCGGTGACGTCGTCCACATGGGCCAGCAGATTCTCAATGGTGCCGAACTGTGCAATGAGTTTGATGGCCGTCTTTTCGCCGATGCCCTTCACGCCCGGAATGTTGTCCGTACTGTCTCCCATCAGCCCCATGACTTCCACCACGCGCGCCGGCTCGACGCCGAAGCGCTCCAGGCACTCCGCTTCCCCGGACCACTTGTTTTTCACGGGGTCGAAGATGCGGATCTTGGGCGAGAGGAGCTGAAACATGTCCTTGTCGCCCGTGACGATGACAACGTCGTAGCCGGCCTGCTCGGCCTGCACGGCCAGGGCGCCGATGAGGTCATCCGCCTCATAGCCGGCGACGCGCAGGCCCGGAATGTCGAAGGCCTCGACCACGCGGTGAATGTAGGGAATCTGCGCCTGCATGCCTTCCGGCATGGGAGGGCGCTGGGCTTTATAGTCCTTGAAGGCCTCGTGGCGGAGCGTTGGCCCCTTTTCATCGAAGGCCACCGCCAAGCCGTTCGGCTGGTGCTCGCGGATGATCTTCAGGAGCGTGGTCGTGAAGCCGTAAATCGCGTTCGTCTGGAGTCCCTTGCGGTTGGTAAGCGGGGGCAGGGCGAAGAAGGCCCGGTAGATGTAGGCGCTGCCGTCGATGAGATACAGGGTAGGCATGGCGATAGGCTATGGGCACGAGGCGAGGGGCGAGAATTCGAGGCAGGGGAAGGAGATACTACTCCCATTTACAATTCTTCAACCTATTGCCTCTCGCCTCTCGCCCCTTGCCTGAATTCTAATCAGTCCCCGGCCACGATGAGCGGCGGCTTCTCGAACTTCGCGCGCAGCTTGTTGATCGCGTCGAGGACCGACGGTTGGCCGATCAGCTTGCGCTCGAGCCGGCGCTTGCCCGGGAAATCCAGCATGGAGATGCCGATCAGCATCGTGAGAATCCCCTGCCCCGGCAAGAAGAGCATGGCGAAGCCGGCTAAGAGAAACACCACACCAATCACGTTTTTGACCACGTGGCCTACGATCTGGAGGACCGGATGGTGGTCCTGCATCCAGGTGCGCGGCTTTCGATCGTCGAAGAAATCCTCGGGCAGCCGGACCAGGATGATGGGGATGGCGATCAGGCTTCCGACGAATCCTACAATGGAGGCGATGGTGAGGGGCACGAGGACGTCGGTGGAAAAGAGCCGCTCGAACATAAGAGGGGTACTGTAACAAGGGGCCGAGTGAAAGGTAAAGGGGATGGAAGGGTGCCGGAAACAGCCGTCAGCACGTGAGGCACTGACCTGGCTGAGTCCCCTCTGCTCGCGCAACGCGCGGTCGCCGGGACAGGCAGACGCCTCGGCGTCTGCGGGGCGAGCGGGTGAGACGGCTCCCCTCGTTGGACGCGCGCA
>CAYZTJ010000174.1:0-6418 GCA_964481215.1 uncultured Nitrospira sp. | reverse complement strand
GAGATCTGCGACGGATGCCGCCGGTGCATCAACCTCTGCCCCTCCTTCAATACCTTGCTGGATCGCATCGATGCGGTCGACAGCGATGTGGCCAAGCTGACCGCCGGCGACCGCGCGCGCGTAGCCGACGAGTGCTACTACTGCAAGCTCTGTTACAACCATTGTCCCTACACGCCGCCGCATCACTATGCCCTGGATTTTCCGAAACTCATGGTGGCCTGGAAGCGTCGGTTGGCGCAGGACCGCGGGGTGTCCTGGCAGGACCGGCTCTTGGCCAAGACCGACCTGATGGGCGCGCTGGCCCGTTGGTTCGCGCCGCTGATGAATGCCACGATGGCGTTGCAACCGCTGCGCCCGCTGGTGGAGCGGCTGCTCGGGATCCATCGACGGCGTCAGGTGCTGTCTTTTCAGCGGCAGACCCTGGCCACCTGGTTTGCCCGGCGGCCGGCGGCGAGTCGTCCCTCTGCGGCTCCATCGACGCCGCGCGGCAAGGTGGCGCTCTTTGCCAGTTGCCTGGTGAACTATCAAGCGACCGATGTGGGCAAGGCGACCATCCAGGTCTTGGAGCGGAACGGGGTCGAAGTGGTCTGGCCGGAGCAACGCTGCTGCGGCATGCCTTCTTTCGATTTTGGCGATCTGGCGGCGATCAAGCAGGCGGCGGAGGCCAACGTGAAAGCCCTCAAGCCCTGGGTCGATCGCGGCTACGACATCGTGTCGCCCGTCCCGAGTTGCAGCCTGATGCTCAAGCGGGAGTATCTCGCGTTGGCCCCGGGCGAGGCGGCGCAGGCGGTCTCCCAGCGGACCTTCGATGTTTGCGAATACTTGATGCGGATGAAAAGGGCCGGCCACCTCTCCGAAGCCTTTGAGCGCAAGCCGGGCCGTGTGGCCTACCAGATTCCCTGCCACCTGCGCGACCAGAACATCGGCTTCAAGTCCAAGGAGTTGATGGAGGCGGCGGGTGCGACGGTGGAGGTGGTGGAACGCTGCTCCGGTCACGACGGGACCTGGGGCGCCAAGACGGCCACCTTCGAGCTGTCCATGCAGATCGCCGGGAAGGCGGTGCGGGCGCTGGGGAGCGTGCCGGCCGATCTCGTCGCCAGCGACTGCCCGCTGTCGGCCTTGCAACTTGAGCAGGCCGGCGCCACGGCCCAACGCTCCGGCGCGAGGGTGCTGCATCCCATTCAGATCGTGCGGGATGCCTACGGGATCATGCCATGACGATCACGGCGGCCGACCTCATCCCCTACGCCGAGTATGAACGGGTGCGCAACCAGGTTCGCCAGTCCGTGATCGCCCGCAAGCAGCGTCGGCGAATTGCGGTCGGCGATCGGGTCACGCTCGTCTTCGAGAATCGGGAGACGGTGCAGTTCCAGATTCAAGAGATGATCCGGGCGGAGCGGATCGTCGATCCGGCGAAGGTGCAGGAGGAGCTCGATGTCTACAACCAGCTGCTGCCGACGTCGGGGGAGCTGAGCGCCACCCTTTTCATCGAAATTCCCAATGAGGCGGACATCAAGGCCGAACTCGATGCCTTTATGGGGATCGATCGGGGAGAGACCCTCGCGATTTACATTGGACAGGGCCGGATCTTTGCCCGATTTGAGAGCGGGCACAGTAATGAGGAGAAAATCAGCGCGGTCCATTTCGTGCGGTTTGCCCTGCCGGCCGGCCTGGCGGCGCGTCTATCCGACGAGAAGGAGCCGGTCAGCCTGACCCTGACCCATGGACGTTACCGAGCCTCTGCGCCCGTCCCGGCGGCCCTGCGTGCCGAATGGCTGAGCGACCTGGAAGCGGCGGAAAAGGCTCGCGCCATCCCTTGACCCTCGGGGGTAGGGGCCTTATCATTGAAGCATCTGTGTCTCAGGTCTATTGAAGGAGGAGCGACCATGGTGACGATTACGGCCGGAGCGGAGAAGAAGATACAGGAACTGATTACGGAAGAGCAGGATGCGGTCGGCCTTCGGATTTACGTCCGGGGCGGGGGCTGCCACGGCTATCAGTACGGGATGGCCTTCGAGAGCAAGATCAGCGATGACGATACGGTCATCGAGCGCGGCGCTGTGAAGGTGATCATGGACCCCCAGAGCGCCCCCTTGCTGCAAGGGGCTGAAGTGGATTACGTGGACAGTTTGCAGGGCTCCGGGTTCTCCGTGAAAAATCCGCAGGCGAAGACGACCTGCGGCTGCGGCAGCTCCTTTAGTGCCTAACTGCCGATTGGTTTGTGAAGAGGCCGGGCCCTGTCGCGACATGCGCAGGCCCCGGCCTTTCTGCTTATGGAGAGCCTGTTGTGCGTGAAGTCCGTCTGACCAAGCGCATCGAATTCGCCGCGGCCCACCGGTACTGGCGCGACGAGTGGGACACGGCCAGGAACCAGGCGGTCTTCGGCTCCTCCGCCCGCGAGCACGGCCACAACTACATGCTGGAAGTCACGGTGATCGGCCCGGTCGACGCCAAAACGGGCATGGTGGTCAATCTCTACGATCTGAAGCGGGTGCTGAAGGAACTGTTGGAAGAGTTCGATCACAAGCACCTCAATCAAGATACGCCCTATTTCAAGCACGGGTTGCCCACCGGCGAGCATGTGGCCGGCGTGCTCTGGCAACTGCTGTCTCACCGGCAGCGAGAGATCGGTCGGTTGGAGCGGATCAGGCTCTTCGACGATGAGAGCGGGTGCGTGGACGTGACGGCGGCCGACATGGCCGGAGGCGGCGCCGTCCCTGCCACGGCCTTTGCGATGCGGCGGTATCCCTTATCCTCGGCCGCCGCCGAGTTGCACGTCACGGTTCATGGCCCCCTCGACCCCGATCGCGGACAGGTGATCGATCCTCAGGCCTTCGATCAAGCCGTCCAGCGCAAAGTCCTCTCGACCCTCACGGGGGGTGGCGAGGCGGGCGGCGTCAATGAGCGGCTGGCTCGCGATCTCTGGGGTCGTCTTGCGACCGCACTCCCCACCGGCCTTCTTCACCATATTCGGCTCGTGCAGTCGCCAGACTGTCGTCTCGACTACGTCGGATAAGTAATCGCCTCTCACCGGGGCCTCCCGGACTCCGCCCCGCCTCACGTCCATGCGAGGGCCATATGAACAAGAGTGTCATCGGGTGGTCGTTGGCCGTCTGCTTGCTCCTCGGCAGCGCCGTCGCGCGAGCCGCGACGGAAGACGAGGCGGTCCGCCAGGTCATCCTACAAACCGTGAGGGCGGTGGCAGAGTTTCCCGCGAGTAGAGACCGTCACGCGGTGTTGCGACTCTATGCGAAGGACTATTCGGGGTTTCAGGACGGAGAGGCGGAAACGCTCGACGCCGTCAGGGCCTGGCTGGAGGAGTACGAGGGCCTCCTCGCCCAGGGCAGTTCGGTGCGCTATGCGGGGGACATCACCGATCTCACCGTTCGCCTGTCCGAGACGACCGCCTGGGCCACCTATCAGTATGTGTTCCAAGTGCTCAGCGCGGGACAGGTGCAGGGGGAGGATAAGGGCCTCTGCACGAACATCTTGAAGAAAGAAGCGGGCGCCTGGCTGATTCTCCACGAGCACTGCTCGCAAGCGCGGAGGTCCCGCGCGACGCGCTGATGGGCGGATGCAGCGCGACGCGCGCCGGTTACTTCAGCAGGTGATCCGAGATCAACGCCGAGAGCTCGGCGGGTTCGAGCTTCCCCTCTCGCGTGAGGAGCAATTGCCCTCGCGAGAAGAAGTGGGTGGTCGGGTAGGTCTCGAACGAGTGCGTCTTCTTGATTTCGCGGCAGCGGCCGGGCACGTGCATCTTGGCCTTGCCGATCTTCACAGAAGGGAATTTCGGGGCGGTCTCTTCCAGCACCGGGTCGTAGGCCTTGCAGGGCTCGCAGGTTGCCAAGCCGTAGGCCACCACGGCCGCCGGGGCGTCCGTGAATTCCTTATAGTTGGCGTCGCTGACGTCTTCGACGATCCCAGCCATTCGAGTGCTGAGGACTGAGTGCTGAGGACTGAGTTGTCGGATCTTGCGAATCCTTACTCAGTCCTCAGTCCTCGTGGCTCAGTCCTTCGGTTTATGAGAGCTTCGCGAGGGCGGCGAGAATCTCCTTGTCTTCCCGTGCCACCTTGATCTCCTGCACCTTCGCGTAGGCCACCTTCCCCTGCTTGTCCACGATGACCGTGGCGCGCTTGGAGCAGTTCAGCGGCTCGAAGTAGAGGCCGTAGGCCTTCGCCGTCGTGCGGTGTACGTCGGACAAGAGGCGGTGCTTGAGGTCCAAGGAATCCGCCCAGGCCTTGTGCGAGAAGAAGCTGTCGCAGCTGATGCCGAACAGCTCGGCGTTGGCGCCCTGGAACTTGGGGAAGTCGTCCGTCAGGCACTTGTTCTCGCCTTGGCAGACCGGGCTCCAATCCAACGGGTAAAAGCAGAGGACCACGTTCTTCTTGCCGCGGTAGTCGCTCAGCTTGACGTCCTTCTGGTCCTGATCTTTTAGATTAAAATCCGGCGCCGTATCGCCGACTTTGATTTCGGGAGCTACGTCCGACATTCGAAACCTCCTTCTGGGATAAAAGTGACTAGCCGTAGACGGACTCGGAACTAATTTTGGTAACACGTCCCCCAAAACGTTGTCAACTGGCGGGATGCGGGGTCACTCCCAGACGATCTCGCGGAGAATGAGCGGCGCGCCGGCGTAGGTGGCGGTCCGATGGCGGACCGCTCGGATGGCGAGACCCAGCAGCGGAAACGAGACGGAGGAGCCAACCGTGGGTACGCGTCCAAGGCGGGCGAGCTCGTCGGCAATGTCGGTAAGCCGGTCGAATACCGGTTGAGGCGAGAGTCCTCGCGGGCGAAAGACTTCGATCTCTTCCAGGCCGAACTTACTCAAGCCCTGGGTGAAGAACCAATCGCGGGCGCCGTCCGTGGTGTCGTCGTGGCGGATCTCCACATGCTCGCTGACGGCAAACGCCTCGAGGCGACGATCGGTCCAGTCGGATGGATTCAGAAACGTGTGTGTCTTGAGATCGAATGACGTGCCGCCGGTCAAGAGGACCAATCCGCGAGTCAGCCGGGCCGAGAGGAGCACTTGATCGCAGGTATCTCGGGGGACGGCGGCTTTAGTAGGCGTGATCGTCGCGGCCTGGGTATGTCGCCATTCCAAAGAGGTCTGCCACCGTCGAGCCTCTGCGTCCCCGCAGTGGAGGGCGCACTGTGCCTGCCAGGGGCCGTGGACCGCTCGGTATCCTGAATGCCCCTCGCCCTGGCCCTGGCGATCCGGCGTGAGGGCCAGGGGGCCGCCGTATTCCCGATCAAACCAGAACTGCAACTCCTGAGGGGCCGGCGGGGTTCCGGCATAGCCGACGACATAGAGGGGTGTTCCCGCTTGAGCCGGCTTCGGGGTCTTCTTTTTGATTTTCATTTGTTTGTGCCCGTTGGTGGCGGCATCATACCGCCGATCCTCGGGGGCGTCACTCGAATTCGAGGCGCTGCTAGGCTTCGGTTGGTAAGAAATTTTGGAAAGCGCCGAGAAGAGAGACGTGAGCGGAGCGATCTGGAGCAGGCACCGGACGCCATGACGAAGAATGATAGGCAATGATTCGGGTGTTCACATAACGGGCGCAACGGCCCCTGTGCCGGGTCCCCAACTCTCGAAGGGGGGGGCTCCTCCATCGTGGAATTGGGGGTGCGAGTGAACCCTGGTAAGGTGGGTCTTACAACACAGGACGGGAGCCGACGGCGGAGCCGGCCGGTTCTCAGGAGCCCAAGGAACACCTAAGGAAGGAGGGCGCCATGACGAAGGGAATCACGTCAGCCATCCTCGGTTTCGCTCTGGCGGTCAGCACCGGCTTGAGCGTCTCGCCGCTGGCCTCGGCGGCCACGATCACGTACAACCTTGGCGACCTCAACGATCTCGACCATCACTATCTCTATGCCCGGCGCTTCGATAGCGTGAACCTTGGAGCCGGCCAGACCGTCACCGGCGCCACCCTCTTCTTCGACAATATCCGAAACTGGGACAACAACCCCAATGCCTTGTTCATCCATCTGTTCGATACGGCCAAGAACTCCGGGCTCCGATCCTTCATGGATGATCCGGTCCAGAGCGCCAATGGACTGGGCGATGACATTATCAATGACTTTACGAACACCCGTCATCATGGCAACTCGAGTTTCCCGATCAACATGGCGACCACCGCGGGCATTCATCTCGTGACCCCGAACTACAGTGGATCGGGAACGCCTTATTCATTCACGACGACGCCCACGGACTATACCTATACCTTTACGGGGGGGCAGTTGGCGGCACTCAACTCCTACATTGCGAACGGCAACAACTTCGCCTTAGGATTCGATCCGGACTGCCACTTCTGGAACGATGGCGTCACGCTGACCTTGACGACCGGCCTCGCGGCGACGCCGGAACCCAGCTCGCTGCTCCTGATGGCGACCGGCCTCGCGGCCTTCGGCGCCCGCTAC
>CAYZTJ010000173.1:0-6438 GCA_964481215.1 uncultured Nitrospira sp. | reverse complement strand
CGCGAAAGCGGGGGTCCAGGGCGAGTGACGGAACGGTTACCCTGGATTCCCGCTTTCGCGGGAATGACAAGCGTGGGCATGGCCCGATCCACGAACCCCAGTTTGGCCCGATCCATCTCAAACCACAGCGAAGCAGAAATCAGAGGAGGAAATCGATGAAGACTCAAGTGACGTCACTCGACCGGCGGAAATTCCTGCGGGTTGCGGGAGTTGGCGCGATCGGCCTGGTCGCCGCTCCACGTCTCGTCAGGGCCCAAGGCACCCTCGAGGAGATCAGGAGCCGCGGCTATCTCCTGTACGGATTCAACGGTGAGCGCCCCTACAACTACCTGGAGGCCGACGGCACGCTCGTCGGTTCGGAATTCGAGATCGCCCGCGCCGTCGCCAAGGAGATCGGCATCGCGGAGGTACAGGGCGTGGCGATGAACTTCGACTCCCTGATCCCGGCCCTGCAGGCCGGTCGGATCGACACCTGCCTGCCGATCTTCGTCAAGCCTCCGCGCTGCAAGATCATTATCTACGCGACGCCGCATTTCAAGGAGGGCCAGTCCGCCATCGTCCCGACCGGCAATCCCAAGGGGATCCACGGCTGGGACGACTTGGTCGGCAAGGACGTGAAGATCGGGCTGGTCGCGGGCACGACGCCAAACGAAATCGCCGCCAATGCGGGAGTCGACGCCGCGAAGATCACGCGCTTCCCGGACACCACGACGATGACCGCAGGCATGAAGAGCGGACGCGTCGATGTCATCGTCGAGGCATCGGGCACGATCCGCCTGATCTTCGAGGAGCTCAAGGATGCCGGCTTCGAACGGGTCTCCGATTGGGCGAAGCCGTCGAATGTCGAGGTGAAGCTCACCTACCTGTCCGCCTTCCCGTTCAACAAGGACGCCACCGAGTTGCGTGACGCCTGGAACGTCGCCTTGGCAAAGCTCCTGGCCGACGGCACCGTCGACAAGATCGCGATGCCCTACGGCATCACGCCGGCGGACCGACCCGGTCCCGGCGACCCGACTCTGGACCAGGAGTGCGCCGGCTAATCCGTCGATCCCGACGAAGGTGGATATCGTCCAGGCCGTAATTCCGGCGCTCCTCAGGGGCGCCGGAGTTACCTTGCAGACGGCCTTCCAGGCCGGCCTCCTGGCGCTGGCCATTTCCGTGGTGGTCGGGGTCCTGCGGGACGTGGCCATCAGCGCCATCCGCATCGTCTTGACCGTCTATGTCGAGTTCTTCCGCGGTTCATCGGCGTTCGTCCAGATCTACTGGGTGTTTTTCGTCCTTCCGCTCTTCGGCGTGCGCCTGCCGGCCATCGTCGCCGGGACCCTCGTGCTCGGCCTGAACGCCGGGGCCTACGGCTCGGAGATCGTGCGCGGCGCATTGCGCGCCGTGCCCCGGGGCCAGCGCGAAGCCTGCGTCGCTCTCAACCTCTCGCAATGGACGACGCTGACGAGAATCCTGCTGCCCCAGGCCCTGACCCGGGCCATCATCCCCTGGGGCAACCTCATGATCGACCTGCTGAAGGGAACGGCGCTGTTGAGCGCGATCACGGTGACGGAACTGGCCTTTGCCGGCCGGCAGTCTGCGTCGGCTCACGGCAGCGCCATGATCATCTTCGGACTGGTCCTGCTGATCTATCTCGTCCTGGCCGCGCCCATCGCCTGGACGGCGAAGCTGATCGACCAGCGGGTCCGCCGGAAACTCAGCATTGGCAGGACGCCGTGACCGTCGATTGGGATTGGGGATATGTGTTCCAGATCCTGCCGGAGCTGCTGCAGGCGACGCTGATCACGATCCGCATTTCCTTGCTGGGATTCGCCGTGGCCCTGGCCGTTGGACTGCTGATCGCAGTGGCGAGGATGAGCCGCAGCAGGCTTGTCTCCGGACCGGCCTGGGCCTTCGTGGAATTCGTCCGCCTGACGCCTCTACTGGTGCAGCTTTTCTTCGCCTTCTATGTGCTGCCCGAACTGGGGATTTCGCTGCCGGCGGAGCCGACCGGGGTCCTCGTCATCGGCTTGCACTACGCGACCTATGCCTCCGAGGTCTTTCGTTCCGGAATTCGCGCCGTCGCCACCGGCCAGTGGGAGGCTTCGATCGCCCTCAGCCTGCCGTCCCTCACGGTCTGGCGGCGCGTGATTCTGCCTCAGGCGATCCGCCCGATGATTCCGGCCCTGGGGAACTATCTGATCCAGATGTTCAAGGATGTGCCGCTTCTCTCCACCATCACCGTCTACGAGCTGTTGAGCACGGCGAACCTCATCGCCGGCTCGTCCTTCCGATACCTGGAGACTCTGACCCTCGTCGGTTTCATTTTTCTGCTTCTCAGCTATCCGTCGTCCCTGGTGACGCGCTATCTGGAGATCCGCCTTGACAAGGCATGAAGCGGACGCGCGCGGCATGAGCGCCGGCGGGTCGGCTCCCGGCGATGAGCGAGGAGTGCCGGCGGTCCGAATGACCCGGGTCCGCAAGGCGTTCGACGGTCGCGCGGTCGTCAACGACGTCGATCTGTCGGTGGCCGGCGGCGAGAAGCTGGTCATCATCGGGCCGAGCGGTTCGGGAAAGACCACGATCCTGCGGCTCATCATGACTCTGGAGACGCCGGACCACGGCCAGATCGAAATCGACGGCGAGCTTCTCGGTTGCGCCTGGGACAATGGGCGGATGGTCCGGGACAACCGGCGGAATCTCCGCGCGGTCCGCAGCAAGGTCGGCATGGTGTTCCAGCATTTCAATCTCTTTCCGCATATGAGCGTGCTCGACAACATCATGGAGGCGCCGGTCAAGTCCCTGCGCATGCCGAAGGCCGAGGCCCGGGACCGGGCAATGGGACTCCTGCGACGGGTCGACATGGTGGAGAAGGCGTCGAGCTACCCCGGACAATTGTCCGGCGGACAGCAGCAGCGCGTGGCGATCGCGCGGGCGCTCGCCATGAGGCCGGCGGTGATGCTGTTCGATGAGGTGACCTCCGCTCTCGATCCCGAGAAGGTCGGCGAGATCCTGCACACCATTCGCGAGCTGGCGACCGAGGTGACCATGGCCATGGTCATCGTTACCCACGAAATGGGCTTCGCGCGGAACATCGCGGATCGCGTAATCTTCATGGACCACGGCCAGATCGTCGAAAGCGGCCCGCCCGACGCGGTCCTGGGCGCACCGAGCAATCCGCGGACCATCGCCTTCCTGAAGGCGGTCCTGGACCGCTGACGATCTTCGCTTGATCGAGAATCTAGGTCTGAAAGGCTTTCAATCTGAACTGAGCTGGCGCACGGTCCTGTCCAGGCGCGCATGCCAGACCTGCAAACGATCGGGGTGCTGACGGCTCAATCCCGCACTGCGGCGTCGGCCGCCGATATCACACCGATCGACACGCAACGCCTGCGCCAAGACGAAGCGGTCTGATGGCGCGTCACCTTCTTGCCTTCAACCGCGCCCGCAGGTCGCGAAGGGCGGCGCGGCGGGCGGCGGGGTCGTTGGTGGAGAAGCGCAGCAGGAACGGCCGCTCGGCGTCGTCATTCCGACTCCCTGTCACCACATCTTGGAATGCGAACGCAGAGCACGCAGTCTCAATCCATCGACGGCAAGGACGCCTGTAAGTTTACTCTCGGCTTTCGCCCACTGGCGACTTCATACCTATCGAGTTTTCTTCATTGCGCGCCCGATCAGAATTGCCTGCGGAAGGGTCAACACAGCCCAGTATGCTGCTACACGAATGATCCTTCCGATCTCCGGCGGCGTGGTCGCGAATCCAGTCCCATGAAGGGCCAATGCGCCGAACCAGGCGCATGACACGCCCACCATCGTCGCGAGGATCCAAGCCCACCACCGAACCGCTGTCTCGCGCAGAACGAACGCCTGGGGCGTTCCCCACAGCAGTGCGCCGGCAAGCGCGACATAAAGGCCTGCATAGAAAAGCTTGCCGCCAAATCGGTCTATGATGTCGGCAAACCCGACGGTCGTTTTCGTGAACCCAAGTGCCATCATGAAGTGGGTCAGCATTGCGGCGCATGCACCGATGGCAGTGGTCGCGATCCAGGGTGCCGGCGCAACGCCAAGCGGACGAAGGACATATCTCCACTGCACCGCGCCGACTGCAACTCCGGACAGCGCCAGGAAAACGAGCCCGACAACTCCCGGCGCTACTCCGCCGACAAGTCCTCCAACGACGCCCGCGACCGCAACCCAACCAAGTTCATACGTCAGCGCTCTCGCCACCTTCTATTCCGCCTGTCGGGTGTCGACTTCAGTGGCAGGCGCCGCGCTCTTGATCGCACGTGCGATGAGGACGGCTTGCGGCAGGCAGAGCATGACCCAATAGCCGCCGAAGATGGCGGTCCAACGATATTGGTGAACTGCTTGTGGCAGATACCAGGGACCGGCTGGAAGCAACACAATCCCGAGATAATACAGCCATGCGCCCATTACGCCGATGATCGTGGCGCATACCCAAGCTCCGGGCACAAGTGGCGTATCACGCAACGCAGCAACCTGCAGGATGCCGAGGATTAGGCCACAAACAACCGCAGCGATGATGCTTTGAACGATGAACGCAGGCGCGCAAGCCGCAGAAGGATTCAGGTCTCCACTGGATTCGATGACGACGTGTTGCGCCAAGAGCAGAAAGAACGCCACAGCGCCAAGAGATGCAACCGCGGTCGCAGCAGTCCAGCCCATCGGCGAGATGCGCATGCGTGCACGGACAAGCGCCCATTGCGCGGCCCCGACGCCGATGCCGGAAAGCGGCCAAAGCATGAGCTCTGCAATCTCAGTCGCGATAGCACCTGCCAGGCCGGCGAGGCCGGCGAGGTCGGCGACGGCGACCCAACCAAGTCCATACGCGTGTGCTCTCGCCACTTTCTATCTCCACTAGTCGGTGCCGACTTGAGCGGCAAGCGTCGATGTCATCATGTCATGGCCGACTCGTGCGCTTTGCGGAATGCAGGGCATCGCCCTAATCCCGGTCAACACTATTCGACCTTGCACTTGCCGGTGCGGCCGAAGTCGCCGGCATAGGCGACAAAACGAATATCCTGGCCGTCGCCATATATTCGAATTGAGATCCTCCCGAGTGCGTTGCCCCTCTCGACCGCCAGCAGTTCCAACGGCTCAAGTTCGTGCTTCTGCAGGTCAAGCATCTTTGGCAAACCGGGCCCCCAAGTCAGAAGGTTGAGTCCGGTTTCGAAGGTGAGGGTCGCCCCATTCCGGTTGTCCGACTCGATCACGCATAGGAATCGCCGGCTTCCGCCGTTCGAGGTAACCATCAAGACGCCCAGAACCAACAACACCAGCAATCCGGCAAACAGCGAAAGCTTCCAGTGGCGATGCTCTGGCAACGCAATACTCTGCGCCGATGTCGCTGAGGCCATCGCGGTCCCGCAGGGCGGTGGTGAATCCTCGCTAGTCCGCATTGCTCACCGTCACATCGCCTCCGCTCAGCTGCAGGTAAGATCGCCATCGAGGTCGAAGACCAGGGGCGCCGTCGGCAGCTCCGGCACCTGCCGCGTCGACAGCGGAACGATGATGACGGCCGCGACAATCGCAGCCAGCGCGACAAGCGCGAGCGGACGGAGGTAAGCCATGTCTGACGATCCGGGGTACGACCGCGTTCGACGCAGACGACGGCAGCCTAGACGGCAATGGTGAAGCGTCCGTTTGCGGTGGCTGCCCCGGGCGGCGTTGCCGGCAAGGAATTCCGAAGTCACCCCTTGCAATCGACTTCGAGCGTTCCCATATGGTTCCATTGTCGTCGGCACAGCCGGCGGCTCGATATTGGACATCGTGGATCACGAGATCGCCCTCGACCGGCAAGGTCGAGCGGTTCTCCGGAGGCGCACGACGGAGAGCCGCCCGCCCCGCTTGGCATGGGGTCGATCGCCAGGAAGTCACCGTCGCCGGCCCGGCGGCGCGGAACCTCCGCCGCTGGGCATGGGGTGCTCCCGCCTGCGCGAAGCCGAAGCGGCTTCGCCTCGGCGAAGGCAGGTCGGTTCGACTGCCGAACCCTTGTAGGGCCGGGTCTATGACCCGCCCGTCGTGCAGCGGCATCGCCGTGGGCGGGTTTGGGGCTTGTCCTCGGGCCGGCCTTCGGCCGGACCCGGGGAGCCGCCCCACAAGGGACGCCGATCTCCGCTGGACAAGGGGTCCATCGGCAGAAATCGCGCCAGAATGACCGCCAGCGGCAGTCACTCTCTGGATTACCGCATTTTACCTTAGCTTTGAATCTCGAGTTTTGAAGTCCCGGACCTCCCTTGGCTGAAGGCTGATACTTCCCCTTGCCCCTGAGCCGGTCGAAGGTCCGCTGGACATGGGGTGGTTCGCTCGGATCGGGGCCGGGCCGCTGGAGGCCGTCGGGCTCACGCCTGCTTGGCCTCGATGATGCCGCGGCGGATGGCGCGGGTGCGGGTGAAGAGGTCCTGGAGCTTGTCGCCCTCGCCCCAGCGGATGTTG
>CAYZTJ010000172.1:0-6439 GCA_964481215.1 uncultured Nitrospira sp. | reverse complement strand
CGGAGAGCTTGTCGTTGTGCGTCACGATAACGAAGGTGGTGCCCCGCGCCTTATTCATCTCCCGCATGAGACTGAAAAGCGCTTCGCCGGTGTGCGTATCCAGATTGCCGGTCGGTTCGTCCGCCAGAACGAGATCCGGTTTCTGCAGCAGCGCCCGCGCGACAGCGACCCGTTGCTGCTCGCCCCCGGACAACTCGCCGGGTTTGTGCCGCAGACGGGAGCCCAGTCCCACCTCATTCAGGATCGCCACGGCTTCGCGTTCGACCTCCTCCGGCTGGCGCCGTTGAATCAGGGCCGGCATGCAGGCATTTTCGAGGGCCGTAAACTCGGGAAGCAGGTGATGAAACTGAAAGACGAAGCCGATGCGGCGGTTACGAAATTCCGCTTGATCCGGCTCCGACAGTTGGAAGAGGTCCTGCCCCTCGAACAGCACGGCCCCTTTCGTCGGCCGCTCGAGCAGGCCGAGAACGTGAAGCAGGGTGCTCTTGCCTGCGCCGGACGCGCCGATCACCGCGATCAATTCACCCCGTTGAATGGTCAGGTTGATGCCTCGGAGGACCGTCAGGGTCTGCTCGCCCATGGGGAACGATTTATGAAGGTCCGTGACGGTAATCATATATTCATCGAACGATCGTCACCTGTCAATCGTCCTTCGTTCCGGCGAATTGCGATTCCGTACCGTTGACGATTCACGGTTGACGCTTGACGATCACTCATAGCGCAGCGCGGCCACCGGCTCGAGTTTCGCCGCCTGCAGGGACGGATAGACTGTCGCGGCAAAACTGATCAGAATCGCCGAGCCGGCCACCAGGAACACGTCTTCGGCCAACACATGGACGGGAATTCTGGAGATGTAATAGACCGTAGGATCGAACGTCCAGAACGTTTGAATCAGCCAGAGGAAGGCATAGCCGAGCGGAATCCCGATCGCCGTGCCGGACAGGCCGATGATCAACCCGTTCAGCATAAAAATGCGCCGGATGCTTTTCTTCGTGGCGCCCATCGCCTTGAGAATCGCGATCTCCTTCTGCTTCTCGGTGACGATCATCGTCAGCGTGCTCACGATGTTGAATGAGGCCACGATCGTGATCAGCACGAGCAGCAGGAACATCATCGTCTTCTCCAGCTTGAGCGCCGAAAACAGATTCCGGTTCATCTGCATCCAATCGCGGGCGCCATAGCTGAAGCCGAGCGATTGCTCCACCGACCGGGCGGTTGCGTTCGCGCGAAAGACGTCCCTTACTTTTAGCTCGATGCCCGTCACAGTCTCGCCCATGCCGAAAAACTTCTGCGCCTCGGCCAGATCGATGTACGCAAGCGATGAGTCATATTCGTACATGCCCGAGTGAAAGATGCCCACCACGACAAACGTCCGGATTTTCGGCACCATGCCCATCGCGCTGATCGGGCCGACTGGCGAGACGACGCTGACGATGTCGCCCGTGAATGCGCCGAGCCGGAGCGCCAATTCTTTCCCGAGGATGATGCCCGGTTTCTCCGTCGGCTGCGACGGTCCGTTGGGATTATCGACGGGCGGAAGGTTGACCGTCACCGGCCGGCTCAGGTCGGTCAACTGCCCCGCAGCCAGATTTCTCTCCAGCTCCGTCACCTTACCTTCTCGTTGCGGATCAATCCCGCGGAGCACGACACCTTGCGCGCCGGCCTGCGTCGTGAGCATGACTTGCTTCAAGATGAAGGGGGTCGCGGCAACCACATCCGGCACGGTCGCCGCTTTCTGAGCGACGGGGTCGTAGTCGCTCATGGCGTCCTTCATCCGGTCCTGCAGGATGACGTGGGCCGTCGTGCCGAGGATCTTTGCCTGAATGTCTTCCTTGAACCCGGTCATGATGCCGACGGTGCCGATCAAGGCGGCGACGCCGAGCGTGATGCCGGCGATCGACACGAAGGTATTGAGCGAAATGGTCCGGTTGCGCCGTTTTGCGCGCAAGTAGCGCAATCCGACGAAAATTTCGTAGGGGAGCGCCATCCTGACTACTTCTCCGGCCTCAATTGCGGGAAGAGGACGACGTCGCGGATGGAACCCTGGTTCGTGAAGAGCATGATCAGCCGATCGATCCCGATGCCTTCGCCGGCCGTCGGCGGCATGCCGTATTCCAGCGCGCGCAGAAAATCTTCGTCGACCAGATGGGCTTCCTCGTCTCCGGCCTCCCGCTGCGCCGCCTGTCCTTCGAATCGTTCCCGCTGGTCCAACGGATCGTTCAACTCGGAGAAGGCGTTGGCGATTTCGCGCCCGGCGATGTACAGCTCGAACCGGTCCGTCAGGGCGGGGTTCGAATCCTTCCGCCGCGCGAGAGGAGAAATTTCGATCGGATAGTCGGTGATGAAGGTCGGCTGCAGTAAATTGGGCTCGACTGTTTCTTCAAAAATCTCGTTCACGATGTTGAAGAGCGGCCATTTTGGGTCGACCGGCACGTTCAATTTTCCGGCAGCGGCCAGGGCCCTGTCCTTGTCGCGCAGCGTCGATTCATCCAGGCCGTTCACTTCCAGAATCGCCTGATGGTAGGACCAGCGCCGCCAGGGAGGCGTCAGATCGATCTCCTTCCCCTGATACTCGATCACCGTCTTGCCCAGAGTCTGTTTCGCCAGCGTCGCAATGAGCTCTTCCGTCAGAATGATCAAATCCTGGTAATCGGCGTAGGAGACATAGAACTCCAGCATCGTGAATTCCGGATTGTGGATGGTGGAAATTCCCTCGTTCCGGAAGTTCCGGTTGATCTCAAACACGCGCGGGAACCCGCCGACGATCAACCGCTTCAAATAGAGTTCCGGCGCGATCCGCAAATAGAGATCCACGCCGAGCGCATTATGATGCGTGACGAAGGGCTTCGCCGCGGCTCCGCCGGGAATCGGATGCATCATCGGCGTTTCCACCTCCAGGAACCCGCGCTCGATCAGAAAGGACCGGATGCCGGCGATGATCCTGCTCCTCGTCGCGAAGATTCCGTGCACATCAGGATTCGCGATCAAATCCACGTACCGCTGTCTGTAGCGCGTTTCCACGTCGGTGAGTCCGTGCCATTTCTCTGGGAGGGGACGGAGCGCCTTGCTGAGGAACGTCAGTTTATGCACCTCGACCGTGAATTCATTCGTCTTGGTCCGGAACAGCCTGCCGGCGACCCCGATCCAATCGCCGAGATCCAGCTGCTCCGCCACCTTGTAGGCCTGTTCAGTCAGGAGGTCCTTCTTCAGATAGACCTGCAGCCGGTCCGACCCGTCCTGCAGCACGGCAAAGGCCGCCTTGCCGAACCGTCGAAGGGCCACCACGCGGCCCGCAAAGGTGCAGGGAATTTTTTCCTGCTCCAGAGTCTCTTTCGTTTTTTCCCCGTGCAGCTTGATCAATTGGCCGGCGCGATCCTTCACCTCGAATCGGGAGCCGTAGGGCGCCACTCCCGCTTCGCGCAGTTGATCGAGTTTCTTGATCCGTTGCTGCCGCTGTTCGTTCAGTTCATCCATGCTTGTTTCTTTGGTTCATTTTGTTGATTTGGTTTGTTTGGTGCTTTGATTGCCCTGGTGCTTGACTCATTCTCCGACCAACCACACAAACCAAACAAACAAAACAAACCGCCTACACGTCGTCATCCTGTTCGACGACCGCCGACGGCTGGCCGCTTCCCTTTGCAATCTTCCTGGTCAGATAGGCCTCGATGAAGCCGTCCACGTCACCGTCCATCACCGACGATACGTTGCCGACTTCATAGCCGGTCCGGTGGTCCTTCACCATCTGATAGGGTTGAAACACGTAGGACCGGATCTGGCTGCCCCAGGCGATGTCCTTCTTCTCGCCGACGATCGCGTTGAACTCCGCTTCCTTTTTCTTCTGCTCCAGTTCGAAGAGCCTCGCCTTCAGGATTTTCATCGCCCCGTTGCGGTTCTGCAATTGCGACCGTTCGTTTTGGCATTGCACGACGATCCCGGTCGGCAGGTGCGTAACGCGAATCGCCGTCTCGACCTTGTTGACGTTCTGTCCGCCCGCGCCGCCCGCGCGAAAGGTGTCGATCTTCAAATCCTTGTCCTCGATCACGACGTCGAGGTCCTCGTTCAGCTCCGGATACACGAAGACCGAGGCGAAAGAGGTATGCCGCCGCTTATTCGAATCGAACGGCGAAATGCGGACCAACCGGTGGACCCCGGCCTCGGCTTTCATATAGCCGTAGGCATAGGGGCCCGTGATCGAGACCGTCGCGCTTTTAATGCCGGCTTCATCGCCGGCCTGCAGGTCGAGCGTCTCCACCTTGAATTTCTTGCGCTCCGCCCAGCGCACATACATGCGGAGGAGCATCTGCGCCCAGTCCTGCGATTCGGTTCCGCCCGCGCCCGGATGGATCGCCAGGATCGCGTTGTTCTGGTCCAGTTCGCCGGACAGCAGCAGTTCCACGCGCAGCGCCGCCACCCGCGGCTCGAACCGGTCCAGTTCGACCGCCAGCTCGCCCTCGAGCGCGGTATCGCCGCTCTCCTCGGCCAGTTCCAGCAGGGCGCCGACGTCCTTCAAGGTCCCTTCGATCTCGCGCCACTGTTGCAGCTCATGCTCGAGCGTAGCCTTCTTGCGGCTGACCTTGGCGGCCGTCCGGGCGTTGCTCCAGAAATTCGGTTGTGCGATTTGTTGCTCCAGCTCTTCGAGCTCGGACGTCATGCGGGCGAAGTCAAAGATGCCCCCGAAGTTCCGACACCTGCTCACCGACCGAACGCACACGGACACGGATCTCATCCAGCATCACACGATCCTTTCACCTTTCACATTACACGGGAGTCGCGGCGATTGCGTCCGGCTCAGGCCCTTCCGTGCGGAAGAGGCCGAACAGACACAGGACAGCGCAGATTAACACACAGCCGTAGGCAAACACATCCCCATGGCGGCTGTAGAAGGTATGGGGCTGGTGCACGGGGATGGCGGCCTGCATCACGGCCTGAGTGAAGATCGGCGAGGTCTGCAGAATGCGGCCGAACGGATCGATGAACCCCGAGACGCCCGTATTCGCGGCGCGCGCGAAGGCCAGGTGATTCTCCACGGAGCGAAAGACGACCATCGAGAAATGCTGCATCGGCGCCGACGAATCGCCGAACCAGGCGTCGTTGGTGATCGTCACCAGAAATTCGGCTCCGTTCAACGCAAACCGGCGAACCAGATCGGGAAAGATCACCTCGTAACAGATCAGCACGCCGAACTTCACCGGGCGCGCCGCGGCCTCGCCGCCGGCTGACGGCGGTTTCGGCGTGAAGGAAAACACCGTCGGGCCTGGGCCGGCCTGAAAATCGCCGATGCCTTCGACCAGCTTGTCCAGGAAGAACAGCAACGACGACTTGAGCGGAATGTATTCGCCGAACGGCACCAGATGCTGTTTGTCGTATCGGCCCAGAAGACTGCCGTCTGGCGACACCAGATAGGCGCTGTTCAACAGGTAAGGTTTTCGCTCAAAGTCGAACCGCACCGCCGGACTGCCGAACAGCAGCGGCGCCGAAGCCCGATTCGCAATCGCGAGCAATTGCAATTGATACTCCGGTTCGCGCTCGAAGAAGAAGGGCGTGGCCGCTTCCGGCCAGACCACGAGATCTGTTCCGTAGCCGAGTCGTTCCGTCAGCCGGTCGTAGCGCGCTATCGTCTCTTCACGCTGAGACTTCTCCCATTTCACCGCCTGATCGACGTTCGGCTGCACCACGCCCACCTGGAGCGTCGCCTTCGGCGGCTGAATGCCTTCGTCCACGATGAGCGATGTGCTGTAGGCCCAGGAAAGCCCGACCAGAATCGCCGAGGTGGTCACCAGTTCCCAGGGCAGCCGTGCCGGCATGAATCCACGGAACAAGGGCATGAGCCAGGCGATCAGCTCCGCCACCGCCACGTTGGCCAGGACGATCAGGAACGACACGCCGTAGACACCCAGATGATCCGCAATTTGAATCACGTCGAGCTGGCGGTACTGCGAATAGCCGAGCAGCGACCAGGGCAAGCCGCTGAACAGATAGGTGCGCGCCAGTTCCAGCGTCACCCAGAGACAGGGCGCGGCAAACAATCCGTAGCGCGGCACCAGCGAGCGGAACCAGACGTACCCCGCGCTGTAGAGCGCGACGAAGAGACCGAGATAGGCCGTGAGGAGCAGCATGACCGCATAGCTGACGAGCAGGGGCACCTTGCCGTAGGTGTGCATGGCCGTCACGACCCAGGCCATGATGCCGGTGAAGCCGATCGTCCCCGCGAGCCAGCCGAGGCGAAAGGCCCGCCACTTGCTCATGCCGTCGAGCGCGAGATGGAGGGGAATCAGGGCGATCCAGGCCAGCAGACCGAAATCGAATTTCGGGAAGCAGAAGGGGAGCAGAAGACCGCTCGCAACCGCGAGCACAATTTGGCGAACGGGCCACTGACGCATCGCGCTAACTTAGCGGAAGGTAAGGCCCGATGCAACCAAGGGGACCGTCGCCTTTCCGA
>CAYZTJ010000171.1:0-6441 GCA_964481215.1 uncultured Nitrospira sp. | reverse complement strand
TATCGGCGGACTATAGGCGGCGAGTCGGGGTGCCTCAAGCGCGGGCGGCCGGCGCGAGATTCCACCGGCCGCGCGCGGCCAACGGATCGACCCCATGTCCAGCGGGAGGCCAGCCGGAAGCGGGTCGCTGGCCGCCGGGGTGCGGCCGTCAGGGCGCCCGAAAATGTGCAGAACCGACAAATTAAAGCTATTGTAAAATGCGTAAACAAGCGGTGCGGCGGCAGGCAAACGGGAAGGGACGAAGCTTGGGATCATGGGCATGGGACTCTTGTTTCTCGCCGCTTGTGCGGGCCGCAGGGTGCCCTTGACGATGCTCGGCAGAATAATGTATGTTCTGCAAATGTGCAAGAGCAAATTGCGTCGTGATGGTTGACCCGGAAGCCTCGGCCGGATCCGCGTCCGATCCCTCGGACGAGCCGCCCTGCTGTGGCGCGCGGCTGCGCACCGGCGGCACCTGCGCGCTGTCGCCGGTCGCGGGCAGGCGGCGCTGCTTCCAGCATGGCGGCGCGCGGGGAATCGGCGCCCCCAAGGGCAGCCGCAACGCCCGGAAGAACGGCCTCTTCAGCGCCCCGGAGATCGCCCGCCGCCGGCAGCTGAACGCGTTCTATCGGGAGTGTCGCAAGACGCTGCGCGATCTCGGCGGGCGATGAAGGCACGCGATGCGCCCGGTGCGAAGAAGAAGGGGCACACCACAAAGGCACGAAGGACGCGAAGAAGAACTTGGACGCTTCTTCGTGCGCCTTGTGTCTTTGTGGTGATCTGAAGCAGGGCGCTTTCCGTCGTCCGAGTGATCGCCGTTCAAGGAGTCGTTGCGGAAAAGGGTAGCGACCTCTTCGTTGGTCCCGCGCTACTCACCCCTTCTGCCGAGGATACATGAATCTGACCCCTACTACTTGCTCCATCTCGTTATGATGTCGGGCGGTCTCCTGGAAGAAATGACATCACATTGGCGGCTTTACCGCGCAGGACGCAGTTGGCCAATTTGAACAACTGCTCCCGTTCAACCTGATTTAGATGCTCAAGCAACCACTGTCGTAATCTCCGGAGTCTAACAAACGTCTGCGTGGAGTAGATACCCGAAGCAATGTCACCCTCGTCGTGCGGAACGGACCTACTTTGCCGGAGAATTTGCCGATCCCACTCCGAGAGTACTCTTTCTGGGCGACGAGGACCCCAGGGAGTACGCCCATTTCTAAGCAGATAGCGGCCAACGGCCTTACGCACATCCTCGACTTTTCCAGGATGAAGGAAATGCGCGCAGTCGCCTAGGTCGCGTTCATGCATGTGAAAGAGCGCGCTCCACCAAAAGTGAACGTTCGCGCCTTCCTCCGTTCCGAATACATAGCATTCGCGGATCCAGGCCGCGACCCGATCTGCCACCTCAGGCCTGATTGCCGCACAGATGCAGTCGTCAAATGAATCAAATTCTCTGCTTAGTCTTACCGGCGAAAAGTCATCAAGATCAAAGTAATCGGTCGCACTGTCCAGCAATCGAGAATAGGTGTGTTTTGCACAACGTTTGACGATTATTGCCTCTTTGTGGTCGAGACTCAAACCTGCGTCCCGCCAATCTGGCACGGAAGAGTCTAACGCCAAGTCACGAATTGCAGCATGCCACCTTAGGCAGTCTCGACTCACCGCTGGCCTCCCCGGTAGTTGCCGTGCCGCCGCAATTCCCCCTGGGCTGCCCTCTTTGCGAGTTCCAGGTTCTTCCGCATCTTGCGCCGAAGCTCGCGGTCCTTCGTAGTGATTCTCTGCAGTTGTGCAATTGCCTCGTCGTATCGCGCCAGATCAATGAGCGCGTTGGCCGCGTTGTACTGCAATGCTGGCTCCTTGGGCGCTCGCCTCAATGCTTTCGTGTAGTAGCGAAGAGCGGCTTCTGCTTTCTTCAACTCGTCGTAGCAGTCGCCAATCGCCCACAGCGTCATCCAGTCCTTTGGGTCATGTCTAAGGGCCTTCTTGAATGACGAGATGGCCCGCTCCCATCGCTTGGCTTTCCAATCGGAGTGTCCAATCAGATACCAAGCATGATTCAAGTCGACATTGTAGGGGCTGGTAATGCGCTGTTTGCCCTCACCTAGCAGTACATTGGCGACAGAGCGGAAATCCTTTGATCGAAGAAGTCTGTGCACCTCGTCGAAGACGTGCAGAGTAGTGACGTGAGAACGGCTTGCTCGATTGTGCTTTGTCATGGCATGTGCGGAGCTACGGTGATGGGGTGGGCGCCGTCCATCCCATCACCGTAGTTCTGCAGGAGGTGGCTGTCACCTTGGTTCTGCCATTGCTTCCCGAGGGCGTAGCGATACCAGCCAACGACAACAGACAGGGGGACAGCGATCAGCATCCTGATCACACTGACACCGCCTGATCGTCGACAGGAGACGACGTGACTGTCAGGTGATTACTGTGTCTGTACACGCTGCGCGACCTCGGCGGGCGATAGAGGCGGGCGGTCCGCCCGGCACCATGGAAAAAGGGCGCCCCACCAAGGAGCGAAGGACACGAAGATCGGCCTGGGTCAGCGCCACTTGTTCTTCAGATCGGACAACTCAGCGGACTGTCCCCGAAAATCTGCCTAGGGTACGGCTGACGCTTGGCCATAGACCGCGATCGACGTGAAGTGGTCGATGCATCCGGCCGCATCGGCGTCGTCCATGTCCATCACGGAAAAGAAGGCGCGGCAGGCGGGCGAGGTCTCGACCTTGGCCATGATGGCCTTGGCATCGTCGAGGCTGCGCCAATGCACGATGTCCACGTATTCGCCCTCGCCCCTGCGCACGAGTTCGCGGCGGACGAAGCCCGGCTGGTGCGACAGGAAATCCCGCTGGAAGGCGTCGGAGGCGGCGATCAGGTCGGCCTCGGTCCGGCCGGCGGCAAGCTTGATCGGCGCCCATTCGATGATCGTCCCGGTCATGGCGTGCTCCATCGGTTGCAGTCGATGGATTGACGCTAGCCGGATATACGTCATTATATGTCATATTTCTTGACATACTCGCGCCATGACCCGTGCGTCCACCCTCGACCGCATGCAGCGGCTGGATCTGCTGGAAAGCCGGCTGAAGTCGGATGCACCCCTGTGCATCGGCGACCTGGCCCGGGAGTTCGGCGTCAGCCACCGCACGCTCAGCCGGGACATCCTGCTTCTGCGCGAGCGGGGGCTGCCCGTCGAGGCCGACCGGGGGCGTGGAGGCGGCGTGCGCCTGCGTCACGCCTGGGGAATCGGACGCCTGAACCTCAGCTATCGCGAGGCCGTGGATCTGCTGGTCAGCCTGGCCGTCGCGGAGCAGATGAAGTCCCCGATCCTGATAGCGAATCTCGCCCCGATCCGCAGCAAGTTGATCGCGTCCTTCTCGCCCGCGAGCCGCGACAGGATCAATCGCCTGAAGGCGCGCCTGCTGATCGGCCGCTCGGCCTCTCCCGTCGTTCTCACCGCCTACTCGCCGCCCGACCCGAAGGTCGTCGAGAATCTGCATCAGGCGTTCGCGATGATGAAGCCCGTGCGGCTTGGCTACGGCGACGGGCAGGGCCGGCGGACCGAGCGGGTGATCGAGCCGCACTACCTGCTGCTTAACTACCCCGTCTGGTATGCGCTGTCCTGGGATCGCCTGCGCGCGGGCATCCGCACGTTCCGCTGCGATCGCATCAGGTCGATCGACGTGCTGGAGGAGCACTTCCGGCTGCGGGCCTATGCCGAATTTCGCGAGGCGCTCGCGGGCGACAACGTGATCCTGCCGTGACGGTGCGGCAGGACGCGTCCGCCGGACATCAGACTGGATCCCATGGGCGCCAGCCTTGCAGGCCTGGTACCGCCGATCCGGTCCGCGGCCTTGAACCACAGCGGCACAGAGACGCCGGGAATCACCGGGAAAAGAATTTTCACCAGGCAAACAGGGTTGGCGCGGAAAGATGACTTGCGCGGCTTTGGCGCGCGGTCCATTTCATCCGAGCTTCTTTCCCTTCTCCGTGGGCCTCCTGGTCTCCCTGGTTCAGGGCGGACAACTCGGTCAACGTGGCTTACGTCAGCGCCCCTTTTTCGTATGGGCAGCCGCGCCGCGCCGTAGAAGGGCACACCACAAAGGCACGAAGGACACGAAGAAGGGCTTGGCCGCTTCTTTGTGCGCTTCGTGTCCTTGTGGTGATCTGAAGCGGCACGTTCTCCGTCTTCCGGGTGATCGCCGCTGCCGGAGTCGTTGCGGAAGAAGATTGCGACCCCGGTGTTTCCGCGCACTCCGCCGAAGAAGGGACTCCTTCGTGCAGCATGCTCCACCGCGCCCCCTCGCCTGCGGGTGCGGCGGTCATTCGTAGCGGAATTCGACCCTTCGGTTCTTCCGGCGGTTCTCGCGGGTGGTGTTGGGGAGGAGCGGCCGGCTTTCGCCGAAGCCCTTGGTGTTGAAGTTGGCGGCGTTGTCGGCGCCGAGCCCGATCAGCGCACGCTTCACGGCCTGCGCGCGTTCCCGCGACAGCCTCATGTTGTAGCCGAAGGAGCCGGTCGAATCCGTGTGCCCCTCGATGACGACGGTGTATCCCTTCGCCCACTTGTTGAGCGTCGGCACGGCCTGCTGCAGGTACTTGTGCGCCTCCGGCTTCAGGCGCGCGCTGTCGAAGGCGAACAGCACGTCGCTGGGAATCCGGCTCTCGTCGGCGACTGATATTCCGATCCGGGTGAACTCGGCCCCCACAGGCGGCAGCGGCGGCGGATCGGCGGTACATTTGCCGCGGATGTGGCAGCGGATGAACCAGTACCGCGTGTCCGATTCCAGCGAGCCGGCCGTGAACCAGTCCTCGACGATCTGCGCCTGCTGTTCCGGATTGTAGCTGTCCCAATCCTTGAGCTTGGCCGGATCGTAAGTGTAGGCGTCGTCTCCGTGGCGCTGCGCCCACAGCGACTCGATGGCGTAGGTCCCGCGCCATCGGGAGTGTTCGCCTTGCCAGACATGGACGAGCTCGTGAATCAGCAGTCCTTGATCTTTGAGTCGGTTGGGACTGCTCATGCCGTAGTAGCCGTCGCCGACATGGAGCACGTAGTGGGTAAACTCGGGCAACGTGAAGGGGCGGCCATTGTAGCCGAGTCCGTCGGAGACGAGCACCCTGGAGTAGGGGATGCTGCCTTCGAACACCTTGTAGGCGATGGCCTTTTCTCCGGCGGCGAGGTGCCTAAAGTTGTGAGGCCTTCTAACGTCGCGCACGCCGCTTGCGATCTCGCGTGCCTTGTCCTTGATACTGTCGATGACGCCCATGCCACGTTCCCATGATTGCCTGATTGCCGAGTGATGTCGCCGCGCGGCGGCGCTTTGCCGGACCCGCAGCGGCGCAGACACTACGCGCAGGCCATCAACGGAGCGTCACAGGGTTCATGGAAATGTGTCGCCGGCCGCGACGTCCGCGCGGCGGCGCCGCGGTTTCCTTCAGCAACCATGCGCGGAACAGGGCGGCGTGCGGATGCTCGTGGCCGTCCTGGGGGGAGAGCAGATAGAAGGCCTCGTCGATCGGCAGGGCGAAGGTGAAGGGGCGCACGAGGCGGCCGGACTCGAGTTCCTTGGCGGACATCGAGGAGCGGCCGAGGGCGATGCCGCCTCCCCGCGCGGCCAACTCGAAGGCGAGCAGGGAGGTGTCGAACTGAAGGCCCTGGCCGGCGTTGATGTGGCCGGCGCCGGCGGCCTTGAGCCACAGGGCCCAGCCCTCCTCGTATCCGAGCACATGCAGCAGCCGGTGATGCGCCAGATCCTCGGGCCGGCGCAAAGGCGGCCGGCGCTTGAGCAGGGAAGGCGCGCAGAGCGGCTCCAGCACCTCCCAAGACAAGCGGTCGGCGCGGAAGCCGGGCCAGCGGCCGGTGCCGTAGCGGATGTCGAGGTCGTAGCGCTCGCGGTCGAACTCGTCGCTCCAGACGCTGCTGACGATCCGCAGCGGCAGGTCGGGGTGTTCCGCGAGGAAGCGGCCGAGACGCGGCGCGATCCAGTTGACGGAGAAGCCGACGGCCGCGCGCACGGTGAGGACTTCCGAGCGCCGGTGGCCGAACACCTCCTCGGTTCCGGCGGCCAGCCGATCGAAGGCGTCGCGGACCTTGGGCAGATAGGCGGCGCCGGCCTTGGTCAGCACGAGACTGCGCGGCTTGCGCCGGAACAGCGGCTCGCGCAGGTGAAGCTCGAGCGACTTGATTTGCTTGCTGACAGCGGCCTGGGTCAGGCTCAGCTCGGCGGCCGCATGGGTGAAGCTCAAATGGCGCGCCGAGGCCTCGAAGGCGCGCAACCAGGACAGCGGGGGCAGGCGGCGGCTCATACAACCGACCTATAACCAATGTTATGCCATAGGCCATAGATCCGTCGATTGAATTCCGTCAACGCGGCGTGCGACATGGGAGGCTGTCCGCGGCGGTTTCGGGTCATCGAATCATGTTCGGCATCACGCCTTCGGCGCGGCTGCGGCCGTCGCCGTTCTACGAGG
>CAYZTJ010000170.1:0-6482 GCA_964481215.1 uncultured Nitrospira sp. | reverse complement strand
ACCGCAAACACCGCCGCCAGGTCATCCCGACCATCATGCCGAAGAGTCGATAGCCGGTGTCACCTCTACCCACAGCACAGCGTCGGCGTGCTACACAGACCGGCATAGTCCTGTTATGGCTGCAAAAGCATCGCGAGAATGGTAACAGCATGGCTTAGCTTGGGGGTGGGTCGCGTTCGCTGCGGTGACCGAGCCCAGGGCGACGCGCGACTTCACATGATGGAACCAACGGCTGCGCTGGCATGCTCGGGGTGCCTCACGGCGTTGATAAGGGGGCAGACACCACGCGCGGACGCGAGGAAAGGTGTCAGTCCCCCTCGCACCGGAACGGGGACAGGCGACTCGAAGGAGGCCGTCGCCGGCCGCCAGAACGGGGACAGGCCCGACGCGCCGACGCGGGCCAGTCCCCTCGCGACAGTCCCCTACCATGTGAGTTTGCGGTAGCGGATGCGGTGGGGGCGCTCAGCCTCCTTGCCCAGTCGCTTCTTGCGATCGGCCTCATACTCCGAATAGTTCCCCTCGAACCAGACGACTTTGCTGTCGCCTTCGAAGGCCAGGATGTGCGTGGCGATGCGATCGAGGAACCAGCGATCGTGGCTGCTGACGACCGCGCAGCCGCCGAACTGCTCCAACCCCTCCTCCAGCGCCCGCAGCGTATTCACATCCAAGTCGTTGGTCGGCTCATCCAGCATGATGAGGTTGGCGCCCTCTTTGAGCATCCGCGCCAGATGCACGCGATTGCGTTCGCCGCCGGAGAGATCGCTCACTTTCTTTTGCTGCTCTGTACCACCAAAGTTGAACCGACCGCAGTAGGCGCGCGAATTCACCTTCACCTTCCCCAATTCGATCGTGTCCTTGCCGTCGGAGATCGTCTCCCAGACGGTCTTCTTGGGATCGAGCGTCCGATCCTGATCGACGTAGCCGAGCTTAACGGTCTCGCCGATGCGCAAGGAACCGTTGTCCGGTTTCTCCTTCCCCACGATCATACGGAACAGCGTCGTCTTGCCGGCGCCGTTCGGACCGATGACGCCCACGATGCCGCCCTTCGGCAAGTTGAAAGAGAGATCGTCGAACAGCAATTTGTCGCTGAAAGCCTTGGTGAGCCCCTTGGCTTCCACCACCAGGTCACCGAGCCTCGGGCCCGGCGGCACGTAGATCTCCAATTCGTCGGCCTGCTGCTCCTGCTTCTGATTGACCAACTCCTCGTACCGCGTCACGCGCGCCTTGCCCTTCGCATGGCGGCCTTTGGGCGACATCCGAATCCACTCCAACTCACGCTCCAGCGTCTTCTGCCGCTGCGATTCGGCCTTCTCCTCCTTCGCCAGTCGTTCCTGCTTCTGTTCCAGCCAGGAGGTGTAGTTGCCTTGAAAGGGAATGCCGTGGCCGCGATCGAGTTCGAGAATCCAGCCCGCGACGTTGTCCAGAAAGTAGCGATCATGCGTGACCGCGATGACCGTGCCCTTGTATTGCTGCAAGTGCTGCTCGAGCCATTGCACCGACTCGGCGTCGAGGTGATTCGTCGGCTCATCCAGCAACAGGATGTCGGGCTCCTGAATCAGCAGGCGGCAGAGGGCCACACGTCGCCGCTCGCCCCCCGAGAGCACACCGATCTTGGCATCCGACGGCGGACAGCGCAGCGCGTCCATGGCCAATTCCAGCTCATGCTCCAGCTCCCAGCCGTTCACCGCCTCGATCTTTTCCTGGAGCTGACTTTGCTTTTCCAGCAGCTTCTCCATCTCGTCCGGCGAGATGTTCTCGCCCATCTTGTTGCTGACGGCCTCGTATTCTTTCAACAGCCCGATGACCTCGGCCCGACCCTCTTCGACGACTTCCTTGACGGTCTTGTCTTTGTCGAGCTGCGGTTCCTGCTCCAGCAGGCCGACCGTATAGCCCTTCGAGCGCGCGACTTCGCCCACGTAGTTCTGATCCACACCCGCAATGATCTTCAGCAGCGAGCTCTTGCCGGCGCCGTTCAGGCCCAGCACGCCGATCTTGGCGCCGTAGTAGAAGCCCAGGTAAATGTCGCGCAACACTTGCCGCTTGGGCGGATAGACCTTCCCGACTCCAACCAGCGAAAAGATGACTTGCTTCTCATTCGTGGCCATTCGTTCCTCACAAAAAATGTCTAAAAGTCAAAAGGTCAGAAAGTCGAAAGTCAGGGGTCGCTGAAGACCGAGACGCCGGCCCCCAAGACTTTCGACTCTGTGACTTTCGACTTTCAGACCGGCATCAAGGTGTGCGCCCACGTTATCAAAGCGCGGATCGATACTCAATGGTTCAGCGCCCCCGCCGCCCGGCCGATAACGGAATGCGCATCGTCGCTCATGCTTGCCCCGACTCGCGGCATGGATTTGATCATGGATTCATCGGGCCATTGATTCGCCATTGATTCAATGGTGCAATGGTGCGATCGTCATTCGTTCCATAGTTCAACCGATGATCTCTCCTGATTCTCCCTGGCGCGCGCTGACACATCGCAACTTTTCCCTCTTCATCGTCGGACGGGGGCTCACGCTCTGCGGGATGTGGATGCAGACCATGGCCCAAGCCTGGCTGCTCTATCGCCTGAGCAGTTCTCCCTTCTTGCTGGGCCTCCTGGAATTGCTGCTGCGCGGGCCCCTGCTCGTCTTCGGCCTGTTCGGCGGCGTCTTGGCCGACCGCTGGCCGCGCCATCGCATTCTGCTCGTCTCGCAAAGTCTGCTGTTGGTGCAGGCGGCCATCTTGGCGGCCCTCACCCTCGGCGGCCTCGTCACAGCCGGCTGGCTGTTGGGGCTGGGCCTGCTGTTCGGCCTGATCAGCGCGGTCGACGTGCCGGTGCGCCAGGCCTTCGTGACGGACCTCGTGCCGCGCCACGACATCCCCTCGGCCATCGGGCTCAACTCGTCGATCTTCAATACCAGCCGGATCATCGGGCCGAGCCTCGCAGGCGTCCTGGTCGTCGCCTTGGGCGAAGGCCCTTGCTTTCTCATCAGCGCGGTCGGCTTCTTGATGATCCTGGGCTGCCTGGCCGCCATCCGCATGCCGGAGCAGCCGCAGTCGACCCCGGGGCCGATCCTCGCGCAGCTGCGCGAAGGGCTCGCCTACGCCTGGCACAGTCCTCACGCCCGCACGATGCTGCTGCTCTCGGCGGGACTCAGCGTGGTGGCGATGCCCTACAGCACGCTCCTGCCGGTCTTCGCGCGGGACGTCTTGCAAGGCAACGCCGCGTCGATGGGCTGGTTGATGGGCGCGAATGGGCTCGGCGCCCTCGCCGCGGCGCTCCGCCATGCGCGCCGGCGGAGCACGGACGGCCTCGTCGGCTCGATCCTGGGCGCCCTCTTCCTCTTCACCGCCGGACTGGCGCTCCTGGCGGCGAGCCGGAGTTTGGCGCTCTCCCTCTTCGCGCTGCTCATGATCGGCTACGGCATGGTCAGCAGTCTGGCCGGCGGGAATATTCTGCTCCAGATGCTGGCGCCGGAATCCTTGCGCGGGCGCGTAGCCAGCCTCTACGCCACGATCTCGCTGGGCACCACCATCTTCGGCGGTCTGCTTGCCGGGCTTGGCGCATCGGCATTCGGCGCGCCCCGCACCGTCGGGATCGGCGCGGCGCTCACCTTCACCCTCGCCCTCTGGGGATGGACGGCGCTTCCGCGGACACAATCCGATACTCGCCAGCCCCTTCGAGAGGAGCCCGCCGCCACCGCGCCACAAGACCTCGAACGCCTCGCCTAGCCCACATTATTCATGACGATGCGTGACGAAACCGCCAAGACGCCTAGCGTCGGACCCATTGCAAGGAGAAGAGCAATGGGTGCCCCCATGCGGAGCCCCGAGAGGCCGAGGCATACTTGAAACAGTATGTTGAGGCCACGAGGGGCGAGCCTGCCCGCTTGGCTGCAGGGAACTCGCGGCTAAGCTTGTCGCAGCCGGGGGGCCCGTTGCTCCTTGATTGCAACGGGTCGAACGGCGGTTGCAGTAGCAGCGGTCATGAATAATGTGGGCTAACACATCCTTCGTTCTGGCATAGCGGTTGCTCATTCCACCCCGGCTTCAACCGCGGACCGTGCATGCCGTGCGGCCGAATCGCGGAGATCCGCGGATTTCGATGGGAAATGCCTGCGGCCTGATCGGGGCCTCGAGGCAACATCGCACGGGCAGGGAGCAAAGGGTGCCGAATAGGGGGAAAAGACTGCCGAGCGGATGGCGTGAGCCTCTCGCACGACGGACCTGCGGGCGCATCGCGACGCTCGTGTGTCTCGTCGTGTTGGGCGGCGGCTGCTCGTTCGTCCGAGGGACCGGCGGGAGATCCGAGGCCCCGCCCTCTACGCCGGCGTCACCGGCGCCCGCTTCCGCAGAAGCCGGCTCGGCGAGTCAACCGACAGCTCACGCCGGCGGCGCTGCCGCCTCGACGACTGCCGCCACCTCCGAAACACCGGCGCCTGCAACGGCGACGGCGGCGCCGCAGCCGGCCGCCGCGCCGCTCCCTCCGCGCAAATGGCGCTTTGAGGCCACCCTGCGCTACTGGGCGCCATCGCTCCACGGACGATTTTTCAGCGCCGAAGGCGGCAGCGCCGGCACGGTCGCCAACTTCTCCAGCGATTTGGGCCTGCCCGAGAACAAGAGTTTCTTCTATCCGATCGTGACCGCGTATCTTGGCGAGCGGCATCGCGTCACCTTCTCCTATCTCAACATGCGATACACCGCCGACACGACGGTGTCTCGAGCCATCGATCTTCAAGGCAAGGGCTTCACCGTGGGCGCCCCGCTGCACTCCGAAGCGAAGATCAAAGAACTGGCCCTGACCTACGACTATCTGGCCTGGAAACGCGAGAAGTGGATGGGCTTCATCGGCGGACAACTGCGCTACTTCGACGCGGCGGTGAAACTCAACAGCACCGGCGTCACCGTCAACGAGCAGGGGAAGATTCCGATCCCCACGATCGGCGGCGGCGGCGAATACAAATGGCGCGACTGGGCGACCGTCAAGGGCGAGTACCGCGTCTTCGCCCTTCCGGCGGGCGATATCCGCGGGTCGCTGCAAGATGGGCAAGTCGGCGTGACGATCGATCTCTTGGGCATGGTGGGACGGGAGCCTCGGATCCTCTGCAGCATCTTCTCCTCGCTGGATTGCCTGCGGCTCGATCCCTCCTCTCTGGAGGGTTGGTCGCTGTCGGCGGGGCTCCGCTACTTCCGCATCCTGGCGAAAGACGGGAATACGACCTCGATCGACTGGCTCCAGAAGGGTCCGACGTTCGACCTGACCTATCGATTTTAGGGCGAACAGCGTTGCCTGAGACATCGGGCATTTTTTGTCTGTGATGGCCGCCCATCGGCGCCCGTCCTAGTTCAGACGGAGCGTGGCCTCTTTCAAGACTTTGATTTTTCATGAGACTTCAACGGCGTGTCAGGGCCCATGACTTGCGAGACGCAATGGCTTTCCACCGAGTGGAGCCGGAGAGGCGAGAAGGACCCTCGACATGAATCTCCCGCGTCGTGATCTCATCATGCTCGTCAGTTGCTTCGGGATCTTCATCGCCTTGGGCGGGCTGGTCGCCTATTTCAGCGAAGATCTCGAGACCGGCATCGGCCCCTATTCCACTCGGTCGAAGAGCCCGACGGATCCCGGCCCCATGATGGAACTGGGTCCCTTCACCGTCAATCTGGCCGACGGCGACCGCCCCCGCTTTCTGCGCGCCACCTTGATCGTGGAATTCGATAAGACCGCCTCGCTGAACGAGGCGAAGAAGCGCCAGTCGGCCGTACAGAACGCCATCACCGCGACCCTCTCCACGACTTCCTATCAGCAGGCGCGCAGCTATACGGGCAAGTCGGCGATGCGCACGCGACTCGTCGATGAAATGAACCGAACGATGCCCAACGACGGCGTGCGTGCGGTCTACTTCCGCGAACTCGTAATGGAATAGCCCCGGCGCTTCCGCCCCCCGTTTGAACCCCGGGTGCGCCTCCTTTCACGCTGTGGTAGATTGATATCGTCTCGACCAGGCCTCCGATCGACGCGGCGGTCTGTCTGTTCTCGCCCGACCTGGCTAACGAAAGGACGATTCCATGAACCGGCGACGGAACGTGAGCGCGGTGGGACTGTGCAGCCTGGCGCTTCTGCTCATCGGATTGGCGGGATGCGCCGCCGATCCCTACCAGCAGCGGGCCGACCTCATTAAGAACAATGTGGAGAGCTTCTACGACAACCTGAAGGCCAACCGCGTCGAAGCCGCGATGCACGCCAATCAGAAGATCGAGGCCATGGCGTCGGAGATGGGCGAATCGATCCGGACGCGGATGCAGCAGCCCGGCATGAATCAGCCGGACCAGGAGTGGGCGCTGCTCAAGACCACGAATGAAACGGCGGCCGAGAATTGGTTGGCCCTGGCCCGCTACTTCACCATGAAGAAGCAGTATGACCAGGCTCGCTCGACCTATCAGCGCGTGATCAGCACCTACCGCAGCACGAACAACGGCAGTTATGCGGACCAAGCCGCGCGCGG
>CAYZTJ010000169.1:0-6529 GCA_964481215.1 uncultured Nitrospira sp. | reverse complement strand
ACATCATGAAGCCGTTCGACCGCGACATCATCGAAGCCAAGTTCTATGCGGTCGGCCTGATCTAGCATGAGGATTCACTAAGTCGCCTGCCCGTTGCCGCGCGGACTGCCTCGATGGTAGTGTGGAACTTGGATGCGGCCCGCTTAAGTTGATGGGGCTGTCCGGTGGCTTCTCATCGTGCCAAGTCGGGGACCTTTGCCGTCTTCGCATTTCTCGCTGCCTTGGCGGCGCTGGCCTCCGGCGCACATGCCGCAAGCCAAAAGCTCTGGAACAATTGCGCCAGCACCGATCCCGACACTTCCATTGAGTCCTGCTCCAAGATTCTCCGAGGCAAGGAGAGTCGAAAGTACCAAGCCGTTGCCTTCAGCAATCGGGCCTACGCTTACATAAGGAAGAATCGATTCGATGAGGCCATCGCCGATGCCACGGAGGCGATCGAGCGCGATCCTGACTATTCCGATGCCTACAACGCGCGCGGGGTCGGATATTACTACAAGAGCGATTACGACCGGGCGATCGCCGACTACGCTCGCGCGATCGAGCTCAATCCGAAATTTGCGACTGCCTTCATTTCCCGCGCGACCGCCTATAGCGACAAGGGGGAGTACGCGCTCGCTCTCGCCGACGCGGCGCGCGCGATCGAACTCGACCCGAACGCGCCCTACGGTTACGCCGAGCGGGGGCGCGCCTATCATGGGATAGGAGATGTTGACCGCGCCATCGTCGATCTCACACGCGCGATCGAGCTCAAGCCCGACTACGCCTACCCGTTCAATGAGCGCGGCGTCGTTTACGCGAAGAAAGGCGAACTCGATCGCGCCCTCACCGATCTCGCCCGCGCGATCGAGCTCGACCCGAAATACATCGTCGCCCTCAATAACCGGGGAACCCTCTATTCACGCGTGGGTGAGCGCGATGCTGCCGTCGCGGACTTGACGCGCGCTATCGAGCTCAGCCCGAAATATGCCGACGCCTTCATCAATCGTGGCTTGGCCTATTACGGCAAGGGCGACTACGACCGGGCGATCGCCGATTACACTGAGGCCATCGCGCTCGCTCCAACGCTCTCGCTGAGCTTCGTTCAGCGGGCGAATGCCCGTTACAAGAAGGGGGATCATGCGGCTGCCATCGAAGATGCCACGCAGGCCATCGCGCTCGATCCCAAAAGCGTCTCGGCCTTCAATGTCAGAGGCGCCGCCAAGGTCGCCACCGGCAACATCAATGAGGGGATTGCCGATCTCAACAAGGCGATCGAGCTCGATCCAAATCTTGCCAATCCCTATAAACATCGCGGCGTCGCCTATCTGAAGACCGGCGAGTACCGCTTGGCCCGCGCCGACATCGAGAAGGCGCTCGCGCTGAACCCAAACTACGAAGATGCCAAATCGGCCCTCGCCGAGCTTCAGGCGGCCGAAGCCAAGGCAAGTAACCCATAAGTAAAACGCCCCTGACGGCCTTGAGCGAGGCCATTCCGACCATGAATTCTGCGGTGCAGCATCGAGATCGGCAGGTTTCGTCGTAGGAACTTTGCCAAGTTCGCTTCTAGAAGGACAGCACGGTGCAGTTTTCGCAGTTAAAGCGCAGGCGTTCGGCTAAGGCCGACCTGTCGCCGTAAGCTTCACGCCCGCATCACCAATTCCTGAGGTAAAAAGGCCCCCCATTGGCGCATTGAACCCCTGGAAAGACTTCGGAAATCCTTGGGAATATTGCTGACTCGAAACTCACCAGAGAAGATGATAAGGTCGCGATCTAGAAGCGCGACTTCGGACCTCTCGCGTCGGCGAACGGTGACAATGGGGCGGGTCGTTTATCTTGCGCGAGCCTCGCGGCTTCTGTGCCGGGTCTTCGCTTGCGCGTTTATCCTTATTCTGCCCTCTGATCGATTCCTGCCGGCGGCGGCGCAGGAAACCGGCGAGACCGGCGACGGCATCGAGCCCGGCGAGGCTTACGTCACCCGCTTCTCGGGGACCAAGACCGAAGGCGAAGCCAAGGTCATCGATCCGTCCGGCATCGTGGGATCGATCATCGACGTGCGCGGGCCCGGCCAGGCGCCGCAAGGCCACCACTGGCTCAACGAGAAGCAGCGCCTGCCGGTGACGGCGGCCGATGTCGGCCAAGTCTTCGGCATCGCCTTCGACGATGCCGATCCGCCCAACATCTATCTCAGCGCCACGTCGGCCTTCGGCCTCCACCGCAGCGTCGACGGATCGGCGTGGATGGCGGGTCAATGGGGCGCGGGCGGCGGGCCCGGAACGATCTGGAAGCTCGACGCGGCCAACGCCTACAAGCCGGTGGTATTCGCGCAGGTCGCGCTCGACGGGCGCCAGAATAGCGGCGCGTCCCTCGGCTCGATCGCTTACGACCGCAAAAACCGACAGCTCCTGGTCTCCGATCTCGAGACCGGAATGATCCATCGCCTCAAGATCGAAGACGGCTCCGAGCTTGGCCGCTACGATCACGGCACGGAGGGGCGCGCAAGCTTCATCGATGCGGCGACAGGCGCCAAGCAATCGCTGCCGGCGGCGGCCTTCGATCCGGCGAGCACGGCCAAGATCACCGACTGCCCGGAGGGCGCGTTCACGTCGACACCGTCCTGCTGGAACTATGCCGACTTCAGGCGGCGGGTCTGGGGCCTCGGCTTGCGAAAGGACGACAAGGGCGAGCAGCGTCTTTTCTATGCCGTATGGAGCAGCCAAGGCTTCGGCAAGCCCGATTTCGCCGAAGCCGCCGCTGACGAAAAGCGCAACAGCGTATGGTCGATCGCCATCGGCGAAGGCGGCGATTTCGACCGCGCCAGCGTAAGGCGGGAATATCTCCTGCCCGATTTCTTCCTCGATGCCGAGGAGATCAAGCGCGCGGGCGCAAGCAATCCGGTGAGCGACATCGAGTTCCCGGAATGCACGGCCGATCCGATCATGCTCGCGGCCGAGCGGGGCGGGGTGCGCAATCTCGGCCTCACCGCCGAGAGCCCGTTCGCATTTCCGCATGAAGCCCGCGTCCTGCGCTTCGAGCTCGATCCCAAGGGCGTGTGGCAGCCGATCGGCCGTTACGATGTCGGCTATTACGATCGCAAGAGCGAAAAGCCGCCGCACATTCGCGCCAATGCCTCCGGCGGCGCCGATTTCGGCTTCGGCTACACACCGGAGTGGACGATCGATGCGAGCAAGCGCAACGACTGGGTGTGGCTCTCAGGCGATTTTCTCTGCTCGCCGGAAGCGCCTTGCTTCAATCCGGACACCGGCAAGCGCGAGGACGGCTCCGAGGTGCACGGCATCCAGGGGACGCCCCAGTCCGCCTTCGACGAAGTCGCGCCGGCGCAAGCCGCGCAGCCGTATCCGGCAACCGGCGAACCTTACCCGCCAAAGGGTCCGCAGCAATCCTGGATGATCGACGAGGATCAGAATGTCGGTCCCGACGGGACCGTGCTGATGGCCGAGCTTGCGCGCACGAACGCCACGGAAATGGGCGATGTCGAGATCTACGAGCCTTGTGACGACGAACCCGGGGCCGCAGGCCTGCCGCCGGTCGAGGAGCCGCCCGTCATCGAGGGACCGCCTGACGCCCTGCCGCCGCCAATCCTCGAGCCGCCGCTCGCCGAAGGGCCCGATCTCGAGAAGCGCAAGGACGGTCCGGCGCAATGCCTCGAAGGCGGCATCTGCACCTTTACCATCACCATCACCAATCTCGGTCCCGGGATCTGGTCGGGTCCGCTGATGGAGCTCGACACGTTGCCCCCGGGCGCGCGCCTCATCGGTTACGCGCCGCAGCCAGAGTGGCGATGCAACCAGGGTGTGGGTACGAGGTTCGTCGATTGTTACCATGACTTCGTCACCCTGCTTCCGGGCCAGTCGGTGCCGCTCATTGTCGATGTGCTGTTGCCGGTTGGGCTTGTGGGCCGGGTCGAGAACTGCATCGAAGACACCTTCCTTCTCAGCAACGACCCGCTCGATCCCGCCGTCATCCTCGCCATCGAGCGCGCCCTGAATGGGTTCGGCTATCCGGTCGGCCCGATCGACGGCGTGCTCGACATCGCCACCCAGAACGCCATCGCCATCTTGCAGGCCGATAGCGGCCTGCCCGTAACCGGCGTTCCCGATGCGGTCATCATCGAGAGTTTGTTCCCGGGCGGAATCCGCGGTGGCGACATCAACCTCGCCAACGATCGCGATTGCCATATCGTGGACATCACGCCGCTGCCGCCGCCTCCGCCCGCGGCGCCACCCGACATCGAGGCGCGCAAGTTGCAGCGGACCACCGAATGCAGGCCCGATGGACAGTGCATCTTCGAGCTTCTGTTCATCAATCGCGGACCGGGCCCGTGGACCGGACGGCCTGAGCTTCTCGATACCTTGCCTCCGGGGGCAACGCTCGAGGCGTTCTCGCCGCCTTGGCTCTGCGCGCAGGCGGGCGTGCAAGTGACGTGCCGCCACCCGCTCGTGTTGACGCTCGCGCCCGGCGACATACGCCAAGTCGCGATCACCGTGAGGATGCCGCCCAATCTTGCGCCGGGGGCGCAGAACTGCGTCGACATCGTATGGCCGCCCGGCGTGCGCGATCCCAATCCCGGCAACGATCGCATGTGCATCCCGATCAGGGTGGCGCCGCCGCGCATTCCGGATATCGAGGCGCGGAAGGTGCCTGTGGGGGCGCCTTGCGCCGCCGGTCAGGATTGCCAATTCGAGCTGTGGTTCACCAACCGCGGACCGGGTGCATGGACCGGCAGGCCCACGCTCACCGACGTGCTGCCTCCGGGCGCGACGTTCAAGAGCGCAAGCGCGCCCTGGACCTGCACGCAAGCCGGCGGCGAGCTGACCTGCGAGCACCCGGACGTCACCTTGCCGGCGATGCAGAGCCTAAGGGTGACGATCACGCTCACCATGCCGGCGACGATCCCTGCGGGCGCTAGGAACTGTGCGCGGGTCAAGCACCCGCCGGGCTATGCCGACCCGGTGCCTGGCAACGACGAGTCTTGCGTCGGGCTCCCGCCGAGCGGGCCGCAGCCTCCGCCTCCGCCGCGCAGCGAGAAGTGCAACGCCACGGTCAAGGCCGGCGGCGACAAGCCCGAGGTGATCGATATCGATCTCACCGGCTACCAGGGCACGGCCAAGTTCTCGTGGGAGCATTTCAACATCAAGGACCGCATGAAGGTCATCGCCAACGGCCAGGTGATCCACGACACGCAGTGCGTGGGCGGTACGGGAACGAAGGACTTCCCCATCGCCGGCCTCACAAGCGTCAGGATCGAGGTCGAGCCCAATTGCGACGGCACCTCGACCGGCACGCAATGGGAATTCAAGTTGGAGTGCCCGACGCCGGGACCCGCAGGGCCCGCGGCGCCTCCCGGCACTCCGCCCGCTGGTCTGCCCGATTTCGAAATGAAGAAGTCGCAGACGACGCCCGCCTGCACGCCGGGCAGCTCATGCAGCTTCGAGATCCAGCTCATCAACAAGGGTCCGGGGCCGTGGACGGACAGCCCCGAGCTGATCGACACGCTGCCTCCGGGCGCCACCTTCGAGTCCGCCTCGGCGCCCTGGACCTGCAAACAAACGGGCGGGAGGGTTCACTGCAAGCATCCGCGGGTGCAGATGCCGCCCGGCAACGTTTTGACGTTCACAATCACCGCCAAGATGCCCGGCAATCTCGCCCACGGGATGGAGAACTGCATCGAGATCCTGTGGGGCCCCCATCGCGACCACAATCCGATCAACGACCGCATGTGCATCCCGATCAAGACCACGCCGCAACCGCCGCCGCAGCCGCCCGCGCCGCCACGGGCCGAGAAGTGCAACGAAACGGTCAAGCAGGGCGGCGACAAGCCCGAGGTGATCGACGTCGATCTTGGCGGCTACCAAGGCACCGCCAAGTTTTCGTGGGAGCATTTCACCATCAAGGATCGGATGAGGGTGACAGGCGGCGGCCAGCTCATCCACGATACGCAGTGCGTGGGCTTTTCAGGGGCGAAGGATTTCTCCGCCGCCGGCCTCTCGAGCGTCAGGGTCGAGGTCGAGCCCAATTGCGCCGGCGGCACGACCGGCACTCAATGGGAATTCAAGATTGAATGCCCAGCGAAGATCGAATACGCGCCAAAACCGCCGACTTTGGTCACGCCGCCGCTGGTTTGCCCGCACGGCACCGTCAAGCAAGGCGACGCGTGTGTCGAGCCTGAGAAGCCGGCGCCCACGCCGAAGAAGGTGACTCCCAAGAAGAAGAAGCCGCCCGTGGTCAAGAAGCCAAGCTGCCCGAGCGGGTATTACTACAACAGGAGAACGCGCAGCTGCGTTCCCATCAGGGTCACGCCGCCGGTGCAGCCGTGCCCGTATGGCACGATCCGGATAGGACAGCTTTGCGTGCGCATCCAGATCCCGCAATACCCGCCCCACGGCGGCGGCGGCGGAGACCATCACGACTAGGCGCGATGGCCGCGCATCTCTTTTAACCTCCCCTCGTGGGAGAGCGGAAAAAAGCAAATGGCCGGGAGGGACCCCGGCCATTGCGTTGTTGTCTTGGAACGGGAGAGCCGTCAGGCGGC
>CAYZTJ010000168.1:0-6574 GCA_964481215.1 uncultured Nitrospira sp. | reverse complement strand
CGAGAAGAGGAGTGGACATAAACAAAGAATGAGGGTCAGGTCTTGCAATCCAACACCCCTCCAAACGCCACGTCCACGCCCCCTCTCTCCGCGCATATCTTTTCGTCATCGATCAGCCTGCTTCGAACCCCGGGAATATTCGAGCCTTTCACTTCGTGCGTTTTCCGATCACTGGTAGAATGAGAGGCGGTTGGCGCGGAGCACATCCTTTTCGCGTTCGGTCCGCCTCACAGCGGGTGGAGTTTCTCATGTACATCACACGGATGTGGTTCTCGGAAAATGAGCGTCAAGGGTTTATGACCTGTTCGCCCGCCGGCTATCACCTCGTGAGCATAGCTGGTTTGATCGGGTTTCTCGGCTGGGTGCTGTTTCTTCTCCTGATCGCAGCTCTCATCCTCTCGGCGGCGACTCGTCTCTTTGCGTTTCCGACACTCTGGCTCTTCATCGTACCACTGGGCTTCCGCTTCGTTGCCCAATTCCTGGATATATACGGCCGGTCCCTCGCTACCCGAAAGCACTTTGAGTACCACTACAAGCCCGACTACTCGGCATGGCTTGATGACAACGTGGTAAGAACCTATCCACCCGATCGCGAGAAGACGGTCGGGGCCGGAGAATCATCCGCTCCGCCGACGACGTGACGCGACCTCGGAACCATTCAGCGGACAAGAAGAGCTTCAGGCCACGCCCCCCGACCCCATTGCCCGGTGCGTGGCAAGCCGGCTCCTTTTCCCCTCCCCTCGCCTGACACCCCCATAGACCGACCTGACCTAAGAAAGTAGAATATCCCCGGTCTGCACCGCCGTAAAATCGATGAGTGGTCATCCATGCGCGCGCTCGTACTCAACGGAGCGATCGGAAGCGACCCGGTACTTTCGAGGTGCGAAGCCTCCGTGGTGCGGGCGTTCGAAGCGCGTGGTGCGCAGGTCGACGTGCGGCGGATGCAGGAGATCCCCGTCGCGTGGTGCCAGGGCTGCTTCGAATGCTGGGTGCACACGCCCGGCATCTGCAAGATCGACGACGCGGGCCGCAGCATTGCCGAAGCCGTCGCGAAGAGCGACGTCCTCGTCTATCTTACCCCGGTCACCTTCGGCGGGTACTCTTTCGAACTCAAGAAGGCGCTCGACCGTTCGCTCGGTATCCTCCTGCCGTTCTTTAGACGGATCGACGGCGAGGTGCACCATGTGCCGCGGTACGCACACCACCGGGCAATCGGAGTCGTGGCCACGCTCGAGCATCCGGACGCCGAGGCCGAGACCACGTTGCGAACGCTCGTGGCCCGAAATGCGATCAACTTCGCGGCCGCGGTGCACGCCGTCGCGGTTCTCGACAGTCCCACCGATGAAGCGCGCGAAGCAGCAGCCTGCGCAGCACTCATTGGCACGCTGACCGCCCCACCGACCGCCGCTGCGCACGTCCACGTCGAGGACGTGGACCGCCTCCTTCCAGCGCTGCCGTGCGCAGGGGACACCGCCGTGCCCACCCGGCGCGCACTGCTCTTGGTGGGGAGCGCCAAGCCGCGCGGCACCAGCACCTCGGAGGCGCTAGGGCACGAGATGCTGGCACGACTGGAGGCGCGCGGCATCGTAACCACCACGCGCTGGGTCCAGCACGACGCCCACTCGGCCCACGGGCTCGCCGCACTCGCCGCTGACGCGCGCACACATGACCTGCTCGTAATCGCCACTCCCCTATACATCGACTCGCTGCCTTCGCTTGTGACGCGCACGCTCGAGGCCATTGCTACCGACCGGCGATCGCTGGCGTCCCCGCCGCCGCTTACGGTTACGATGATCGTCAACTGCGGCTTCCCCGAGGCGCGGCACTGTTCCGTGGCGGCGGCTATTGGCGCACTCTTTTCGCGTGCGACTGGGGCACGCTGGGCGGGGGCGCTGCAGCTGGGCGGCGGCGGCACTGTGGACGGCCGCCCCCTGAGCGAGGCGGGAAGCGTAGTGCGGCACCTCATCGCCGCACTCGACAAGGCCTGCGCGATGCTGGCTGACGGGCGCGCTGTCCCGCCTGAGTCCATAACGGCCTTCCGGCAGCCTCTCATGCCCACGACGCTCTATATGGCCGTGGGCGACGCCGGGTGGCTATGGACGGCTGCGCACGAGGGGGCGCTCACGAAGCTGTGGCGCCGCCCCTACGCTGAGGCGCCATGAACGAGAAAAAGAAGAGAACAGGGTCGGTCTTGCACTCCGACACCCCCAGCAGACGCCACGCCCTCCGGCTGCATTTTTCCATGCGCACCTTGGCTCCGCTCCCCTCGCCGCTCACCTTCATCACCCAGCGATAGACTCGGTTAGCATGAAACCGTAGAATCTCTCCCGGGTATTCTCTTCGGTCCTTCACAGGGAACGCCATGAAACATCGGGGAACCACTCCGCCGTTTCGCGATTCCGATGGCTCGATCCTGCCGGAGAGCATCGCAGAGATTACTTATCTCTGTTTAGGCGGCCTCGCGCAGTGGGTGATGATCCGCGGCGTGAACGTTGCTAATCCGATCTTGGTTCTCCTGCACGGCGGGCCCGGCTTTCCAGAGATGCGTCTGTTCCGTCAATTCAACGCGATACTCGAGGAAAGCTTCACGGTCGTCTATTGGATGCAACGCGGTACGAGCAAATCATTCAACCGTAAGATCCCTAAATCATCCTTCACGATCGAGCAATTCATTGCCGACCTCGACGAGTTGGTCGAGGTGGTCCGCACGCGGTTCAGGAAGGACAACGTCGTGCTCTACGGGCACTCCTGGGGATCGGTCCTCGGCGTGCTCTATGCCGCGCGATTTCCGCACAAAGTAGCGGCGTACGTAGGCACCGGGCAGATCGGCGAATGGGCCGCCTTCGAAACAGCGTCGTATGAATTCGTCCTTGCCGAAGCGGAACGTCGCAAGCACCGCAAAGTGCTGAACGAACTACGCGCTATCGGCCCTCCACCCCACACGTTTTTGAACATGGTGATGGAACGCAAATGGATCACGCGCTTCTTCGGCATCGTGCGCGGCATCTCCTCGTGGAGATTCACCCGCATTATGCTGAGCGGGCCGGAAGCGTCGATTTTCGACTTACCCGACATTCTGCGAAGCCAGTTCGTTACGCCAAAGGTCATGTGGCAGGAGCTCATTGGGGTGAATCTCATTAAGACCGCACCCGCGTTGCGGATGCCGGTCTTCTTCTTTCTCGGGCGCCATGATCGTGTGGTGGTTCCGGAAACCAGCGTCGCATATTTCGACATACTGCGTGCGCCATCGAAGAGGCTCGTGTGGTTCGAAGACTCCGGCCATGAGCCGCCCGCCGAGGAACCGGCCAAGTTCAACCGTCTGATGGTTGAAATGGTCCGGCCGGACGCCATGACCTCGTCTTCGCGATCATAACCGGAGAGGGATAGAAAAGGTGTCCGGAACCAATTTCTGATAGCGGAACGGCATCCTCCGCCTCCATTTCCCCCATAGGACAATCCCAACTTTCCAAGAGCTTTCTGAGGGTTGAAGTAGCCTCCCTCCTTCCTTTTCCTCAATCATTTCCCAATGAGGTGTAAGAATTCGTTCCGTTCCACGACATAGGTACATGGACGTTGCTTCGTCTTACGACGATCGAGGTGTTACCGCGTCGATGAACCCCGACGCTTGCCCGGACGCATCGGACCTGGTCGAAGCGCACGGGGACTTTCTGTACCGGTTTGCCTCGACCCGCGTACGCAATGCCGCGGTCGCTGAAGACCTCGTCCAAGAGACGTTTCTCGCCGCATTGCAGGGAGCACGCGATCACCAGGACCCCGACTCGGAGCGTCGCTATCTGCTCGGGATCATGAAGCACAAGATCGTCGATCATTTCCGCCGCACAGCGCGGGAGCCCAAGATACCTCCGCATGATCAGGACAGCCGAGGCCAGGACAACGATTTTCTCCCAGACGGACACTGGAGGCCAGAAATGGCGGCCATTCATCCGTGGCCGGAGAAACCAGACGGCCTGCTGGAACAGCGGCAGTTTCGTCAGGTCTTAGCGACCTGCCTGGAACGGTTGCCGCCAAGAACCGCCCAGGTCTTTACGCTTCGGGAACTGGACGAGCTCGAGACGCATGAGATCTGTCGCCTGCTCAACCTGACGCGGACGAACCTGGATGTCATCCTACACCGGGCACGAAAACAACTCCGGAATTGTTTGGCTGCTCGCTACTTCGGGTGGAGTCAGGAGCATGAGGCGTTATGACTCAACACTTCCATTTCACGCTGAACTGCCATGACACTGCTCAACTGCTGTCGGAGTCGATGGACCGCAAACCGTCTCTGTACGCCAGATTCAGAATCTATATGCACCTGCGGATCTGTCGTCTCTGTCAGGCGTACAAGCAACACCTTCACTTGCTGCATGATCTGTTGAGTGTCAGTCCCGCCGATCTAATCGATCCGCAGGATTCGTTCGCCCCTGGTCTCTCTACGAAGGCCAAGCGGCGGATCATTCACGCGCTCAACGCGCTCCTCCGATCGCGCACGCACCCTTGATAGACCCTCCGGACGACTGCGCGTTCGCCGCCAAGAACAATATTTCCGTCTCGGACCGTAAGAATTTGGGCTCATCTCCGATACAGACAACAGGTGCGCGCCGCAGACAGCGACGTCGCGTTCAATCATCATCTAACAAGGAGGCTTGTCATGAAACGGTTCCACGCTTTGATGATTGCCGGCTTGGCATTGGCTGCCGGCTTGTCTGCCGGGCCTGTGTCGGCTGCCGACGTGCAGCACAGCACGCCGGGGCTCAGCGGGTACGACCCGGTGGCCTACTTCACCGATGCCAAACCGATTCGTGGATCTGGCTACCACACTGCGGTCTACGAGGGTGTTACCTACGCGTTCGCCAACGCCGAGCATCGAGCGATGTTTCTGGTGAATCCACAGAAATATCTCCCGGCCTACGGAGGCTACTGCGCCTACGGAGTAGCAATCGGAAAAAAGTTTGTTGCCGATCCAGAGGTGTGGCGCGTGCAGGATGGATCGCTCTATCTCAATCTGGATAGAGACATTCAGAACAAGTGGGAGAAGGATATTTCCGGCCACATCAAGAAAGCCAACGCCAACTGGTCCGACATCCGGGACAAGGCGCCAGGCGACCTCTGACCAGGACGATGCGAGTCCGTCGCCCCGAGGACGGCGGACTCGCCCGCATGAAAATCCAGAAAAGGTGTCAGGAACCATTCACATCCAACACCCCCACCAGAAGCCACGCCCTCCGGCCCCCTCTCCCTGCGCGCGGCGGGCCGGTCTTCGTATCTCGTCGTTCGTGAAGCGTCGTTCGTCGGGAGGAGGACTCGAACTCTCACGCGTGCGAGATACGTTTCACGCTTCACGAGATACGCGCTTTTGTCCCCTCACACAGCGATAGACCTGCCCGTATTATAAACGTACAATAGGTCAGCTTCTCATTCGACACCAAGGGGCCTTTCTTGATTCCCGTTGTTGTTGGCGTTCTCCTTGCTGTTGGGATTGCAGCACTGGCCAAGTTCACACGCTTCGATGAAGACCGTAGCTTCTTTTCCACCGTTCTGGTCATCATCGCATCCTATTATGTGCTGTTCGCAGTGTTAGGCGGTTCAGGTCACGCGTTGGTCTGGGAACTGGTCATCGCCGTCGCGTTTTCGACCGTAGCAATAATCGGCGCCCTCTTTCTTCCCACGCTCGTGGGAGCCGGGATCATGGCACACGGTCTCTTTGATTTTGTGCATGATGTGATCATTGAGAATTCCGGTGTCCCGACCTGGTGGCCAAGCTTCTGTGGGAGCATTGATGTCTTGTTGGGGCTCTGGGTGATTATCCTGACCCGTTCCCGACTCACATGTTCAACGCGCTAGAACTCAAAGTCCCCCCGCTTGCGCTCGTCTTCCTGTTCGGCGCTCTGATGTGGCTCGTCTCTGGCTATCCAGAGTTCACATTCACACTGCCGTGGCGCCCGGCGTTCGCTCTTATTTTTTGCGCCGTGGGATTGGCGGTCCTGTTGGCCGGCGTCGTGGCGTTTCGCCGGGCGAAGACCACCGTCAATCCGCTCACGCCGGAAGCGACCACGACCATGGTCACCTCGGGCATCTACCGCTTCACCCGTAATCCGATGTACCTGGGCTTCCTCTTTGTTCTTGCTGGGTGGGCGATGTATCTCTCCAACTTACTGGCCTTCGCACTCCTTCCTCTGTTCGTCTGGTACATGAATCGGTTTCAAATCCTCCCCGAAGAGCGAGCCTTGAGTGCCAAATTCCCACAGGCCTTTACAGCGTACACGTGTGCTGTTCGCCGATGGTTATGATCGCGGCGGGTGGCGGGAATCTGGTCTCTCTGGTTCGGTTGGTCTGTCTGGTTTCTCTGGTGCGACAAGACGAGAGAGACAAGACAGACACTCGCACCGGATAGACCGTTCATCGGCGCGTGGCGGGAATCTGGTCTCTCCGGTTCGGTTGGTCTGTCTGGTTTCTCTGGTGCGACAAGACGAGAGAGACAAGACAGACACTCGCACCGGATAGACCGTTCATCGGCGCGTGGCGGGAATCTGGTCTCTCCGGTTCGGTTGGTCTGTCTCGTCTGTTTGGTCTG
>CAYZTJ010000167.1:0-6707 GCA_964481215.1 uncultured Nitrospira sp. | reverse complement strand
AGATCGTCGGTGGCAAGCCGCTGAAGGGCGAAGTGACCAAGACCTTGAAGGGTCGTGTGTGGTCACAGTGGGCGGACAATCCGGACGGCGAGTTGCTGTTCGGGATCCAGTATTGGAACAGCGGTGAACCGGCTTCCGGCACTCCGGCCGGCCGTTCGTCTTCCGATCTCGATGTGAAGCCGCCGGATCCTTTGTTCAGCTGCTGCGCCTGGGGCTTCACCGGCGGAACGGACAAGAACAATCCGTACTCCGGCTGGTACCACGCCGCCACCACCGTCCGGTTGGCAGTGAAGGACAAGGCGCTCATGGACCAGATCATCAAGGCCTCCCAGGAACTCGTGGCGATGGAAGTGAGCTTGGATGGCCGCACGATCACCGGCTTCAAGGTACTCAAGTAATCGACTTCGACAAGATTTCATTCTTTCATGCTGTTGAAGGAGGACGCGATTATGAAGTTTCATAAGAAAGCCTGGGCCGTAATGGCCACCGTCGCGCTGGTGGTCTCCGTGGCCTCCACCGCCAAGGCCATTGAATCGTTCCAAGAGCGTTTTGAGTGGGGCGACATGAGCAAGCCGACCACGCTGCAGGGTCGTGTGATCGTCCTCGATCATTACGATGAAGCGGTGTGGATCAACATCGCCGTGTTCGGCGGCAATGCCGAGAGCGGCTTGTTCTGGCAGAAAATCCATCCGGGCAAGACCTTGAAGTTTTATGCGGACAAGGGTGCTTGGGAAGAATTGAAGAAGATGGGCCGTCCCCATGCGGGACCGGCTGCCGCCAAGGAAGTGCCTCCGGGCAGCACGACGGACCTGATCGAGTTCACCGCGACGGAGACCGAGCAGAATCATCGCGTGATCTCCTCCGTCAAGAAGCTCCCGGAAGTCGCGGGAGCGCAGGGTAAGCCGCTCAGCATCTCCGCGCTCCGTTTGAAGGAGTGCCAGGGGAAGAACGAGTTCGAGGCTGGTTGCGCAGCTGCCAAGCAGCAGCTCAACACGTCTCCGAAGGGCGAAGCGACGGTCGGGATGCAGTACGACGTGCTGCAGCCAGGCGGCAAGCCGCTCGCCGGCCTGATTCCCTGGACCGCAAAGTACAACACCGGCGCCGCACACTAGTCGTCGGTTTCAGTCGCAGTAAAGAGGCGGCAACTCCATGCGGAGTTGCCGCCTTTATATTTCCGGCACAACCCTCAAAAAAAGTCCGTGCATTTCTGATGCAGGGCGTCTCGGGTGGCGGAGATCGCGCGCGGTGCGAATCGGCAGCCGGGTTTGAATTGCTTGAGAGTGGGTCTTATTCTGCAGCCCGTTTTTGGAGATCCGCGAGGCGATTGAGGGCATCGAGCGGGGTCAGAGAGAAGAGGTCGATTTGTCGCACCTCGTCGATCAGGGGATGAGGCTGGGGTAGTGCGGGACGGGATCGGTCTTTTTCCCGACGGGTCGGCGAACCCTCAATGGTGGCGTCCGGCTGTTCGAGTTTCGTGAGGACTTCCTGTGCCCGGTCGATCACCGATGTCGGCAGGCCGGCCAACTTGGCTACGTGGATACCGTAACTGCGGTCGGCGCCGCCAGGCACGATCTTCCGCAAAAAGACCACGTCTCCGTCCCGTTCCTGTACCGCCACTCGGAAGTTCCTGATGCCCTCCCTCAACGACTCCAGTTGGGTCATTTCGTGATAATGGGTGGCGAAGAGCGTACGGGCCCCCAACTGTCGGTGGTCATGAATATGCTCGGCGATGGCCCAGGCGATGCTCAACCCGTCGTAGGTGCTGGTTCCGCGGCCGATTTCGTCCAGTAGAATCAAGCTTCTTTTCGTGGCACAGTTCAAAATGTGTGCGCTTTCGATCATCTCCACCATGAACGTACTTTGTCCGGCTGCGAGGTTATCCGACGCTCCGACGCGGGTGAAGATCCGGTCGACCAATCCCACTCGCGCCTCCGCGGCCGGGACGAAGCTGCCGACCTGCGCGAGCAAGGCGATCAGCGCGACCTGGCGCAAGTAGGTGCTCTTGCCGGCCATGTTCGGCCCTGTCAGGATCACCAGCCGGTTGGCGTCATCGTCCAGCAGGGTATCGTTGGGAACAAACAGGAGATCCGGACTCAGCTGCTCGACGACCGGATGGCGACCGTCACGGATGAGCAAGACCCCCGACTCGTCGATCGTCGGCTGAACATAGCGGTTCAACGCCGCGGTCTCCGCCAGCGACGCGAGGACGTCGAGCGAGGCCAGGATCTGGGCCATGGCTTGAAGGCGCGGCACGTCTTTGGCGATCTGCCCGCGCAGCAGCGCGAAGACTTCTTCCTCGAGCGCCAGCAGCTTGGTTTCGGCCCCCAGCACTCGTTCTTCCAATTCTTTCAACTCCGGGGTCATGAATCGCTCGGCGTTTACCAAGGTCTGTTTGCGCATGAAATCGGAAGGCACCTTGGCGAGATTGGCCTTCGTGATCTCGATGTAGTAGCCGAACACTTGGTTATAGCGGACTTTGAGTGATTCGATGCCCGTCCGCTCTCGTTCTTTGGTTTCGAGCGCGGCGATCCAACCCTTGCCCTCCGTTCGCGCTTTCCGCAGTTCATCGATCCTGGCGTCATAACCTTCCCGGATGACGTTCCCGTCGCGGACCGCCATCGGCGCGTCGGGGTGGAGAGCCCGTTCGATCCTGTCGTGCACATCACGGCAATCGTCCCAGGTGTTCCGCAGTGAGACCAGTAGCTGAGCCGTGAACGGGGCGAGCTGTGCGTGTAGTTCCGGCAGCGACGCCAGTGACTGCTTCAAGGCGAGACATTCCCGGGGACCGGCCACCCCAAGGGTCATGCGGCTGCTGAGACGGGCGATATCCTGTACGGCGCGAAGGATGGTGCGGAGCGCCACGCGCTGCTGGATGCGCGCTTTCAGATCCGCGACGGCATCCAGTCTGGCCTGAATTCCCGTACGATCGAGGAGGGGGCGCACCAACCAGTCGCGCAAGAGCCTGCCGCCCATGGCGGTCGACGTACGGTCGAGGGCGGATAAGACGGTGGCGTCGCGCGTCGACGGCCGTTCGCCGCCACCCAGTGGACGGACCAGCTCAAGGTTGCGGATGGTCGCGCTGTCCAGGTGCATCGACTCGTTGCTCCAACGCCGTTGAAGGCGTCGGATGTGCTCGAGGGAAGCCGCAGGCTGAGTCTCTCGGAAATAACGCCAGACGGCGCCGGCAGCCCCCAATCCGGCCGTGAGCCCGCCGCAGCCGTATCCATCCAGCGACTGCACGCCGAAGTGCCGTTGTAGGATTATGGCGGCGCCGGCCTCGTCGAAGTCGGTCGGCGGTCGACTGCAGCGACGCGGACCGGTCGCTAGGGTAAGAATTGACATCGCCGCGGGTTCCCCTTCGGGGTACAGCAGCTCTTTCGGCTCTACCCTGGCAAGTTCATCGAGGAGCTGCTGTTGGGCTCCCCGTCCTTCGAACTCCGTGACCCAGAACTCTCCCGTCGAGACGTCCAACCCGGCCAAGCCGATGAGCGGGCGGTCTTTGGCGGCCGAGAGGCCGTCCGGGAAGACTGCGACGAGGTAGCTGGTTTCACCGGGCGAGAGAAATTCGGTGTCGACCAGGGTGCCGGGCGTGTAGAGCCGGACGACTTCCCGGCGGACGAGTCCCTTGGCGAACTTGGGGTCTTCCACTTGCTCGCACAAGGCGACCGTGCGCCCGGCCTTGAGCAATTTGGCGATGTATCCCTGTGCGGCATGGTAGGGGACGCCGCAGAGCGGAACGGGCTCGGCGCTGGATTTGTCGCGCGAGGTGAGCGCAATGGCCAGGAGCGTGGAGGCCTCGCGGGCGTCCTCGTCGAACATTTCGTAGAAATCGCCGACGCGGAAAAAGAGGATGGCCTGGGGATAACCGCGCTTGATCTCGCGGTATTGCCGCATCAGCGGCGTGGCGTCGCTGTCACTCATCGGTGCGGTCCCGGATCGCGGTCTCGCCCGGAGGGGAGGTCTTTTTGGCGACTTTTTCAAGGGAGAGGCGTAGCCGTTCCAGATCGATCTCCGCTTCTTGGAGCGCTTTGGTCTTGCGCCTCAGTTCGATCCGCCCTCTCACCCAAGGGGGAAACAGGAGAATGCCGGAGACGAGCAGCCCGATGGCGAATCCGGCCAAGATCGGCTTGTAAATCGGCGTCGAGGCTTCGAAGAGCCCAAAGAAATACCGGAGCCGCACTTCCTCTTCTTGGTTCTGCAGAAAAAAGGCCAAACAGAGCAGCAACAGAATCCCAACGAGGATGAGTCGAATCATGTGGCCGCCTTCTTATGCCCTGGCTTGGCGGATCTGGAAGTGGGTTTGCCGAATCCTGATCGAGCAGCGCCTAAGAGTCGGGTCGAATCCGGTCCGGTCGCCTGTAGTCGGATGGTTCTACTCCCAACGGTACGATGGCGCAACTGAATTTCCAGGCGGTCTTCGGGCAGCCAGCCGAGGCCGCGCTCTGCCCACTCGATGGCCATGACGGTCGGTCCGGCGAAGTACTCGGCCAGCCCCGTGGACTCCAGTTCTCGGAGATTGTTCAGACGGTAGAGATCCACATGCGCCAATGGCAATCTCCCTCGGTACTCGTGGATCAGCACGAAGGTGGGACTGCTGACGTCCGCGGGGTCGGCGCCTAATCCTTGGGCGATCCCTCGGACGAGCGCGGTCTTTCCTGCTCCAAGCTGGCCGGAGAGTGCGAGGGTCTCTCCGCCGGCCAGCGCCCTGCCGATGGCTTGCCCCATCCGGTCCGTTTCCCGTGACGATTCGGTAATGACCGTCCATTCCCGGCTGTCATTTCGTCGGCCGACGGGCGATACAGGGGGGCCGGTGCGTTTATGCCCTGACGGTTTGGAAGGCATCGGAAATGTGAGCAATGACATCACGGGCCAGCAATGCAGCCTGTCCGAGTTGCTGGGCCGCCAGGTCGCCGGCCAGGCCGTGAAGAAAGACCGCGGCGCAGGCGGCATCCCAGGACGGAATTCCTTGGGCCAGCAGGCCGACCACCATGCCGGTCAGGACGTCGCCGGTCCCGGCCGTCGCCATTCCAGGGTTACCGGTCGCATTGACCGCGACCAGCCCATCCGGTCTGGCAATCACGGTTCTGGCTCCCTTGAGTACGACGACACAGTGGTGCTCCAGCGAGAACCGGCGTGCCGTTTCGATGCGATCCCCGTTGATCGACTGCACGGAGGTGCCGCCGTTGAGCCTGGCCATTTCTCCCGGGTGCGGCGTGATGACCGGCGGCGTTTTGCAACTCGACAGGAGCGACGGGCGGCTGGCCACCGCATTGAGCGCATCGGCGTCGAGCACAGAGGGGCGGTCAACATGGGGAAGCAGAGCTTGCACGAGTTCCACGGTCTCCGGATGGGTGGAGAGCCCTGGGCCGACTGCGATAGCCGTTCTGGTTCGCATGAACGAGAGGAGGGGATCGAGAGCCGCACGGGCCATGGTGCCGGCCTCGGTATCCGGAAGAGGCAGCGTCATCGCCTCGAGCAACTTGGCCTCGAGCGCGTCGTTCGCGCCTCTCGGAGTGGCCACCGTAACAAGACCGGCTCCGACGCGCAGCGCCGCAAGCGCGGAAAGAGCGGCAGCACCGGTCTTTCCGATGGAACCGGCCACGATACCCGCATGGCCGAACGTGCCTTTGTGCGAGGAGAGCGGACGGGCCGGGATGGCCTGCCGCACCGATGCGGGGGTCAGAAGGACATGACGGCTGTCGATGGTCTCGGTATAGGAAGGCGGCATTCCGATATCGACGATCGTGACAACGCCCGCATGGTCGATTCCCGCTCCCGTATAGAGTCCCAGTTTGGGAAGCCCGAACGTGACGGTGAGTGACGCCCGAACGGCTGCACCCATGACGGCTCCATTGTCCGCGTGGAGGCCGGACGGGATGTCCACGGCGACGATCGGCTTGCCGCTCTGATTCACGAGGTCGATGACAGTTCGATAGGGGCCGGTCACTTCGGATGAAAGACCAGTCCCCAGCAACCCGTCGATGACCAGGTCGCTCGCGGTAAGAAGGCCGCGAAGTTGATCCGGCGATGCGAAGAGGTGGACTGCCGTCTTGCCGGCCAGGGTAACGAGCCGGCGATACATGGCCGCCGCGTCCTTTGTGAGGTCCTTCAAAGAAGCCAGATGGACGACGCGGACCTTCGCCCCTCGTTTGCGAAGCAATCGAGCCACGACGAATCCGTCGCCCCCGTTGTTGCCCTTTCCACAAACGATGGTGACGGAACGACCGCGCTGAGAGCCGAACCGCTGTTCCACGGCCGAAAGGACGCCCTGGCCGGCCCGCTCCATCAAGATCGTGCCGGGCACGCCGGCTTCATCGATCGTGCGCCGGTCGAGTGCCTGCATTTGTGCGGCCGTGACAATCTTCATGTCCACACGATGAGGTTTCGACCCCGGGCCCGGTCTGCTGAGCAACCCACCGGCCCGCGGCGATTGCCTCAGCCCAAGAGCGCTTTCATTTCTTTGACGGCCTGATCGAGGCCGACCAACACGGCTCGCGAGATGATGCTGTGGCCGATGTTGTACTCGACGATCTCCGGAACGTGCGTGACGCGCTTCACGTTCTGGTAGTTCAAGCCGTGGCCGGCGTTGACGCCGAGACCCAGTTTGTACGCGAGTTTTGCGGCTTGCGTGATGGCTTCAATTTCGGCGTCTGCTTCCTTGGCTTTCTTGGCGTTGGCGTACCGCCCCGTATGCAGTTCCACGAAGT
>CAYZTJ010000166.1:0-6709 GCA_964481215.1 uncultured Nitrospira sp. | reverse complement strand
CCGCGATCAAGGCGCCCATGTCCAGCACGACGAGCCGCTTCTTCTTGAGGCTGTCCGGGACGTCGCCTTTGACGATCCGCTGCGCGAGCCCCTCCACGATCGCGGTCTTGCCGACCCCCGGCTCGCCGATCAGCACGGGATTGTTCTTGGTTCGGCGCGAGAGGATCTGGACGACGCGGCGTATTTCTTCGTCGCGTCCGATGACCGGGTCGAGCTTGCCCTGGCCCGCCAGCTTCGTGAGGTCGCGGCCGTATTTCTCCAGGGATTGATAGGTGCCTTCAGGGTCTTGCGAGGTGACGCGCTGGGACCCTCGGACGGACTGCAGCGCGCCGAGGATCTTGTCCCGCGTCAGCCCGAGGCGGCGAAAGACCCCGCCTTCGTCCACCATGGCCAGGAGAACGTGCTCCACGCTGACGAACTCATCCTTCAGCGCTTTCATCTCGTCTTCGGCTTTGGTGATGACCTGCGAGAGCCGCGGGGTGATATGGATCTGACCGGGCGCGGCGCCGGGCCCGCTGACCTGGGGCAGCTTCCCCAGGGCTTGGTCGGCCGCCTGTCGCACGGCTTGAGGCGAGACCTTGGCGGCTTCCAGCAGAGGGATGGTGATCCCATCCTGCTGCTCCAGGAGGCTCGAGAGCAGATGCTCGACGTCGATCCCCTGGTGGCCTCGGCGGGCCGCCAAGCCGGAGGCGGCCGACAGCGCCTCCTGTAGCTTCACCGTCATGCGATTGATATCCATAGAAAGCGGGGCTCCTTCGGGTCTCAAGCGGTTCGGTTAGCGCGACATGAAGACCCAGATAAGCACGAGTCGGGCCGGGTCAACGGCGCCGCTGGAAATCGATAGGACCACTGTATCGCGATCCCCAGCGTGCGTCGAGGGCATCCCACAAAGTCGACACCTTGACCCCTTGGGCGATGGCGGTCTATTGTCCTCACCGGCTGACCGTCATGAGCGAATCGCGTCCATCCCATGCTTTTGCCGTGATCACCGGGGCTTCGCGCGGGATCGGGGCCGCCTATGCCGAAGCCTTGGCCGACCGGGGCTACGATCTTCTGCTCATCGGCAGGGATCGGGCCAGCCTCGAGTCGGTGGCCTCTCGGCTGCCGCGTCGGGGCGGCGAGGTTTTTCTCGAAACGCTGGACTTGGCCCAACCCGGCGCGGCGCATCGGCTCTACGCGATGGCGCGGGACCGACGCCCGGCGGTCGATCTCTTGATCAACAACGCGGGGTTTGGCTTGTTTGGGGCAATGGCGGACATGCCTCTGCCGCGTATGCAGGCGATGCTGCAGGTCCATGTGACCGCCGTGACGGAAAGCATGAGGCTGTTCTTGCCGGGCATGGTGGAACGGCGCAGCGGCGCGATCATCAATGTGTCCTCGGTGGCCGGCGCCTATAGCTTGCCCTATTGCGCCGAGTATGCGGCCACGAAGGCCTACGTGATCCGTTTGTCCGAAGCCGTCGCCGAGGAAGTGCGGCCGTCAGGCGTCCTGGTGCAGGCTTGCTGTCCGGCGACCACAGACACGGACTTCCATGCCACCGCCGGGTTCAGGCCGACACACGGACTGGGCGCGCAGACGGCCCAGCAGGTGGTCGCCGCGTCGCTGCGCGCGCTGCAACGCGGCCGGGTGGTGGCGCCGACCGGTTGGCGAGCCCGCGGCCTGATGTGGTTGGGCCGCTATGGGCCCGGCCGTGTGTTGCTCCGGGCCGCCGCTCGACGCATGAATCCGGCGCGTACATGAGCATGCTGGCGGAAACGATTCGGCTCTATCGGGACGCGCTCCGGAAGACCGGTCAGTCCTTTCTGCGAGGATGGATCGTGATCGTCGGAGTGGTGCTCTTCGGGGTAGGCATGGTGTTCGCCACCTCGCTGGCGGCGCCGCTGGGGCTCGTCGGCGGGTTCATTCTCGGCGCCGTCAATGCGCTGCTAATCGGCGCGACGCTGGCCTTGATTAGCGACGCGGTGATGACGCCGCGGCAGATGCGCTTGCAGGACGTCTGGGAGAGCGTCGGGCAGCACTTCTGGGACGTGATGGGCGTGGGCTTTGTGCTCTGGATCCCGCTCATGGTTTTGGAAAAGGGAATGGCGGCCAATCCCAACGGCGCCTTCTTCGGCGCGGCCATCTTCTTCCTGCTGTTCATCTTGCTCAATCCGACGCCGGAGGTGATCTATCAGGTGCGGCATGGCTCACCCCTGGACGTCTTTCGCGAGAGTTATGAATTCGTCATCGACAATTGGATCGAGTGGTTTCTGCCTCTGGCCATCGTGCTCGCCCCCTTGGGCCTGTCCTTCTTTGTGGCCCTCACGGGGCGCATGGGCCGCGGCGCCGGACTCGACTTTTTCCAGTTGCTCGTCTTTCCGTTCACGCTGCTGACGGCCTGGCTGGGCTATCTGGGGGTGTCGCCGCAGAGCGCCTCGATTCTGGTGTGGGTGCTGACGCCGCCCTTGGCCATCGGCATGATGTTCTTCCGTGGGCACCTGTTTGCCGCGCTGCATGGATCGTCGCGAAGGCAGCGGATGTTTCTGGGGCGGATGGGAACCCGGAACTAGCCGTTCAATGCGGAGTGCGGGAAGCTTGTTTCGCTGATGGCCGAGAGCTGACCGCCGTGGGCGTTGCGATTCGCCAAGGCGGAGATCGCCGATGAACCAAGTCGTTCTCATCGCCCTGCGACGACCCTACACTTTCGTCGTCCTTGCGATCCTCATCCTCTTGTTCGGGACGATGTCGGTGTTCAACTCGCCGACCGACGTCTTTCCGAACATCAAGATCCCCGTCGTCGCCGTGGTCTGGTCGTACGGCGGCCTGCTGCCGAGCGACGTGTCCGGGCGGATCACCTTCTTCTATGAGCGCGCCTTGACCTCGTCGGTCGAGGGCATCAAGCGCATCGAGAGCCATTCCTACTACGGCAGCAGCATCATCAAGATCTTTCTTCAGTCGGGCGTCGACCTGGCCGGCGCCGAAGCCGAGATTACGGCGATTTCGCAGACCGTGGTCAAGGCGCTGCCGCCGGATATTTCGCCTCCCATGGTCATGCGGTTGGAGGCTTCCTCGGTGCCGGTGGCCATGCTGCAAGTCACCTCCGAGACGATGACCCCGGCGGAGCTCTACAACCTGTCCGTCACGCAAATTCGTCCCTTGCTGGTGACGATCCCAGGGGCGATCTTGCCGGCGCCGTACGGCGGGCAGCCGGTCATGCTCCTGGTCTCCTTGGATCAGCAGAAGCTGCTCGCGCGGCATTTGACCGCCGTGGACGTTCACAAGGCCTTCGGCCGGCAGAACATCGTGCTGCCCGCGGGGGACCAAAAGATCAACGCCACCGATTGGATGGTGCAGACCAACGCGACGCCGCTGCAGGTCGAGGACTTCAACAATATCCCCATCAAGCGGGAGGACAACGCCTATATTTATATGCGCGACGTCGCCGACGTGCGCTTGGCCGGTCCGCCCCAAACGAACGCCGTGCTGGTCGACGGCAAACAGGCCGTCATGATCGTCGTCATGAAGAGCGGCGAAGCCTCGACTCTGGATGTGGTGGACGGGATCAAGAACGCGCTCCCGCGGATCGAGCAGGTCGTCCCGCCCGGCGTGAAGGTCAAGATCCTGAACGACGCCTCGGTCTTCGTGAAAGAGTCGATCCTGGATGTCGTGCAGGAGATGGTGACCGCCGCCGCCCTGACCGGCCTCATCGTACTGCTGCTCCTCGGCTCCTGGCGGGCCACGGTCATCGTCGCGACATCGATCCCGCTCTCGATCCTCACCTCCATCATCGGCCTGCATGCCATCGGCGAGTCGATGAATCTCATGACCCTGGGCGGACTGGCCCTGGCAGTCGGCATTCTGGTGGATGACGCGACCGTGATGATCGAGAACATCGACACCCACCTGGCCATGGGCAAGCCGCTGGAGACGGCGATCGTCGACGCCGCGAATCAGATCGTGATCCCCACGTTCGTCGCCACGCTCTGTATCGCCATCGTCTGGTTTCCGCTGTTCCAACTGTCCGGCGTGTCCGGCTGGCTTTTCATGCCGATGGCGGAAGCCATCATTTTCGCCATGCTCGCGTCCTTCATCCTGTCCCGCACTTTGGTGCCGACCATGGCCAAGTACATTCTGGGAGCACACCATGGGGCGGGAGGACGTGGCGCGACGGAGAAGGAGGCGACCGGATTCTTTGCCCGTTTCCAGCAGGGATTCGAACGCGGCTTCGACCGATTCCGCGAGGGCTACCATGCCCGGCTCGAACGGGCCATCGCCCGGCGTGGCGCGTTCGTCGGGATCACCTTGGCGGTGGCCCTTGCGTCCCTGAGCCTCTTGTACTTCAACGGCCGCGAATTCTTCCCCGAAACCAAGTCGGGGACGATGCAGATGCATCTGCGGGCGCCGATCGGGACGCGGATCGAAGTGGCCGGCCGTATCGCGTCTCTCGTCGCGAGAGACATCGACCGGATGCTGCCCGGACGCGTCGAGGGCATCGTGAGCAACTGCGGGCTGCCGGTCGGGCCGCATAATCTGGCCTTCATTCCGACTCCCTCGATCGGATCGCAGGATTGCGATCTCACCATCGATTTGAAGGACGAGAAGTCGCCGGTGTGGGACTACCGGCGCATCCTCCGCAAGGGCTTGCGCGAACGCTATCCGGGAACCGAGTTCACGTTTCAGCCGGCCGACCTGACCGCGAAGATTCTCAATTTCGGCTCGCCCTCGCCCATCGACGTGCAAATCAACGGGATGGACATGGTCGGCAACTATGAACTCGCGCGGAAACTGGCGGGCCGGTTCCGCACGATCAGCGGGGCGAGCGACGTGGCGATCCAGCAGACCATGCGGACGCCGACGCTGTTCGTCGAGGGGAACCGCAGCTTCGGCCTCGGGATCAATCTGTCCGAGAAGGACATCGCCGACAATCTCCTGCTCACCATGTCCGGCAGCCAGCAGGTGGACCAGCAATATTGGCTCGATCACAAGACCGGCATGACCTATCAGGTCAATGTCTACACGCCACAGGCGCAGTTGACGGGGATCCAAGACCTGCAGACGGTTCCGGTCGACCGCGGGGACTTGGGCGTCTCTGAGACGAAGCCGCAACTTCTCGGCAACGTCACCTCGCTCTCGGCGATCGGCACGCCGGGCGTGGTGACGCATGCGGATATCATGCCGCTGTTCGACATTTATGTGTCCGCTGAAGGGCGCGATCTGGGCGGGGTGCTGGAGGAGGTGAAGTCGGCGGCCAAAAGCCTGCAGACCGACCTGCCCCGGGGCGCCGCGCTGGAGATTCACGGGCAGGCCGAGACCATGCACGATGCGTACGTCGAGTTGTTGGGCGGCCTCGCCTTGGCGATCGTGTTGGTCTATCTCCTCATTGTCGTGAACTTCCAATCCTGGCTCGACCCGTTCATCATCATCACCGCCTTGCCCGGCGCCCTGGCAGGCATCGCCTGGTCGTTGTTTCTCACGCACACCAACATCTCCGTCCCGGCCTTGACGGGCGCCATCATGACGATGGGCACGGCGACCGCCAATTCCATCCTGATGGTCTCCTATGCCCGAGAGCGGTTCGAGGTCCACGGCGACGCGTTGTTAGCCGCGCTCGAAGCGGGGAAGGCGCGCATCCGTCCGGTCCTGATGACCGCCTCGGCGATGATCATCGGGATGGTGCCCATGTCGCTCGGGAATTCGCCGAACGCCCCGCTGGGCCGCGCCGTCATCGGCGGCCTGACGGTGGCGACGATCTTTACGCTGTTGTTCGTGCCCTGCGTGTATGCCATCATCTACGGCAGGCGACCAACCCGCCACGAGGAGCCTGTCTGATGCTCCGCTCCCTTCGAATCAGCGGCACGACGCTCTCGGTGGTGCTGCTCTTCGCCCTGTACCTCGGTTACCGGACCTACGGGAGCAAACTCGACGCGGCCGCCCTGCGCGACGAGACGCTCGCAAGCGCCGTCCCCACCGTCGCGGTCGCCACGCCGAAGCCGTCCGCGACGACCGAAACCATCACGCTGCCCGGCAATATCGCGGCCTGGTTTTCGGCGCCGATCTACGCGCAGGTGTCCGGCTACGTGAAGATGTGGCACAAGGACTATGGCGCCGAGGTGAAGACCGGCGATCGGCTCGCGGAAATCAACGCGCCGGCGCTCGACGCGCAATACGAGCAGGCGAAGGCGGATTTGGAAGCGGAGCGCGCCAAGTATACGCTCGCCGAGGTCACCGCGAAACGCTGGGCGGCGATGCGCCAATCGCACGCGGTCTCGGAGCAATCGATCACCGTGCAGGAGCAGAACATGCGGACGCAAGCCGCGGTGGTCAAGGCCGCGGTGCAGCGCGTCAAGAACTTCGAAGCCTTGATTCAATTCAAGACCATTGTCGCGCCCTACGACGGCGTGGTGACGCAGCGCAATATCAATGTCGGCGAGTACGTCAACAAAGAAGGCACGCTCAGCACCCGGGACCAGGCGACCAACCTGTTCACCGTGGCGGACGTGAGCCGGATGCGTCTGTTCGTCAACGTGCCGGAGGCCTTCGGGGCGTTTCTGCAGCCCGGTCTGACGGCGGATGTCACGGTGCCGCAGCTTCCCAAACGCCACTTCACCGCCACGTTCCTGGCCGTCGCCCGCGGGTTCGATCCCGACACGCGCACCGCGATCAGCGAATTCGTCATCGAGAACGAGGACCGGGCGCTCTGGCCCGGCTCCTACGCGACCGTCCGTCTGAC
>CAYZTJ010000165.1:0-6719 GCA_964481215.1 uncultured Nitrospira sp. | reverse complement strand
GCCTTTGGTTTCCGGGGCAAAGGGCAGAACGGCGATGCCGAGCAAATAGATGAGCGCCACGGCGCTGGCGGCGCGGCCGAAGCTGCCGAGCGTGATCACGAGCCAGCCCGTGAGGAACGGTCCGGCGGAGGCCAGCACACGCCCCGCGTTGAAACAGAATCCGGCGCCGGTGGCGCGAATGCGAGTCGGGTAGAGTTCCGGCAGGTAGATGGGGAATCCGCTGAAGATGCCGTTGTTGAAGAAACCCAACAGGGGCAAGAGGAGCAGCACGTGGCCGTAGCTTTGGGGCGTCAGGAAGGTCACCGGCACCATGATCAAGCTGCCGAGGCACATCATGGCGAAGATCGGGCGCCGGCCGAATCGATCCGCCAGCGGTCCGAAGCTCAGATAGCCGAAGATGGCGCCCAGATTGAGCGCCATGATGGCGAAGCTGACGGACTCCGCGGCTTTGGCCCGATCCAGTCCCTGCATGTCGGGCAGTGCGCGAATCAGCGTCGGCGTCCAATTGGTCGCGCCCCACAGGCCGAAGACCGCCACGAAGGCCAAGGCCGATCCCACCAATGTCTGGCGGCGATGCTTTTCGGTGAAGAGGAGGCTCAGCTTGGGCGTCCGAGCTCCACCGGCGCCGCCTTGTTCCAATCGGACGGAGAGCCAGCGCTCGGATTCCTTCACAAAGAGCCGCACCAGGAGCGCCACACCCGCCGGCGCGATGCCGACCAGAAAGAGTGTGCGCCAGCCGAAGTCTTTCAGGAACAGGTTGAGCGTGGCGGCGAGTAGAAACCCGGCGGCCCAGGCGGATTGCAGCATGCCGGCGGCCTGCGCCCGGCGGCGCTCCGGCCAGACTTCCGCGACCAGCGCCGCGCCGGCGGCCCACTCGCCCCCGATGCCCAGGGCCGTGAGGAATCGGTAGATGGCGAGGTGCCACCAGGTCTCCGAGAGCGCCGCCATGCCGGTAAAGACCGCGTAGATCAGGATCGTGATGATCAGCGTCTTCGATCGCCCGATGCGGTCGGCCAGCATGCCGAACGTCACGCCGCCGATCGCCCAGCCGATCAAGAAGATCGAAAAGATCACCCCGCCGTACCAGCCGATCAGCTCGTGAGCCGCAGTCCCGTTCGCCGCCGAGATCTCCAGCAGATCTTCGAGCGCGGGATGGAGCACGATGGCGTAGATCGTGGCATCCATCGAATCGAAGACCCAGCCCAGCCAGGCGACGAAGAGCACCAGCCATTGGTAGGGAGTCACGCGGGACGCGTCAGGTGGGGAGGCCATGCGGGGGCTACCGTAGGAGTGTTGGGGCGCGCTGTCAAGCGCGGTTGCGCCGGTGACGCCGCCTACGGTAGTCTCCCCGGACCATGGCACGGCTCGACTACTACCGCACCTTGGGCGTGACGCGGGACGCCTCCGACGAGGAGATCAAGAAGGCCTACCGCAAACTCGTGATGCAGTATCACCCGGATCGGAATCCGGGCGATGCCGAGGCCGAGGCCAAGATCCGCGAGCTGAACGAAGCCTACGACGTCATCGGCGATCCGGACAAACGCCGCACGTTCGAGCGGCTTCGCTGGGGCGACGAGGTCGAGCGAGAGGCGCCGCCCGATCCGGCCGTGTTGCTCGATGAGATGGAGCGGAAGCTCTTCGACGAGGCCCGCAAGGAAGTCTTGACCGTCCTCGTAAAGGATGTGACGCGGATCAAGGCCGAGCTGGCCCTCATCCGCGAACGGGTGGTGGCGCAGCAGGGCTACGACAGCTTCAAGCTGGATGTCGTCACGACGCGGGGCGGCGAGATGCTGCACGAGGTCATCTCGCCCGAGATGGAGATGAAAAAGAAGCGGCTCCTGGAGGTGGCCTTGCAGATGATGCTGTCGCAGAAGGTGGCGCGGAAGGACGACGAGAAGGCGGTCAAGGCGCTCAAGGAGAGGTTGGGGGAGGCTTACCAGCGCGGGCGCCTCACGGGATTCGCCGCGACGCTGGAGATGTTCTATGAAAGACGTTAGGCGTAAGGGGTGAGGTGTAAGGTGTAAGAGTGAGTCGGATGGGTTGAAGATGATCCGGGCTTCAGGGATTCCCGCCTTACCCCTATCGCCTCACGCCTCACGAAGATTGCCGCTCACAAACCGTCCCGCCTGCATGACGCCCACGATTCGGTCGCGATCGCGGAGAATCGAAATCTTCTTGAGTGGGTTCCCGTCGATCAGCACGAGGTCGGCGACCTTGCCTTTTTCAATCGTCCCGATCTCCTGATCCAGCCCCAGTAACCGCGCGGCCGCCGACGTGGCGGTCACGAGGCTGGCCATCGGCGTCATGCCCAGCGCGACCATCCGTTCCAATTCCTGCGCGTTTTCTCCGTGACAGTTGAAGGGGGTGCCGGCATCGGTGCCCATAGCGAGGGGGACCCCGACCGCCATGGCCTTTTTGAAGCTCGCCTGATGACGGATGCGCATGGCGGAGGCCTTTTCCACAGCCGAGGCCGGGATCCCGCAGGCGGTGCCGCCCTCGGCGGTGGTCGCGAGGGCCGATAGGGTGGGCACCATGTAGACGCCTCGCTCTTTCATCAGCGCCGCCGCTTCATCGTCCATCAAGGTGCCATGCTCGATGGAGTGGGCGCCGGCCCGCGCCGCGTTCTTCATCCCGGCGGCGGCATGGGCATGGGCGGCGACGGTTCTTCCGGCCTCGCGGGCTTCGCGCATGCCGGCCGACAGTTCTTCGACCGTCAGTTGCGGCAGATCGGGTGAGGTGCCCGGCGTGAGGACCCCGCCTGACGCGATGAACTTCACCACCTTCGCGCCGGCCGTCAGTTGTTCGCGGACCGCTGCCACGATGTCCGCCGGGCCCTCGGCTTGCCGGCCGATCCAACTGGCGTGGCCGCCGGGCATGCAGATGGCGAGTCCTGCGGCAAGGATCCGAGGTCCGGGGACCAGGCCGGATTCGATCGCGCGGACCAGCTCGAACACGTCGTGGTTGCGATAGCCCAAGTCCCGTACGGTCGTGAATCCGGCTTCGAGAGTCTGTTGGGCGAAAGCGGCAGCTTTCAAGAGCGTGCGCGCGGGGGACTCCTCCCGCAGCGTCTTGTCCACATCGGCCTCGGCGCCCAAACAGACATGGATGTGGCAATCGATCAATCCCGGGAGCACCGTCAGTCCGCGCGCGTTGATGCGCCGGGCTCCTCGCGGAACTGCTACGCGGCGATCCGGACCGACCGCCGCGACGCGTCCCTGGCGAACCAGGACCGTGGCGCTTTCCAGATAGCCGCCCCGGCCGTCGATGACGCGGGTATGGGTAATCGCCAGCGCGGGTGCCATGGGCCAGGTGCTCGGTCGGCTCAGTCCTTGATCGGGATCGTGATGACCACGCCGCCCATCACATCGTTGAGCTTGAAATCGCGGCGCGAGCTGTTGGGATGTTGGTTGTGGCAGGTGACGCAGGTTTCGGACACGGCCTTATCCGCATAGATGGCCTGAAAGACGCGGTCCTGTCCGACTTGAACAAACCCCGTGAACGGCTTGTCCGGCTCCTTCTGCACGGCTTCCAGTCCCTTGCGCTCGAAGTCGGTCTGGGGCGCATTCCACACGTAGATGGGGGTCACACTCGCCAAGCGGTATTTCAGGCTCACGCCCTTCGTGGCGACGAGGCGTCCCCCGTCGAGAATCATCTGGGCAGGAAGGGGCAAGGCCTTTTCTTCCTTCCAATGCTCCGACGCTTCCGCCACCCCCTGGGCCTGAAGTGGATCGACCACATTCTTCGTATACACGGTCCGCTGCGCTTCGATGACGGCATGCAGCATGTCGGCGACTTGATCGGCCGGGATGGCCACCGATTTCGATGGCGATCGCACCAGCGAGGCAAAGCTCCAGAACCCGGCCGTGGCGACCAGAATCAGGAAGAGGATGATGTTGGCCCAGAGTAACGTCCGATTCATGCAAGCATCCTATGGACGATGTTCCAGTGGCCTGTCGTAGGCCTGCCGAGCCGCGGCGAGGGCGTCGCCCGGACGGTGGTCCGGGATGGGACGCGGCCACAGTGACTCCAAGGCGGTCAACAGGGCTTCGACATTGGCCCGGGCCGCCGACTCGCCCATCAGGCCGATGCGCCAGACCTTGCCCTGCAGCGGGCCCAAGCCTCCGCCGATTTCAATGTGAGAGTCGGTCAACAAGCGTGTCCGTAGAGACGCTTCGTCGAGTCCTTCCGGGACCGCCACGCAATTCAGGGTGGGCAGTCGATGGCCGGCCTGAGGGAACGGCGTGAGGCCGAACGTCGCGAGTCCGGCCAGCAGGGCGCGGCTGTGCAGCCGGTGCCGTGCAAAGCGAGATTCCAATCCTTCTTCTATGACCAAGCGCAGGGCCTCGTGCAGCGCGTAGATCATGGAGATGGGCGCGGTATGGTGATAGGTCCGCTTCGACTCGGCCCAGTAGTTCATCACCAAGGCGAGGTCGAGGTACCAGCTGTGGCACGGCGACTTCCGGCCGGCCATGGCGGCGCAGGCGCGCTCGCTTAGGGTGAGCGGGGCCAGTCCGGGGGGGCAGCTCAGGCATTTCTGTGTGCCGCTGTAGCAGGCATCGATGCCCCAGGCATCGACTTCGACCGGGACGCCGCCGAGCGACGTGACGGCATCGACAATGAACAGCGCGCCCGCCGAGCGGCAGAGGCGGCCGATGGCGTCGAGCGGCTGCCAGGCGCCGGTCGACGTTTCCGCATGGACCAGGGCCACGGCCTTGACCGTGCCGGTTTCTCGGATGGCCGCCTCGATCGCTGCCGGCTCGATGACCTGTCCCCAGGGGGCGTGCACGGGAACGGGCCGTCCCCCGCAACGCTCGATGATCGAGACCATGCGCGTGCCGAAGACGCCGTTGACGCCCACAATCACCCTGTCGCCCGGCTCGATCAGATTCACCAACGCCGCTTCCATGCCGGCGGAGCCCGTGCCCGACACCGCGATCGTGAACCGATTCCGAGTGCGAAAGACCAGACGAAGCAGCTCCTGCACCTCATCCATGATCGTCAAGAACGCCGGGTCGAGATGGCCGACCAACGGCCGGGCCATGGCCTGGAGCACCCGAGGATGCACGAGGCTGGGACCAGGTCCCATGAGGAGGCGTGTGGGCGGCGTGGCAGCCGAAAAGGATGCCGGGCTCGTGGGCGCGGTCGGTTGCAGGGTGGAGGCCATAAGACGGGAGAGTATATGCGAAGTCCGTCCCTTCCCGCCACTGGCCTGTCTCTGAGCCTGCGTGCTATACTCCCGGACCACTGTCGTTCCCTTGGCACTCCAACTACCAGCGCAGACCGTTTCGGCTGCTTCCCCGCTCCCCGGCCCTCCGGCCGATCTGAGGCTCTCCACCCCCTTGACCCTCTTGTCCGCCCTCATCCTCTTGGCGGGCATTGGCTTCGTCGTCTGGCTTCACCATGCCATCCCGCCGCTCGAACGGCTGGCCGCGCCTGAGCGGGCGCTGGCCCTGTTGGTGGGGCGGACGATGGATCTCGAACGGGCCCTTACCCGGCTCTCTCCCTGGGAGCGCTTCTTCTTCGAGCTCTCCACCGGCGATTCCTCGCGCGAACTCGAACAAAGCGTCGACTGGTATCGGGAGCTCGTCGAGCAATCGGGGTCGCCGGCGAGCGAGTTGGAGCTGGCCATCCTGCTGGCTGAGGGTGGGCAACGCGACGAGGTCACGCGGTTGGCCGACGAGTGGGCGACGCGCCGCGACCCCTATCCCAATTATGCGGCCCTGCTCCGCGCCGCCTACCTGGGTGTGACGCCCGATCGGGATACCGTGAAGCTGCTCGAGGCCGAGGCGGCCGACGCGCTCCCGCACGGCTGGTTTTATGATCACGTCATGTTGAATCTGGCGGACAGCGCCGGAGACAAGCCGCTCCGCTCGCACATCGAAGCGCAGAGTTTCGGCCGGCAGGGGGCTCTGCTCCGCAAGGGGCTCCAGCTTGCCACGGTGGAGTGGATGCTGGTCGGTGTTGGAATGGCCGCGCTCGCCTGGATCATCCGCCATCGGCGCGATTTGGATGCCGTGCGGGTGGCCGACGCGCCCGTGCCTCCGCGATGGGCCGCCTGGCCTGGCGCCCAAGTGCTGATCATCGGCGGGGCGATCGAGATCGTGCTGACCGTCGTGCTGCTCTTCGGCGAATCACGGAGTCTCGTGCTCCGGCTCTTGGCGATTCCCATGGCCACCGTGCCGCTCGTCGTGCTGGCCCTGCGCTATCTATTGGGTCCCTGGCGACTGAGTCCCGCGCAGGCCTTCGGGCTCCAACCGGTCGAGCGCGGCTGGTCGAACCTGTTCCTCCTGCTGCCGGCCGTCTTCGCGGCCATCTCGCTGGGCGAGTGGGGGCTTGGGCACGTGGCGGAGCGTCTGCGCCTCGGGAACCATTGGACCGAGTGGTTCGATCCCGACTTGATCTACGGCGGCGGGGCCATGTTTCTGGTCAGCCTCTTCGAATATGTGGTCCTGGCGCCGGTGGTGGAGGAATTCACCTTCCGGGGGCTGCTGTTCGCCACGTTGCGGCGACGGGTGGGGCTCTGGCCGGCCGCGCTCATCAGCAGTACCATATTTGCCGCCGCGCACGGGTATGGCCTTGTCGGCTTTCTGAGCGTACTCTGGAGCGGGGTGCTCTGGGCCTGGGCCTATGAAAAGAGCGGCAGCCTGCTGCCCGGCATCCTGGCCCACGCGCTGAATAATCTGACCGTCTGCACCGGCTTGGTGATGCTCCTGCGATCC
>CAYZTJ010000164.1:0-6852 GCA_964481215.1 uncultured Nitrospira sp. | reverse complement strand
CCATCGTGCCGACGCCTTATGCCTACAGCTACGCCTACCCACCGATCGGGTTGGGACTGTACATCGGGCGGCCTTGGATTTACGGACCGCCGTACTACTATCACCCCTACTGGGGGCCGCGGTTCTATGGCCGCTGGGGTCGGCGCTGGTGACGGGGCGCTGAAAAGCCCGCGGCGCCGATCGATCTACCAGTCCGCGCCCAGCCGATCCACGACGATCTGATGGACAACGGCATTGGGACCGAGCTTTGCGAGATACACCGCCGTCTCCGCGACATCGTAAGGGCTGATCTTTCCACTCTGCAGAATTTCCTCCGGCGATGCATCGACTAAATCCTCAGCCACCGCTCCCGGGCAGATTGCGCTCGCCTTGATGTTGAACGCGCGCCCTTCGTCGGCGAGCGACTTGGTCAGAGCCATGATGCCGTGCTTCGACGCGCTGTAGGTTCCGGTCCCGGCCCAGGCCTGAACGCCTGCGACACTCGACATATTGAGGATGACCCCGCCGCCTTGCCGCTTCATCTGATTGAAACCGGCCCGGCAACAGAAGAACGTGCCTCGAAGGTTGACATTCATCACCGCGTCGAAGTCGTCGGTGGAAGTCTCGGCCAGCTTCTTTCCTCCGAAGACTCCCGCATTGTTGACCAGGATGTCGATCCGGCCATAGTGCGCCGCGGCGCCGCCTATCAGGGCCTCGACCTCCTGCTCGTTGGCCACGTCGGCCTTGATGGCCATAGCCTCCCCACCCCGTGCTACGATCTCTCGCACCGTCTGCTCACACAGCGACAACCTCCAGGCCGCCACGACGAACTTCGCGCCCTCTTCGGCAAACCGCTTGGCGACGGCCTTGCCGATTCCACTGCTGCTGCCGGTGACCACAGCCACCTTGTCTCGTAACGTCATGGGCCTCCCTTTCTTTCATGAACGTCCATGGTCAAGCCACGATTTCTTTGACAAATCGACCTGCCCGGATTAGCCTGTACTGAAGTCGGGGCCGCGACAGGCGGTCTTCGTATACACCCCCAAGACCGCTCAGCGGAACACATTCATGGTCACTCGCAAATGCAAACGGTTCCCGATCTCCATGCCCAGCACGCTGGTGCAGAAGGATAAGTTTCGGTTCAAAGGATCGGTCCGCGACATTTCGGTCCGAGGCTGCCGCGTCGAAAGCGTCATCAGCCCCTTCACCGGGATGCAAGTCAGCATCATTCTCCATATCGTCGGGGAAGCCAACCCGCTCACCATTGAAAACGCGGCGATCCGTTGGTGCGGCTCAGCCGGGATCGGGATGGAGTTCTTGACCGTCTCCAAGCCCGAGCAGGATCGCCTGAACCGGATCGTTCAGCAGCTCGAGAACAAGCCTCCCGCCGTCATCGAGATTCCCCAATCGAACCAGTTCAGCTGATCCTCCGTCTTACAGTCATCGATCTGCCTTTCGGTCATCTCATCGGACCGGTTGCTTTCGCTCCATCCTGAACCGTATCCTCCTCTTATGGACCTCTCGTCGCTCACACCAGACCAATTCAAAGAACTCGTTCGCGGAATGGTCGACGACCGCCTGCGCGAGCTGATCGGCGATCCCGACCTAGGCCTACAGCTAGGCGACGCGCTGAGATCCCGCCTCAAAGATTCCCTCGCGACCGGCGAACGGATTTCCGGTGAAGACATGGCCGACAAACTCGGCCTCCGCTGGTAGTCATGCCCTGGTATCGCCTCGCCTTTCATCCATCCGTGGTCGGCGACCTCGCCGCCATCGAAGCGCCGACGAACCAGCGCCTCTTTGAGAAGACCAAATGGATCGCCTCGAACGTGGATAACTTGCGCCACGAACCGGTCGCGCCGGATCTGCCGAAGTTGCACAAGTATGCGGTGGGTGACTGGCGGATTTTCTACGCGATCGACCGCGTGGAACACCTGGTCGACATCCATGCGATTGTGCCACGCTCGCGCCTGCAGTAGCGGTTCAATAGCGTTCGAGCACGTTGCCCAACTGAACAGGAAATTTTCCCGTGGAGGCATCGCGGACATAACGGCGCAGCGCGTCCGCCACGACGGGAAAAGCAATCTTGCTCCAGGGTATGTCCTCCCGCCGGAACAGCTCCACTTCCAGACTCTCGGTTCCGGCCCCGAATTTCGGTTCCAGCATCCGTCCGCGAAAGACCATATAGACCTGGCCGATGTTCGGCATGCTCAACACGGCGTAGAGGGACAGGATCTCCACCTCGGCGAGCGCCTCTTCCTTCGTTTCCCGGGCCGCCGCCTCCTCCGTCGTCTCGCCGATTTCCATAAAGCCGGCCGGGAATGTCCAAAGCCCCAGCCGCGGATCGATCGCGCGCCGGCAGAGGAGAATGCGATCCTCCCATTCGGGGATGCAACCTGCGACGATCTTCGGATTGTGGTAATGAATAGCCTGACAGGTCCCGCAGACGTAGCGCAGCACGTTGTCGCCAGGCGGAATCTTCTGGCTGACCGGGGCCCCACAGGCGCTGCAGAATTTCACGGCGGCTCTCGCAGGTGGATGGAGAAGGATGGATAGCACAAAACGACGGTTCTTTGCACCCTGCCCCCGCGGCCTGGAAGGCGTCCTCGAACAGGAACTGCACGACCTCGGTGTGCCGATGACCGCGAGAACCGACGGCGGTGTAGGGTTCACCGCGCCCTGGGCGAGCATGTATTGGGTTAACCTGAAGAGTCACATCGCCAGCCGCGTACTCTGGGAAGTCGGCAAGAGTGACTACAAGACCGAAGACGACGTTTACAAGGCCGCTTATGTCATACCCTGGCCCGACTGGTTCGCGCCTTCGCAGACGATCAAGGTCAAGGTCAGCGCACGCCGCTGTCCCCTTCCTAGCCTGGATTTCATCACGCTCCGGATCAAAGACGCCGTCTGCGACAAATTCGTCGCCTCCAAGCAGCGACGACCCAGCGTCGATACGGAACGCCCGAACATCAGGCTCGATGCCTTTCTCGACCAGAGCAGCGTCACGTTTTATCTGGATACGTCCGGCGAGCCGCTCTTCAAGCGCGGCCACCGGACGGCCTCGGTCGAAGCGCCGCTGCGAGAAAACCTCGCGGCGGGAATTCTGAAGTTGGCCGGCTGGACCGCCAAAGACGTGCTGCTCGATCCCATGTGCGGCGGCGGGACGATCCCACTCGAAGCGGCCTTGATGGCGCGGCAGATTCCGCCGGGCATCTCACGCCACTTCGCGTTCGAGCGGTTGCTCATTCATGACGCCCAGCGCTGGGGCCATCTCCGCGAAGCGGCCCGCGCCAAACAAGTGGCCAAGGTACCGGCCGCCATCTATGCGTCCGACCGTGATCCGGCGACGGTGAAGATCGCACAGCGGACGTTCCAAGGTGCTGGAGTCGCCATCGACGTCCGATTGAAGCAGAGCGACATTCTGGATCTGGAAGCGCCGGCCGACCAAGGCGTGATGGTGATCAACCCACCCTATGGCGTCCGTCTCAGCAAGCCGGAAGAGATGGAATCGTTCTATCCCCGGCTCGGCGATTGGCTGAAGCAGCGCTTTGCCGGCTGGCGCGCCTACATACTCACCCACGACGCCAATGTGCCGAAGCTCATTGGTCTGGCACCGTCCAAACGCATTCCGCTCTTCAACGGGGCACTGGAATGCCGCCTGTACGAATTTATAATCGTGCCGGGCGGAGCGCGGCGGCGGCTAGTTGGCTCGAAACAACCGGTTCCAACTAAAAGGTATCAATGAGACGTGTGGCTCTAATCACTGAGCTGCGCGACGTCATCTAGACTTACTGATGAACCGCGTCGGAGAAAAGGGGTCGGAGAAAAGGGGTCGGGAGTCTTTTCTCAGGAGCCCTTCGGCCGGCCGCGGGGCCGGAGCGTCGAATCCATCCCGAACCGCTTGACCATGCGCCGGACCCAGCCCTCGTCGCCAAAGGGCCGCCCCCGTTGTACGCTCGTTCGAATCGCCTCTAGCTCGGCCGCCCCTTGCGGACGGTTCACCCGGGCCACCCAATCCCATGGCCGGTCCATCGGCCAATCGCTCAGCCACGCAGCAGCCGTCGCATCCCCCTGCGTGCGCCGCCACAGACTCCCCCATTGCCAGTCTTCGGCCCCCTGCACCAACTTTGCGCGCAACGCATTGCGCTCCACATACCGGGCGACCGTGAGGAAATGCGCGTCCGTCTGCACGGGAAAGGATTTGAACCGGCCTTGATACACCGGCCCCGTTCCCGCCGTCTTGTGATGGGCATGCCAGCGTTGCGTGTGCGTGACCGTGATCCACCGCAGCACCGCGGAGAGTTCCCCATCGCGTCGTGGCCACAGGAGCAGATGCCAATGAGTCGGCATCAGGCAGTACGCGGGGATGCGCACACGGGTCGCGGCCACGGCCTCGGCCAAGATCTTTTCGAACGCGGCGTAGTCCGCCGGCGTCTCGAACAACGGCAAGCGGCCGACCCGACGGTTCAACACATGATAGGCGATCTCACCAGCAGCGAGACGGGGGCGGCGGGGCATGCGCCCTTCTACCCATCCCAGCGCCGCCTGTCAAGAAAAGACTCCCGACCCCTTTTATCGTGACGTGATAGACGGCACCGGGATATTCAATCCGTAGCGGGCGGGCCATGACACGGGACCCTAGCAGGTCGGATGTGTGATTGCAAGACCTGACCCCTTTCCTAGGTCGCACGCCATTATAGGTGTAGGCCGCTTGGTTGATCGGGGTGCTGGTGGCCGTCAGCTGATGGAGGATGCTCTGCACTTGGCTCGCCACATCATAGGTGTAGGTCGTCTGCGTCCCGTTGGGCAACGTCAGACTCGTGCGCCGCGAGAGGGCGTCATAGGTTAGGCAGTAACTGTTTCGTTGAGAGACTACGATGACAAGAATACATACCAATACTGCTCCCCAGCAATCTGTTTGTGTTTCTGGGTTCGCTTGAGTAGTTGTTTGCTCTCATCATAGATGTACCCCGAAGATGAGCCCAGGGCCCCTCCAGTCGCCATCATAATATATATAGAATTTCCCTTGCTCGCAGAGAAATTCTTCAGATCAAGCTCTTGCGCCAATGCCGTCATTCTCAAAATCTGAATCTTTAACGATGCGAATTTCTCGACCATTTCGGGTACGGAGGAAATCTTATCGCCTTCGAGTAGGAACTGTTTTGTTACAACACTGTACCCTCTAATATTCGTAACCATGGCCGTCTGTGTTGCGAGCACTCTCAATTCATCCAAAGCCTGTCGGCGAGCAGAAAAGCTATTTTCCAGTCCGTCCAGAGAGTACTCGCCTGTACACGCCGCTATGTAGCAAAGCAGAAGCGCAAGTACTCCGCGTTGCCAAAGCGACCTACTTAGGCAAAGGACATTCGTTGGGACATTGGTGAACAAGGTACCCTCCATCAAAATCTGTCATGCCTTCACGAATCCAAAGTTGGTCATCTTGATAATCTCCATACGGAGACTCGCCCCACGGCCATCCTTCCCCATTGTGCCAGCCATAACCTTTCCAAAGATCGCCGAAAAGTTGGTACGCTCCAGCACCGCGCAGAGCTAGTCCGGCAGACGTTCCTCGTGCCCGCATTAGCACACCATAGTGCCAGTTCCCATACGCCTCATACTTCTTGGATAATCTTTTCGGGTCCCATCTTCCTCCTTCTGAGAAATTGTCGATTATGTCCCACCAACCCATATTCCGTATTAGTCTAATATCTTCACAGATATCTTCACCTGGAGGAGACGGTGGAGCTATCAAACCGAGCGGATCAGTAAAAACTGTGGGGCGGTTGTTTACATATGCGTACAGATTAACTCCTGCTAAGATCCCAAGAGGATCAGCGTGAATGAATCTTCCGATCGAAGGATCATAGTACCTTTCCCTGTAATGATAGAGCCCACTCTCACTATCGAACTCCCGTCCGGTGTACGTATACGGCTGCTCGAGAGTGCCGGGGGATTCAAGAATGTTCCCGTACGCGTCGTAACTGTAGCTCTTGGTGGTGGCGCCCGTTGAGTCGGTCAAGTCCGTCACCGAACCTAGACCATCCTGATGGTAGAAGAAGGTGCTGCCGCCTTTCGTCACTGCAATGGGCTCGTCGATGCCAGGACCGTGCGTATACCGCGCTTGGAGCACGTTGCTGCCGTCATATTCGAGCAGAATATCTTCGCCATCGTAGATGTACCGCTTGGTCTGCCCATTCGCCACCTTCTCAATGCGGCGCCCGAGCCCATCGTAGCGATAGGTACTCGTGAAGGCTGCAGTCGGATTCCCCGCGACAAACTCTTCCACCTTCGTCAGCCGGTTCTCCGCATCGTAGGTGTATTGGGTGTAATTGCCGGTGGCCAAGAGCGTCTTGCGGGTCAAGTTCCCGTTGTCGTCATACTGGTAAGAATGCGTGGAATCCGCCGTGAGCTGGTTGCCCGCGTTGGTCACGTTCCCGACTGTGGTGCGATTCCCCACGGCGTCATAAGCGAACGCCTGCGACGTGCCGAGCAGCGGATGGCTCGCTGAGGTCAATCGATCCAGCGCATCATAGCCGAACGCTTGGGGTCCTCTTCGGTCCGTCAGACTCGTCCGATTCCCCACGCCGTTGTAGAGATAGTCGGCTTTGTTAATCTGCGTACTCGTGGCTGTGAGCTGGTGGAGGATGTTCGTCACTTGCGAGGCGGGATCATAGGTGTAGGTGGTTTGCGTTCCGTTCGGCAAGGTCATCGCCGTGCGGCGGCTTAACGCGTCATAGGCTAAGGTGGCCGTGGGTGGCACGCCGGCATGGCCCGCCACTTCCGTGGCCGGCAGCGCCCGGCGGTAGAGCCGGACATCGTCGAGCAGGCCCTTGTAGTAGGCGGGGCCCACCCCACTCGCCGGGACGGACGGGT
>CAYZTJ010000163.1:0-6903 GCA_964481215.1 uncultured Nitrospira sp. | reverse complement strand
CGATCTGGCCCGCGTCCTTGGTGGCCTGCCGCTGGCTGTCGTCGAAGTAGGCCGGCACCGTGACGACGGCTTCCGTGACCTTCTCGCCGAGGTAGTCTTCCGCCGTCTGCCGCATCTTCTGGAGGATCATGGCGGACACTTCCGGGGGGCTGTAGCGCTTGCCGCGGATCTCCACGTGCGCGTCGCTGTTGGAGGCCTCGACGACCTGATAGGGCAGGCGTTTCTTGGCTTCCTGGACTTCCCGGGCGGCGAACTTCCGGCCCATCAGCCGTTTGACCGAGAAAATCGTATTCTCGGGATTCGTGATGGCCTGGCGTTTGGCGATCTGGCCGACCAAGCGCTCGCCCTTCTCCGTGAGGCCGACGACCGACGGCGTCGTGCGGCTGCCCTCGGCATTGGCAATGACGACCGGATCGCCTCCGCTCATGATCGCCACGCATGAATTGGTTGTGCCGAGGTCGATGCCGATGACTTTCCCCATGGGTATGCTCCTTCCTGCTAACGCTGAATCCGTGAATCGTGACTCATGAATTTGAGTGCGTGCCGGGGCGCGCTTACGCGCCCTCCACCGCATCCGCCGCCCCTCCGCCGGAACCCGGCGCGGCGACGGCGACCATGGCGGCCCGCAGAATCCGTTCGTGCAGCCGATAGCCTTTCTGATATTCCTCCACGACCGTATTTTCCGGCGACGTGGCCGACTCCAATTTGGTGACGGCTTGATGGTAGGCCGGGTCGAAGGGTTCGCCGATGCTGGGCACCGGTGTCACGCCGAACTTCGTGAGCGTTTCTGAAAACTGCTTGAGCGTCAATTCGACGCCTTGGAGGAGGGCGTTCCCCGCCGGATTTTCTTTCGAGGCTCGCACGGCCCGCTCCAAGTTGTCGATGATCGGCAGCAAGTCCTTGAGAATGCGCTCGTTGGCGAAGAGCGACGACTCGCGCTGTTCGCGCAGGCTGAGCCGCTTGTAGTTCTCAAATTCAGCGGCCAGCCTCAGGTACTTCTCCTGAAACCCCTTCGCCTCGTCCGTCTTCGCCGCCAGAGTCTTCTGCAGCTCATCGAGTTGAGCTACCGTCTGGGCCTCCGTACCCGCCTCGGTTCCACCCTCGGCAGACTTCTGCGACGAATCATCTAAGCTGTTGGAATGACTCGCGTTTTCTTTTTCTTTCTTCATGTGACAGCCTTCCAGCCGGCCGAGATATCCACCCAGGGGGGGAAGTCAATGGCTGAATCGACGAAAAACGACAGAATTCTGTGGGCTTGGGATATCCCTTAGCACAAGAAGCCCATGCCTAGGATCGGTACCGCCCATAGAGCAGGGCCAGGCCTTCCAAGGTGAGGTGGGGGCGCTGGTGCTCGATGCTGCGGCAGGCCGGGGCGATGAGCGGACTGAGCCCGCCGGTCCCAATGACCGTGGCGGGAGAGGGCAACTCCCTCTGAATCCGGTCCACCAAGCCGTCGATCAGTCCGGCATATCCGAGCATGATCCCGGATTGCATGCTGGCCGTCGTTGTGTGCCCGATGGCGGATTTGGGCAGGTGCAGCTCGACGCGGGGGAGCTGCGCCGTTCGCCCGGTTAAGGCATCGGCGCCGATGCCGAGGCCGGGCGCGATCGCGCCGCCGAGAAATTCTCCGTCCCGGCCGACGACGTCGAAGGTGGTCGCGGTTCCGAGGTCGACTACGATCACGCTCCGTCCATAGCGGGCGTATGCCGCGGAGGCGTTCACGAGCCGATCGGTTCCGATTTCATCCGGGCGGGGGTAGTGATCGAGGCGCAGTCCCAGGTCGAGCGCGGTCGAGACGAGGATCGGCGCGCGATGGGTGGCTGACTCGATGACCCCTTGAAGCCGGGGCGTCAGCAGGGGCACGACGCTGCAGAGAATGCCGCCGGTTACGTGCTCCCAGGACAGCTCCTCGGCCCTGAGCAGGTCGCGCAGGATGGCACGATACTCGTCCTCGGTCTTGGAGGCGTCGCTGGACAGCCGCCAATGGGCGATCAAGACCTGCCCGTCGAAGAGCCCGACGGTGATGGTGGAATTGCCGATGTCGCAGGCGAGCAGCATAGGGCCTAGGTTCCCTCCGGCAAGTTAGGCCGGACGCAGGTGTGTGACGTCGCCGGTGTGGACGAGACGATCCTGGGCAAAGGGGCCCGAGCCTGAATGGAGGCGGAGCGAGCCGTCTGGTTCAATGCCTGTCACGGTGCCCTCCAATTGGCCGCCGCCTCCCACATCGATTCGCACTCGTTGCCCGATCGTACCACAGTGCGTTCGATATTCCTCCGTCAGACCCGCGAGATCGCCTGCACGCCACTGGTCCACCCGTTGTTCGAGCTCGATCAGCAGTCTGGCCAGGAGACGCGCGCGGTCCACCGGGGTCCGCATCTCTGCCGCAAGGCTGGTGGCGATCGGTGTGAGCTCAGGGGGCATCTCCTCCGGCAGCCAGTTCACGTTGAGCCCGATGCCCAGCACGGCGCAGGCATCGCCGGTTCCGATCCCCTGGCTTTCAGAGAGGATGCCGCCGACTTTTCTCGACCTCACGAGCAGATCGTTGGGCCACTTCAGCGAGGGGGAGAGCGGGGTCAGGATTCGGATCGCCGCCGCGGCGGCCGTACCGGCGAGGAGCGGCAGCCAGCCGAGCCGATCGCCGCCCGGCAGGCGCCGGATGAGGATCGAGACGTACAGATTGCGCGCGGCGGGCGATTCCCAGGCTCGGGCCAGTCGCCCGCGGCCGGCCGTCTGCCGATCCGCCACGATGACCGCGCCGTCCGGCGAGCCCGACTGCGCCGCCGCGAGCGCCAGCTCGTTGGTCGAGGTGACGTCCGGCAACAGCGTGAGCGTCCGACCCAGCCATTGCGTCGTGAGCGCGGCGCGGATGGACTCGACGGTGAACGGAGCGTGAAGGCCGGTCGGCATCGGTCAGCCTGCTCGTCGAGGCCGCCGCCGGCGCAGCGGCTGGATCTCCATGCTCAGGTCCGCCGCAGAGGCCGAATGGGTGAGCGCGCCGACGGAGATGCGGTCGGCGCCGGCCAGGGCCATCTGTCTGACATTCGCCAAGGTGATTCCGCCGGACACTTCGACCAGCGCGCGTCCCCGTATGAGCGCCACCGCCCGGCGGACCAGCAGGGGCGACATGTTGTCCAAGAGGATCACGTCCGGCTCGGCGGGGAGCGCGGCGCGGACCTGCTCCAGCGAGTCCGCTTCCACAATGATCGGACGGCGGCGGGCACGCTCTCGGGCGAGGCGACAAGCGGCGCCTGCGTCGAGTCCTTGTGACTGCAACAACGCCAGATGATTGTCCTTGATCATCACGGCATCCCCGAGCGATCCGCGGTGATTCACGCCGCCGCCCAAACGGACGGCCCATTTCTCGAGCGCGCGGAGCCCGGGTGCGGTTTTTCTGGTATCGAGAATCTCAGCCGGGGTGCCTTTGACGGCCGACACGTAGCGGGCGGTGAGGGTGGCGATCCCGGACATGCGCTGCAAGAAGTTCAGGGCGACCCGCTCGCCCCGCAAGAGCGAACGGCCGTCGCCCTCGATCACCATGGCGACAGCGTTCGCAGCCAGGCGCGTCCCATCTTTGGCGGCGCGTCGCACGGTCAATCTCCGGTCAACCAACTCAAAGACGAGGCGAGCGACGTGGACGCCGGCGAGGGTCAGAGGATGTGTGGCGCGAATCACCGCACGGGCGGGCACCGTGGTTCGAAAGAGAGCCGCCGTCGTCACGTCACGGCCGGCCTGGTCTTCCTGCAGCGCCGTCCGGATCAAAGGGCGTAGCGTCGCATCCGCGACGGGCATGATAAGTCCCTTGGGGCTACGATGTGCCGGCGATCATGGCTCGGAGCTGCTCTTCGCTGCTGGCCAAGAGAATTTGCTCGGCGCGCATCGTGCGGAGCCGGTCCTGGTGCTCGGCGATGACCTCCGGCGGGGCCTTGGCCGTAAAATCGGCGCTCCCCAACTTGCCGGACAGGCGCTGCACTTCCTTGGCGCCTTCGGCCTGCTGCTTGGCGATCCGCTCGCGGGCCTTCTGGAGGTCCACGTCGCCTTCGACCAAGAGGCCGACCGTCAGTTCTTCGACCACGAGTCGAAGCAAGCGATCGCCCGGCCATTGGTCGGGCGCGGCGAGCGTGACGGTTCCCTTGCTGAGATGCGCGAGCGAGCCCTGCAACGTGTTCAACCACTGAGTCTGCCCCGGTTGCCGCGAGGCGCCGTAGAGCGTCAGGGCCTTGCCCGGCGGATAGTTAAGCAGGCTTCGGCCGGTCCGGGTGACCGAGACAAACTGCGAGAGGGTCGCGAAGGCCTGGTCCATCTCCCCGGATTCCCAGGCAGGGTTTGTCGTCGGGTATGGTTGCGTGACGATGCTCTCGCCCGAATGCGGCACGGACTGCCAGATTTCCTCGGTAATAAACGGCATCAAGGGATGCAGGAGCCGCAGGAGGGTCTCGAAGGTTTCCACCAGCGTATGCCGGGTCTGCGCCCCGGCCGATGATCCCTTGTCTTGCAGCGCCGGCTTCACCAGTTCGAGATACCAGTCGCAGTACTCGTGCCACATGAAATGGTAGAGGGCGGACGCGGCCTGATCAAAGCGGTACTGTTCCAGGGACTGGGTGACCGACTCGATCGTGCGGTTCAGCCGATGGAGAATCCAACGATCCGGAAACGATCGTTGGGCCGGCGGCGCCGCCTCGCTTGATCCTTCGAGGTTCATGAGCATGAAGCGCGCCGCGTTCCAAATCTTGTTGGCGAAGTTGCGATAGCCCTCGATGCGCTCTTCCGCCAGCTTGATATCGCGGCCCGGCGAGGCCATGGAAGCCAGGGTGAAGCGCAAGGCGTCGGTGCCGAACCGTCCCATGATCTGCAAGGGGTCGATGACGTTCCCCTTGGACTTGCTCATTTTCTGGCCTTCGGCGTCGCGCACCAGCGCGTGAATGTAGACGTCGCGGAACGGCACGTCGCCGGTGAACTTGAGGCCCATCATGATCATGCGGGCCACCCAGAAAAAGAGAATGTCGAGCCCCGTGACGAGCGTCGAGGTCGGATAGAAGGTCTTGAGGTCGACGGTCTGCTGCGGCCAGCCAAGCGTGGAAAAGGGCCAGAGCGCCGACGAGAACCAGGTGTCCAGCACGTCCGGGTCGCGGATGAACTCGGCGCCGCCGCAGGTCGGGCAGGCTCGGGGCGCGTCCCGCATGACGATCGGCTGGGCGTCGGCAGGGATGACCCAGGCGCCTTCGCGGGTCCCCGGTTGGATACGGCCCTTGTGGCAGCGAAGGCAATACCAGGCGGGGACTTGATGTCCCCACCAAATTTGCCGCGAGATGCACCAATCCTTGATGTCCCGCATCCAGCCCAAGTAGTTGTTCACCCAGCCTTCGGGAATGATGCGGATGCGGCCGTCCTCGACCGCCTTGATCGCCGGCTCGGCCAAGGGCGTGATCTTCACGAACCATTGCGGCGAGAGGTAGGGCTCGACCACCGTCTTGCAGCGGTAGCACTTGCCCACGGCCATCTTGTGCGCTTCGGCTTTCACCAAGGCGCCGCGCTCCGCGAGCATCGCTTCAACTTTCGGTCGGGCCTTGGACACCGGCAGGTCTCGCAGCGTCTCGATGACCGAGGCCTCGACGCCGGCGGCGGCGAGCTTGCCGCCTTCCAGACGGGCCTGATGGTCGAAGATGGCCACACGGGGAAGGCGATGGCGTTCCCCGGCTTCGAAGTCGTTGAAGTCGTGCGCCGGCGTGATCTTCACGGCGCCGGTGCCGAATTCGCGGTCGACGAGAATCGGATCGCCCACGACGGGAATCTCCCGGTTGGTCAGCGGCACCCGGACGCGCCGGCCGATGAAGCGATTGAAGCGCTCGTCCTCGGGGTGGACTGCCACCGCCGTGTCGCCGAGCATCGTCTCTGGCCGCGTCGTGGCAACCGTGAGCGTCTCGCCCGATTCGTCCGCCAGCGGATAGGTGATCGTAAAAAGTTTGCCGGCCACATCCTCGTGTTCCACCTCGATGTCGGAGAGGGCGGTGAGGCAGCGCGGACACCAGTTGATGAGCCGCTCGCCGCGATAGATGAGCCGCTCCTCATGGAGCCGGACGAAGACTTCGCGCACGGCGGTGGAGAGCCCTTCGTCCATCGTGAAGCGCTCTCGGCTCCAGTCGCAAGAGGCGCCCAATCGCTTGAGCTGCTGCACGATCGTGCCGCCGGATTGGGCCTTCCACTGCCAGACGCGTTCGATGAACTTCTCGCGTCCGAGCGCGTCCCGCGAGAGATTGTCCGCGGCGAGTTGGCGTTCCACCACGTTTTGCGTGGCGATGCCCGCATGGTCCATGCCGGGCACCCAGAGGGCATTGCGTCCCTGCATGCGGCGCCAGCGGATCAGAATATCTTGGATGGAATTGTTGAGCGCGTGGCCGATGTGCAGCGAGCCGGTGACGTTGGGCGGAGGAATGACGATGGTGTAGGGCGCGCCCGGCTTGTCGGGCGCGGCGTGGAAGAATCCCTTCTCAACCCAGTAGCGATACCAGCGGTCTTCGACGAGCTGGGGCTCGTAGGCTTTGTCCAACTGGCGTGGTGTCATGCGATGGTCGGGAGATCGTCGGCCATGAGGAAGGTGCGTATCGTAGCACGCGGGTAGGGGCCTCGCAAGGCAATCGGCAGACACCCGCCACGTCTTCTCCTCCAGGAGTTCACACCCGTGGACGAATGCGGAGGCGGGTGACGAATGGCGGGGGGTTGTGCTATATCTCGCAGCCTGACGTGGGGCGAGTTGGTCAACCAAGGAGTGGCAGACGATATGGCACGTGGACGGTTGAAAGACAAGAAGACCCGGAAGAAGCATCGCAAGAACATCAAGCGCATGAAAGCCCTCGCGAAAGCCCGCCGCGATCAGGCGCACGCCGCGAAGTCCAAGCGCAAGTAGCC
>CAYZTJ010000162.1:0-6905 GCA_964481215.1 uncultured Nitrospira sp. | reverse complement strand
AACAGTATGTTTTGACCGCCGCTCATGTCTTAGCCAACGAACCTGATAACCAGAAGATCAGGATCCTTGGCAAGGCTGATGTTCCTCTCCAATTACTGCCCGGGAAGAAGGAATTTGAGAAGGCCGTAGCAAAAGGAACTCCCACGCCATTTTTTCGTCTGCCACTCCCTTCAACATTACTGACCGCCTCAGCCACAACGACGACGACATAGCAGCGCTAGAAGTGGAGAATCTCAACGCGCACGTTCCCCATACTTCATTACATGATCTTTCCTCTCAGGGTGAGGCGCAGGTTACTGTAGGTGAGACCATTACAATTCATGGCTTTCCGGGAATGTTGGCAAAACACTATGAGCACCAAATAACAGGGCGGCGCGGCTGGGCTGCTTTTCCACACGTGACAATGCAGACCGTCAAAGATTTATCACTCGCCCCAAGATCAATAGATCCGAACATTCACTTCACTACCGACTTCGATTACGCCAAAGAGGAGCAGCTTGATCCTCATGGAATGAGTGGATGTGGCGCATGGAGCATTCCTACTGCGAACAAGGAGGAAATTTGGTCCACAGGAAAAACTCAACTCTTTGGAATCCAGGTTGCCTACGATAGGGCTGCTAAGGTTCTGGTTTTTGTGCGGGCCGACAGAGTATTACGCTTATTAGCACGCAAAGGTTGATTCAACCAGCCTACCCAAGAAAGCCGAACGGCACGAACTCTCATCGACCATGGATCAAGAACTATCTAGCCACTTACCCCGCTGCATTTTGCGGAAAGGAAAGTGCAAACCTGTCCGACGAACACGTTATTCCTGTGGGGCAAGAAAAAGGTGTCAGGAACCATTTCCCCCGCAGCCGCCACGGCCGCCGGCCGCGGTTCCCAGAGATCTCGGCTCCACCTCCCTTTCATGACATCCCCTCCCTTCTTCCCCACTCTCACTGATCGCTCTCCTCTCTTGACCCTCTGACCACCGTGCCGTACAATTTGTACAATTCGTTCAATGGTTACGTCAGACCGGTTAGAAGGAGGACGTGATGGCCCATCTTCCCGCCAGTAAAGCACGACAAGGATTTGCGGATACGATCAACCGCGCCGCCTATGGCAAAGAACGCGTCGTGGTGCGCCGAAGGGGGAAGGACATTGCCGCAGTGGTGCCGATCGACGACTTGCGACTCTTGGAGGAATTGGAAGATCGGATCGATCTCGCGGATGCCCGCGCCGCTCTCGCTGAAACCAAAAAGAAAGGTGCAACGCCACTCGATAAAATTCTCAAAGATCTCGGCCTCTAGGCATCAATGGCCTATTCGATCCTCCTCGCCCCACCTGCCGAGCGTCAGCTCCGATCCTTCGCCCCCGCTATTCAGAAGCGCCTCGTCAAACGCATGAAGACCTTGCAGCATGATCCTCGTCCGCATGGCGTCAAGAAACTCGCCGGCGAGGATGACCTCTATCACATCCGTGAGGGCGATTACCGGATCATTTATACGATCCAAGACAAAGACTTGATTGTCCTCGTCGTCAAGATCGGCGACCGCAAGGAAATCTATCGCTGAAGCCGCCACGCCCGCCGGCCGCCTCTGAAGCGTTACTCGTGAATCGTCATTCGTCACTCGCCACGGAGACTGGGGAGGCCAGTCTCGCCACCCCATACCTGTCCTGCTTGCGGCGAGCTTTGCCGAGCCGCTTGTGGTGAGCTCGTCAAACCAAGCTCGTCAAAGGGCGGCGGTCTGGAAAATTTCCCCTCGTGTTCGATTTACCCTACGCTGCACCTTTGCGTGGTTCACGATGCAGCGCTTCGGCGACTGCCCGCGGATTACGCGCCGCCACTCGCAGGAGTGCCAAAGCCGGGCCATCGGGCGTTCGCCGCCCCTGCTCCCAATTGCGCAGGGTCGCCACGCTGACGCCGATCATGAGGGCGAATTCGGCTTGTGACGCCTTGAGCTTTTCCCTCACGCTCTTGACGTCTGCCGGCCGAAAGGTCGTCACTCGGCTCGGCCTGAGTTTTCCCCGCCGAATCCGACCCGCTTGCTTGATACTGGTCAGCAATTCCTGAAATGCCGCGTCTTTCATGTGAACTCCTCCCGAACGAGTTTCGCCAAGATCTTGAGTTGTGCCGACGTCACGTCGCCTTGCTCGTTCTTCGCGTAGAGGTACAACATGTAGAATGTCTGGCTCGCCGGTTCCCAATGGTAAATCAAGCGGACGCCGCCTCGCTGCCTCGACCCTCTGCAGCCCATCGGAGCTTTCTCAATCCCGCCCCACCCGGAATGACCGGGCCTTGCGCAGGCGAAGCAGCAGCGACAACTGCACCGCCCGATATGTCTCATCGTCCAGATGTCGCCGAACCGACGCGGTAAACACCGGGGTCTCAACAAACCGCGTACGGCATGCTACGCCAATGGCGTATGACTGCGCAAGAGGGTCTTCCTTGGAAGAGATGACGCCCCGCATCAGACTCCCTTTCCCCCAGCGGCCACCACGCTCTCCGGCCCCTCTCCCCGTACACGCCTTTCAATGAGATCCTTCCCTCTGCCATAGACCCACTCACCTCAAGACAGTAGAATGGGCGCAATTTGTCCTTGATGTGTGCACGCCAGGAGAGGAATCGGCATGAACGCCTTTATCACCCGAGAGGCACCGGTGACCGACGCAGTGCTGAATGTCATCGCCCACCTTCCGACGGGGAGCCTTCCGCAGATCGTCGAGGAGGGATTCTTCAGGAAACTGACGGACCAAGACTTTATGCGAGTCGCGGTTCTGTTGGCGAAGAAGGGCTACGATGAAGGCGGCTGCCCCATCGGCGGCGTGGTGATCAGCAACGAGACCCGGCAGATTCTCGGCAAGGGGCATAACACCTTGGTGCAGGAGAACCACCCCTACAACCATGGCGAAACGTCCGCCATCCGCGATGCCGGGCGCCGCGATTTCAGTCGCACGACGATTTTTACGACGTTGAGCCCCTGTGACGTCTGTGCGACGTTGATCTACATGCGCCAGTTCAACCGGGTCGTCGTGGGCGATGTGACCAATGCGTCGGGCAATGAAGACCTTCTCCGCCGCAAGGGCGTGCAGGTCGACATTCTGGAAGATCCCGACGGCATTGCGCTCTACGCGAAGTATCGCCGCGAGAAACCGGATCAAGACCTTGAAGATTGGAAGGGCCTTGCGGCCGTACGGCACCACCAATCGGGCCATGGGCCAAAGACCAGTACCTGATCGGTCTGGATGGACCTGGATCGACCGTTCGCGCTTGCCATCCAATACCCTGCCTGAGCTTGTCGAAGGGCTCCAGCCGCCGCCACGCCCTCCGGCCCGTTTCTGCCCTGCCCGCTCCACCCCTCACGGCTTACCTGTCGCTCACAGCGATGGGCCGACCTCGACACATGGAATTTCCTCCCTCGCTTCCGATATGATTCCCCGGCACAGCGGTGGTCGCGCGCTGGTCGTCCGCCCAATATCCGGCGACGCAGCTTGCACGATCGACGGAGAGGAGATGCCCCGATGAACCCGAACAAAGCACTTTGGGAAAAAGGCGACTTTACCCGCATCGCGGAGAGCATGCGAGAGAGCGGTGCGGCGCTTGCCGGGAGCCTCGGGATTACGAAGGGACTGAGGGTCTTGGATCTCGGGTGCGGCGATGGCACGACGGCCCTACCGGAGGCGAAACTTGGCGCCGACGTGTTGGGCGTCGATATCGCGAGCAACCTGGTGGCAGCCGGGAACAAGCGCGCGCAGGCGCAGGGCCTCACGAACTGCAGATTTCAGGAAGGCGATGCGGCGAATCTGCAAGAGTTGAAGGATCAGACCTTCGACCTGGTTGTGAGCATTTTTGGCGCTATGTTCGCGCCCAAGCCGTTCGATGTGGCGAAGGAGATGGTCCGCGTGACCAAGCCCGGCGGGCGGATCGTGATGGGAAACTGGATTCCCAATGATCCGACGTTGGTCGCACAGATCCTGAAAATCAGTTCCGCCTACTCGCCTCCGCCGCCGGACGGCTTCGTGAGTCCGATGACCTGGGGGATCGAGAGCCACGTGATCGAGCGATTTGGGGCCGCGGGTGTCGCCAAAGAGCGGATCTCATTCATCAAGGACACGTTTCGCTTCAACTATCCCGGCGCCCCCTCGGCGCTGCTGAGCGTCTTCAGACAGTACTACGGACCCACCATGAACGCGTTCGACGCGGCGGAAAAGAACGGTCGTGCCGGCGAGTTGCAGAAGGAGCTGGACGTGCTGTTCAACAGCCAGAACACGAGCCCGCGCGCGGACACCACGTCCATTCCTGCGACGTTCTTGCGCGTCACGGTGTCGGCGTAGGCGCCAGCCGAAACGCTTGTCGGAAGCCGTTTCTTGGTGGGATTTGGTGGGATATGGATGCAGCCTTTTGGCATCAGCGCTGGCACGCCAATGAGATCCCATTCCACGAGCGCGCGGCCAATCCTCTCTTGCTCAGACACTTCCCGACGCTCGCGTTAGCGAACGGCGCTCGGGTGTTCGTCCCCTTGTGCGGCAAATCGCTTGATCTCGGCTGGCTGCGCTCCCGCGGCCATGCGGTCGCCGGCGCCGAACTGAGCGAGCTCGCGGTCCAACAGCTGTTCGCCGAGTTGGGCTTCGAGCCCCGCGTCGCAGACCTCGGTTGCACCAGGCACTATCGCGGAGACCGCCTCGACGTCTTTGTCGGCGACATCTTCCAGCTCTCGCGCGAGATGCTTGGACCGGTCGACGCCGTGTACGACCGGGCGGCGTTGGTCGCGCTGCCGGCCGAGATGCGCCGACGGTATGCGGCCCATCTCACGGACATCACGGCCCATGCGCCCCAATTGCTCATTGGCTATGAGTACGACCAAACCCTGCTGGCGGGTCCTCCCTTTTCCGTCGATCGCACCGAGCTTCACGGCCACTATGGCGAGAGCTATCGACTCACGCTCTTGGAGAGTACCGATCTGGCTGGTGGATTGAAGGGCAAGTGCCCGGCGAAAGAACAGGTCTGGCTGCTGACCAGCTAGCACGAAGGAGGACGCACAGGGCAGCGCTTGCCCATTGTGCCGTCAGGGCTTGCCGCTGTGCGGCGGGTAGTTGGCGAAGGCTTCGGCCATGGCTTTGCTGATCATCTGATGATTGTCTTCCTTTGAGTCCGCCAGGATGCCGACCATGCTGGCTCGCCAAACCAGATCTTGCTGCCGCGGGGTGAGCAAATCGATGATGAGGGTCCCTTCCTGATAGTTGTACGTGGAGACCCCGCCCATTCCCCCGCGCCAATAGGGGCCGGCCCCGCTGACACGCATCTTCTCTTTGACGGCCACCCAATAGTGCACCAGCAGATCGGGGTGTTCCTCCGTCCCCACGCGCCGCAACCCTTTGAGTGTGAGCTGGTCGCCCATCATCTGTTCGAGCCGCTTCCGGAGCAGCGAGTTGTTCATCACACCGTGATGATTCAGGTCGGTGAGCCCAGCGAAGGCGTAGGTCTTATAGGCGGAGAAATCCGCCGCCGGGTCGAAATCCATTCGGACGGTGGGTCCCGCGCAGCCCCACGCCACGACGAAGATGAGCAGCGCCAGCGACGCAGCGATACGAGTAGGCATGGGACCCTCCCTTTCGACCCGCGATTATCGCACGGCGCCGGGCCAAGGTCACTAGGCCTGGATGCATCGGCGTCCGGCTTGCGTTACACTGGCGGCGCCGGACCGGCCCCTCGATCGGTGGGGCGCGAATCCTTCGAGCCGGCACCACGGCACTCCCAGACGAAAGGACGAACGAGCCGATGCAGAACAAGACCCTGCGCGTGGTGGCCCGCGTGACGGCCAAGCCCGACTGTATCGAGCAGGTCAAAGCGATTCTCGTTGGCGTGGTCGAACCCAGCCGTCGCGAGCCCGGCAATCTCAGCTACCAGTTGCTGCACAACCATTCGGACCCGACCGATTTTACCTTTGTCGAAGAGTGGACGACGGCCCCAGCCGAGCAGGCCCACTTTTCCACTCCGCACATTGTGGACGCGCTGCAACGACTACCGGGGCTCCTGGCCGCCGAGCCGGACATCCGCCGATATTCCCTCCTCAGGTAAGCCCCACTGGGACTGATTCCAGCTGCGACGATTACGAAATCCGTTCGCCTCCGCGCGGCATGCATGCTAGGATTTTCCCATCGGATCCGGAGGCTTCACCATGACGCATCGCCCGATACTCTCGCGCCTACTCGCCTGCTCGTCGCTCGCCATCGCCTTGTCACTCCTGGCGACGACACCCAGCCTCGCCGAGGAGGCTTCCCCATCGTCGCAGAAAAAAAGCGCGACCGGCGCGCACGGGATGCGCTCCGCCAAAGACTTGCCGAAACCGCTCCCCCAAGTGGTGGAGACCGTTAATAAAACTGCGGTGGAAGCCGGGAAGGAACTCTCGAAGGCGGGGCAGGTCGTGAAGGACGCGGCCAACAAGGCCTACAAGAACCTCAAGAACGGCACATCGAAATAGGCACATTCCTCCGCGCTGCCCAACGCTCCGCCCACACCCAGAGCCGCCGTCACAGCGATTCAATTCGCCTGGATAGGATGGCCCATTCTTCGGCAAGGTCCAGCTGCTGGGCTTGCTGGGCGAGCACGCGTAGCTGGTCTCCGGTTGGGCGTTGCACTCTCAGAATCTGCTCGGCATCGACCTGGTCCTGAGGTCCCCATCCATACAGTTTCAACAGGACCAGCCCCTGCCATGAGACGACCGGAACGTGGCAGTCCATCACCTCCATCGGCGCGATAGACTCAAACACATGGCGCACGAGCCGATCGGGCAACATGATGAGTTGGAAGCGGACCGTGCCCCGGTCTCCCTCGACGTGCCCATCGATGACACCCCGAAGGGGATCATCGTCCCCTCCGGCCTGGTACCGGCCACGCACCTCAACGGCAAGAGCTTCGGGCCGAC
>CAYZTJ010000161.1:0-6954 GCA_964481215.1 uncultured Nitrospira sp. | reverse complement strand
TCGTCGTCGCCCATCGGCTGACGACGATTCAAGGCGCCGATCGCATTCTCGTGCTGAACAAGGGAAGGATCGTGGAGGAAGGCACGCACCGGCAGCTGATGGAGCAGCGGGGGCTCTACCAGTATCTCTATTCCTTGCGCCTGGCCGAGCAGAAACCCTAGCGAGGAATCGACTCAATCCGCCCGGCGACTGGACCTTTCACTATCTCACCTTCGACAAATCCGCATCGATCTCCAACATTTTGCCGTCCATCAAGGTGATGACCACCTTGGACTTGGCGGCCGGATCGAAGCTGCTGTAGGCAAAGCGCGCGGAGAGATTCGTCCGGTACGGCGGACCGTCCTTCGAGACGGGCCGGCCCTTCGAGGCTTTGCCGGTATCGACGGCCTTGATGTTTTTCGATCCCTGCTGGATCACGACCTGCGCGCCCTCGGCGAAGTATTCGTCATCGCCGCAGAATTGCAGACCGACCTCGAGATTCGGCATGTCCAAGAGTTTCTTGACGAACTCTTCGGGCATGCGAATCTCACGGCCCTGGGCCTTGGATTCCATGGCTTCCTTCCGGCCGAACTCGCCCAGGCGAAATCGCTTGGTAAAGAACACCGCGCTGGTTCCGCAGGGGTCCTTCTCGGGATCGGCCCCGACCAGCACCGCCGCGGAGGCTTGCTTCCGGACCTTGTCCAGTTCATCCTTCGAGTTGGCGGCCTTCCCCGCATGTTCCATCACCGCGCGGGACTCGTCCAAGATTTTCTTGGCGTCATCGGTGGTCAGCTTCACATCGATGGCCGGCGCGGGTCCGGCCACGAACAGGACGCCCCCCAGCAACAGCCCCGAAACGACCGACCGACGGCGCCCGCACCCACACGACCGAACTCCCCAGGTCTTCATGCCCACCTCCCGGACCGAAAAATGTTGGCAATTGTACGGAAACCCCTGGGGCAAAGCAATCGGTTCGCTTCTGCCTCGCGCCCGCTCCGAAGGCTCAAGAAAACTTGGCCCAATTCGGGTAGGGCTTCCGCCGATAGAGCGCATCGATCTCGATGGCGGAGTGTAGCCCGGCCCGGCCGAGCAGTTCCGCCGTAAGGCGCAGGGGGAGACCGACCACCGCAGGGAAGTCGCCGACGATCCGATCGATCAACGCTCCGCCGGCGCCTTGGATCGAATAGGCGCCGGCCTTTGCCTGCCATTCTCCAGTCGCCACATAGGCGTCGATCTCGTCATCCCGAAGGAGGCGCATCTCGACGCGCACCGATTCGACGCCCACCTCTTCAAGCTGCCGTGGCGACTGCACGACCGCTACGCCGGAATGGATCAGGTGCGCCCGCCCCTGCAGCCGGCGGAGCATCGCGCGCGCCTCGACCGCGTCGACCGGCTTCCCCAGCACATCCCCGTCGACGTCAATGAGCGTATCGCTCCCGACCACGATCGCAGCCGGCTGCCTCCACGCCGCGGCCTTCGCTTTGCCGAGGGCGAAGGCCCGCGCCAGCGAGACCGGAGCTTCGCCGGGAATCGCGGCCTCCTCATAACCCGGATCATCGACCTCGAAGGAAAGCCCTAACAGCGCCAACAACTCGCGCCGTCGCGGGGACGTGGAGGCCAGAACGAGCGTCGGCATCAGCGGGACGATGGAGAAAGGCCGCAGGCCAGTGGAAGATCTTGGCCGACCGCATCGGCCGGAGAGGCCATCGACAGGGCGCCGGCCAGGTGTTCGGACACGATGCGGGCGACATCGTCGCCGTTGGCCGCCTGGACCATCCGCCCCCGCATCGCCGCGGCGCCCGGAAATCCCTTGCAGTACCAGCCCAGGTGTTTGCGAATATGTGGAAAGCGATCCACGCCGAAGCAGGCTTCGAAGAGTCGGGCATGGTCCAACATGACGGCGAACCGTTCCTCCTGCGGAAAGACGGGCAGCGCGGGCGCGGGCGCAGGCCCCGTCACCGCCGCTCGCATCGCCTGCTTGTCCTTGAAAAACCAGGGCGTCCCCAAGGCCCCTCGCCCAACCAGGACGCCATCCACCCGGTGCGCCGTCACCCGATGTACGACATCGGCAGGCGTCGCCAGATCTCCATTCCCCAAGACGAGCGTGCCCGTGCCCTGCGCCAGCCGCGCCGCCCGCTCAATCGCCGTCCAATCCGCGGCGCCGCGATACATCTGCTCCAAGGTCCGGCCGTGCAGCGTGATCGCCGCCGGCGCCTCCTCCAGCAGGAGACCGATCCAGGTTTCGACCACATCCCGGTCATACCCCATGCGTGTCTTGATCGAGAGCGGAATCGCGCGGCGGCCTCCGTGCTCGCTCCCGCCGCGTCGGATGTTCCTGGAGGCGATCTGCTCCTGCCGCATCGGTTTGATGCCCGCATCGGCCAAGGAGCGCCCGGCGGCCCAATCGAGGATCCCCTGGCGCGTCGCCCGGACAATGGCGCGGGCGAGCTCAGGCGTGCGAATCAATCCCGCCCCGGAGCCGGACGACGCGACGGTTCGGGACGGACATCCCATGTTGATGTCCAACCCGTCGAATCCCAGGGCGCAGACGACCATGGCGGCCTGATAGAAGGTCTCGGGATCCTTGCCATAGAGTTGCGCCACCACGGGACGCTCGCATTCGTGATAGAGCAACGAGTTGAGCCGATGCTCCGGCCCCCGGCAGAGATCGACGACGCTCGTGAATTCGGTCATCGTGACATCCGGCGGACCTTGAGCCGCCACGATTCCCCGGAAGGCGGCGTCGGTCACCCCATCCATCGGCGAGAGCCCGATGATGGGCCGCGGCAACGTCTGCCAGAATCCCCCGTCATGCGTGACGCGTGACGCGTGACGCGTTGAAGATTCGATGTCGTCCCGTACCATCCTCGCCCCGACTCTACTCGTTACTCGTCACTGGTTACTCATCACTACTCACCTGCTCGCAGGCCAATTGATAGCCCACGCGCAAATCCGCCGCCTCCTGCGACGCGACGTCGGAGGCCCAGGGCAGGATTTCCCGGACAAAGGCGAGAAACCGGTCGATCTTCAGCAAAAAGAAATCATAGGGCGCATCGGAGGCGCGGGGTTCGCGAAACCAATAGGCCACGAAGCGATCGAGTGTGACCTCGGCGCGATCCAGGAGGCCGCAGGTCTCGGGGAACATGGCGCGGAGGTCGCCGCCCCAGCGGAGGATCTCATACGGCAGATAGGTCTCTCGGTACAAGGCCAGCATGGCCGGATCGATCGAGGCCTGCGGCAGGTTCGTCGGCGCCACGGTCGAGACAGAACCAATCGCCGTCTCCGCATAACTCCGATAGTGGGCTCGCACGACGGCCCGCTCCGTCTCTGAGAGAAAGGGTCGAGGCTCTCGATGGAGAGGCTGACCCGAAGCCTCCCCGCGCACAGTGCTCCGCGGCGCCGACGGCGAGGGAGACCACTCGCCGAATCGGTCATGACACCGGCCAAACTCCTCGACAATCAGATCAATGGATTTCGTATCCACCTCGAGCGCCACCCCCTTGAGATGGGTCATCCGCCCCGTGGCCAAGGCCTGGGCGAGCAACTCGAACAGGACCGCCGGAATCGGCGCCCCATGCGCATCGATCCAGAGGGGGAGTTCCGTGAAAGTTTCATTCGGAGACTCTGGGAGCTGCTCGTGGAGAGCCAACCCGGCGACATGAATCTGGACGACACGTTCCAGCGGAAAGCCGTCAAAGAAGCGTGCGGCAAAATCACGCAGCGACTGCGTCCGCCAGGCGCCGGAGTAACGATACACCGTCCAGAGATGGCCCAGGTCGAGGACCAATCCGCAAGGAGCCTGCGCTGTGATCAATGTGAAAAACGCCGGCACCTCCAAATGGCCCGCGCCGAAGTAGGTCCAAGGCGGCACTTCCAAGAGCAGAAACGGCGCCCTGCCATCCGCCGACAGGCAGCCCCGATCCAGGCGGATCTGAATGTAGCGGGCATTCTCGGCGACGACCTCTGCCGCCGCATCGGTAAAGAGCGGGGGCAAGTAGGTGCCGAAGGCATAGCCGCCGATCTGCTTGCTCGCGCACTCATGGTTGATCCATCGACAGCCCAGGACATTCAGCTGGGCGATGGTCGCATCGAGCTCACATTCCCCTTGAGGCGTCCCTTGGAAGTCCGGCTGGGTGAGCCAGAGCCCCTCGCCGTGAAAAGCGAAGGGAACATCGGGCAACCGGCGACCGACTTCGCGGAGCCCGGACTCGGACGCCTTGAACAACTCCAGATACCCGAACGAGCGCCCCACGGCCCGCAAGGCCCCGACGAGATTGAACAGATTGGGGCTATAGAGATCGACCGACAAACCGATCCCCAGCCATGGGAGCGCCCCGGCGCGGCCCTCAAATTCAGCGTCGATCTCGTTCACGGCGCGTTTCCCCTCATGTCCTCGCGGCTAGTCTACTGAGCCACGCGAAGTTTTGCCAGCCTCCGGCCTCCCCGACGCCGGTTGCCGGTCGCTCCGGCGCTTGTTAAGATTTTTAGAGAATGAGCCGACACAACATTGTCCAGGAATTCGACCTTGTGAAAGCCTCAGCCCTCGCACCACGTTCCATTCCCACGAACGAGCAGATCCTGTCCCAAGTGCAGGCCCTCCTGGCTGCACCGGCGGACAATCTGCAGTCCATGCTGCTGAAAGAACTCCTCGTCAATGTGCTGCGGCTGAAGAGCGCTAATATCGACACCCTGGACCTAAAGATCCTGAACAGGGCCATGAAAGAGCTGCGACACGCCTTTAAAATCTTTCAAGGCTACCGAGACCGTCCCAAAGTCAGCATCTTCGGCTCGGCCAGAACGCAGCCGCAGGACCCCAACTACCGCTTGGCAGCGGACTTTTCGAAGCGGCTGGTGGAACGGGGCTATATGGTCATTACCGGCGGGGCTGACGGCATTATGCGCGCCGCCCAGGAGGGCGCCGGCCGGGAGCACAGCTTCGGCGTCAACATCATGCTGCCCTTCGAGCAAGGCCCGAATAAGGTGATCGCCGACGACCCCAAGCTGGTGACCTTCAAGTATTTCTTCACGAGAAAGCTGATGTTCGTCAAGGAATCGGCCGCGGCGGCATTGTTTCCCGGCGGATTCGGCACCCATGACGAGGGGTTCGAGGTCCTGACGCTCGTGCAAACCGGGAAAAGCCAACCGCAGCCCATTCTCTGCCTGCAGGCGCCCGGATGCGACTACTGGTCGCATTGGAACGACTTCATCAAGGAACAGCTGCTCAGCCGGGGCTTGATCAGCCCGGAAGACCTGAGCCTCTTCCAGATCGTCGACAACGCGGAGGCCGCGGTCGAGGAGATCGATCGCTTCTTCCGCAACTACCATTCGATCCGCTATGTCGAACCCCAGATGGTCATTCGGATGAAATATCGCCTGTCCGACGCCGATTTGGCTTCAATCAACGACCAGTTTTCTGATCTGCTGATCGACGGGCAGTTCGTTCAACAGGGCCCCCTGCCGGAAGAATTTGACGAGCCCGCCGCCCGCGACCTGCCGAGACTGGTCTTCCATTCGAACCGAAAAAGCGCCGGACGGCTGCGCCAATTGATCGATCGGATCAATGCCACCGCACCCATCCCTGCCCGCTCCTAATCGTCATCCTCCGTTAGTTTCCAACGGGTTAGGCCGTCAGGGCCGCCCCCCGATCGGATAGCGGCCTGTTTGGGGGATATCTCGCAGGACCCACTCGTGATATCCTAGCGCCTCAGCCTATGATTAAGATGAGAGGCCGGAAAAAACAAAAGGGGGCCACAACCCCGGGGGTCGTCCTCTATCACGCGGAATGCGCGGATGGATTCGGCGCGGCCTGGGCCCTGTGGCAGCGTTATGGCTCGGCGCGGTTTGTTCCGGTCAAGCACGGGATGCCGCCCCCACCGGACCTCGCCAATCAACACATCGTCATGGTCGACTTCAGCTATCCCCGCCCCACGTTGGAAACCGTGGCGGATCAATCCGCCAGCCTGCTGGTGCTGGATCATCACATTACCGCGGAGAAAGCGCTGGCCGGGCTCCCCTACGCGCAATTCGATCAAACGCGCTCCGGGGCGGTGATGGCCTGGGAATGGGCGCATACCGAACCGGTGCCCTGGCTGCTCAAGTACGTTCAGGATAAAGATCTCTGGCAGTGGAAGCTGCCTGCCAGTCGCGAGATCAGCGCGGCCTTGGCATCCTATCCTTTCGACTTCAAGATTTGGAACGGCCTGCGCCAGCCCCAATTGGAAGCGGAAGGCCGGGCCATTCTTCGATACGAAAACGAAACGGTGGAGAAGCTCATCGCTCAACGCGTGATGGTGGATTTTGAAGGGGAACGGGTGCCGGCCGTCCAGAGCGCGGTGCTGACGAGCCAGATCGGAGAGCGACTGTCGGCCAATCATCCCTTCTGCATCATCTGGCACGACCGGGACGGCCGCCGCTACTTCAGTTTCCGATCACGCGCAGACGGGACCGACGTGGGCGCCATCGCCGTGAAGCACGGGGGCGGGGGGCACACCCACGCCGCGGGTTTTTCCATTCCGCTGGAATCCGACGCTCGTTCGCCCTTGACGCCGATACATCGGCGCCAGGCAGGAGGCAAGGCGCGAGGGGCGAACGGGAAGTCACGAAAGCGGCGCTAAAAAGTTTCTTGCCTATTGCCCCTCGCCGCTCACCCTTAGCAGGCTACAGAGAAAACAGGTTTTGCTCGCCACAATCGGCGCATGCATCGAGATCGTAGATGAGAACCTGCGCCACGCGGGATGCTCAAAAAGGCCGTCGCACCCGCCAGGCGGGTACCCGGGCCGCAGCGAGCATGTACACGCTGAACGATGAACGCGGAACGGCGAGCGGGGAAGGCAGCGGGACGAGCGAGAAAAGCGGGACGGGCGTGACGCGGAGGCAAACTGTTCTCGCCTTTCCCGCTCGTCTCGCAGTCTCGCCGGATCCTCGTTCATCGCTCATCGTTCATACTTCATCGTCTCCCCGCTGGCGGACTTTTTC
>CAYZTJ010000160.1:3244-7020 GCA_964481215.1 uncultured Nitrospira sp. | reverse complement strand
TCCAGTTCGCCGATCCGAGCCTCCTGCGCGGGCGTGACGCCGATCGGCTGCCGCGCGGCCGCCAGGGCGTCCGCCGACCGTTGCCGCTCCGATTCCAACAGCGCGATGCGCAGATCTCGACCGTCGGGCTGAAGCGGAGGCGCCGCGGCAGGAGCCGGCGCGTTCATTTCATTCGACACACGCGAGATGGAATCATTCGGACTCTGTGGAGACGCCCCGGCGGCGCAGCCGCCGATCCCGAGGGCGCCGAGCACGAGACTGAGCACGGCCAATCTGTTCATCTGGTTTTCCCCTTCCCCTTCTGTGCCTGTCGCTGGTTGCGTTCTTTTCAATGGCGCGGAGGAGAGGACCGGCAGCGCCGCCCCTCTCCCACCGCGCGACGACGTCACTATGGTTTGGGCTTCTGAGCCGCCCCTTCGCTCGGCGTCATCTTGTCGACTGTCGGCCCATGCATCGCCGGCATCTGCCCCGCTCCCTGCGGCTCCGACGGCTTGGGCATGAACACATCGACCAACTTCTGGCCCGTGTGCGCGTCCTCCGACACGGCGGCGTCCGAGAGGGACTGCGCATGGGTCAAATTGGGGCGGCCTGAATCATGGGTAAACTCCCCTCGCGAGGGATACCCGGGATGCTCGGGCAGCAGCGCCGGATTCGCCGCGGCCAGGCCGGCCATGCCCAACACCGTCAACCCTGTCATCGTCATCGTGAAGATCTTCATGGTTGAACCCCTTTCGTTGAGCTCCCGATCACCGCCTCCGCCGAGGCCGATCCCAATCCCCGACTGGGAAGTCGTCCTGGTGGACATCCCGGTGCACTACCTAGAGCCGTCCCTTCGCTTGCACACTTTTTGGTCCGGCGGCTTTTCTCTGCGATCGACCGGGCCATTGTGCCCGTCTCTGAGACGTGACTGAGCTCCCCCTCATCGACAGACGGAGTACCTTCGCACTCACCCCCGTCCCCGCTTGTTCGTTGCGCCCCACTCCAATGACTGTCGCGCGTGCCGTCGTGTAGGATTGGGCGCCTTGACTGAGTCCCTCGATCCCCAGGGCACCCGGCCTCTGCCCCAGCAGCGCCGGGGAGTGAACCGGCCTCGGAAGATTGAGAGACGCTGCCCCCATCATGACAAATTTGGCCATGGCCACTTGAATCGTTTTCATGGTCCAGCCTCCTTTCAGTCACAAGACCTCCGGTCCTCCGACTCAAAATGATCCCGGCACCTCGCCGACTTACTCGCCGTGCAAGAATCGCGACCCACCGGAGCCACGGACGCGGCATGCACTCGCGAGTACCGAAGACTGCGGGACGGAACGGAGACTCTGGCGTTGGAGCGTCGGAGACTGAGGAATCGATCGCGCGAGGAGGAGGACGGGGACGCGCAACAGATAGGACAGTCAGCGAGACTGGAACGTCATGGCAGACAACTTCGCATCAGCACCACTCACCGACACGAGGGAGGGCGGCCAAGTCCCCCTCCCCCTCAGATGGTCAGACCCGTCGACGTTAGGCCGCCGCTCCTGCGGCGATCTTGTGCGAGGTGGAGTTGCACACCTCCAACTGCTGGACCTGGGGCGTGCCATCGAGCACCGAGGCCAGCGCCTTCAGCACGGCCGGATAGCTCTCCCGTGTGTAGGCATCGGCATTCTCGGTCTTGTCCCAGAAACTGATGGCGATCGCTTCCTGGCCCCCCGGACGAACAAAGGAGATTTCGTCCTGGAAGCCCTTCTGCTTCCGCAACAGAGGAATGACGTCTTTCTCGATCATCCGGGCGAACTCCCCTGTGCTATTGGCCTTCAAATGCATGGTCACATTTCGAGCAATCATGGTTCCCTCCTGGATTAGGTTGGCGTACCGCCGCCTCCAGATAACCTGTCTTGGTTCAGTCTACCTGACGGACCGAGCCTTTATTCTCGATCCGTTTACCACTCTAGGTTAATTCATTTGCATTAGTCAAGTGTAATATGCGATATATTTTTCAAACGATCTGAATGTACCACTCTCAGTTAACCTCACAGGAGACCACCCCGTGGATCTGGCGCTGGCGATCCGGCATCGACTGAAGGAATTGGGACTCGAGCAGCGGGACTTGGCCCGGGCCGCCCAAGTGACGGAGTCCTATATCTCGCAGCTGCTCACCAAGAAGAAGCTGCCGCCTGCGCCGAACCGCACCGACATGTACGACAAGATCGGCAGAACCTTGAAGCTCCCGAGCGGCGAACTCGCCAAACTGGCGGACTTGCAACGACGGGAGCAGCTCAAAAGAAAGCTGGGAGACCCGCCGCCCCCCTTGATGCCGGACGTGCGCGCGGTGATCCTGAGCAAGTGCGCGCCGGACAAACAGCGACAGATTCGCGGCATCTTCGAAGCCCAGCCGTTCGGAGAACTCGAACGCTTCGTGACGCAGAAACTCGTGGGGGTCGTCAAAGGCGTCGCGAGGCGGGAGCTGGACAATGCCGCCTGGCTTCGGCGCGTCGCGCGCCTCAGCCGCAAGAGCTACCCGCAGATGCGCGTGACCGTGCTCGATTTTCTGGATGCGACAATCTTCACCTTGACGCGCGAAAATTGCGCGTCATTCTTGGACCCGCTGATCGAGTCCTGGGACATCGATCTGGCGACCTTCTGCATCGAGATCGTGCTCAACCGCCGTGTGGCTCCCGGACACCATAAGAAGTTCGAGTTCGTCGAAAAGGGTCCCGACCAACCTCCGGACGAGGAGCCGGGCTTGAAAGAGTTCCTACAGAATCCGTCCTTGAGCCGTGAGACCACCGAGGAAGAGATCGGGTTTCTCAGAACCCTCCGCTTCAAGGACCGGCGCCCCACGCCGCTCTATTATTACCGCGAACTGCAAAGCCTCAGAGACCCGCTCCACTTTCAGCTGCCGCGCGGAGCGCGCAAGGGATGAGCGCCGACGACAGGGTCCGATGGGAAGCCTACCCCTCCTGGAACCAGTTCGCCTGGCTCTTCTTGTTCGGCCTCATGGCCGGCTCCCGCGGGCTTCGGCTGCTGCGCCTGGAAGAGGACGGATGGGGAAGCTGGTTGGGCGGCGCCGCGGGCCTGCTGATCTGCGCGGCGGGCCTGCGCCGATGGGCCCGGTACCGACTCACGTCGACCCATGTGGCGATGCGCAACGGTTACACAGGCGGAGACATTCAGTCCATCGCGCTCGGCGACATCGCCGAGATCACGCTGACGCAGGGCCCTCTGGCGCGATTCTTCGACATCGGAACCCTCTCGGTCCGGTCGGTCAGCGGGGCGCCCCCGCTGATCTTGCGAGGAATCGGCGGGCCGCAGAGGATCAAAACTCACATCGAGACGGCCAGGCGATCGGCTCCAGGGCCTTGAGGGACATCGGCCCGGCGACTCGACTCGGCAACCGGGCCTCCCCCGCCTCCTCTGAGATCCGACCTCTGCACGAAATCGCGGCGACCGCACCCTATCGAGGAGAGAGCGAGAAGGCCAGAAAGACTCCGCCGATCATGGCGAGCAGCGCCAGAAGGACGGAGAGCTCCGGCCACAAATCACGCCAGATCTGCATCTGGTCTCCTTCCGACCCCGAGGGGTTAGGCGCTAAACGAGCTGCCGCACCCACAGGTGGTCTTGGCTTGCGGGTTTTTCATCACAAAGCCCGAGCCCTGCACGCTGTCCACGTAGTCCACTTCGGTTCCGACCAGGAGCGGTGCGCTCTGCGAATCCATGATGACTTTCACGCCGCGCTGTTCGACGACCGTATCGTCGTCCCCGATCGCGGACTCGAACGACATGCCGTATTGATAGCCGTG
>CAYZTJ010000160.1:0-3144 GCA_964481215.1 uncultured Nitrospira sp. | reverse complement strand
AGCTCCCCGGTTAAAACGCGTCCTGCGCGCAGCGGATGCCGATATGGAGGCGCTTATCGGTCGGAAGCGTGCTCTCGCGGGCTGTGGCGTTCATGGCCAATCGGGAGCTGACGAAGGAGCCGCCCCGAAAGACTTTCTCCACGCCGCGCCCCGGCCCTTGCGGATTGCTCTTGGGGCTCTTGGCGTAGTACTCCTCGTCGTACCAATCCGACACCCACTCGGACACATTGCCCGCCATGTCGTAGAGTCCGTAGGGACTCTTCCCGCCCTCATAACTGCCCACGGGCCGGAGACTGTCGCGAAAGGTGTGGCTGGAGACGGACTGCCCGTAATTGGCCCGAGTGAAGGCCGGCTCGTCATTGCCCCAGGGATAGCGACGGCCGTCCTGCCCTCGGGCCGCCTTCTCCCACTCGGCTTCCGTCAGCAGGCGCTTGCCAACCCACCGGCAATAGGCCTCGGCGGCGTCCCAGGGCACGCCCATCACCGGCCGATCGCCGTCGCGCCGGAGATCAGCCTGGTCCCAGAGCAACGGCATCCAGGGCAGCCGATGCTCTCCGGCCGATTCCAGAAATTTCGCATAGTGCGCGATGGTGACTTCGAACTGATCCACATAGAAGGCGTTCAGGTAGACCTCGTGAGGCGGCTGATTCCTTGCGCGGCCGTCCGGACTTCCCATCAGAAATGCGCCGTCCGACACCCACACCATCGGCACGCCGGTCCGTCGCGTCTCGGCCTCGAGGGCCCGGCGGGTTTCCGCCGGCGCGACCGACGTCAGCGTCATCGTGATCAGTCCCACGCCGAACATCAGCCTGTGTATGATGTGTCGCATGCCGACCGTTCTCCGGACGTCCCCGATCCCAGCCACTCCCGCTGCGCGCTTGCGCGCCTCAACTCCATCGGCGATGGGCTTCGCTCACGTGCTCGACGCCGTCGATGCGTCCGATCTCCCACTTCACGTCATCGGGAATCTCCACAACCTTCAGGCTGGCGGCATGGCCGCTGGCCGCCGCGCCGAGCCTCTCCACCACCGCCACCAGCTTCGCATCGTCGCGAGGGATGCGCTTGCCGCACCGATTCAAACTCGGCTCATCGGGAGAGGCTGCCGCCGGCCAGTGCGCCCCAAGATCCGGCTCCTGCAATGCGTCGCGTTGGCCCTGCTCGCGCAGTTCACGAAAGGCCTTGTAGCTCAGACAGAACCCTCCCTCTTCGTCGTTTCCGTAGCTCGTATTGATGACGATCTTCTTCATGGCCCGCACCCCTCCTCGTTCCGGCTGCCGGGGTCGCCACGGCGGCGCGACGCGATGGCCTCGCCCCGGTGGATCCTAGTTCGCGGCGCTCGCCGCGGATTTCTCTTCCTCATATCCTTGGTAGTTGCCGATCCATCGGGCATACCGGCGATTCGCCCACTTCACCACTTCGCCCTTCATCTCCCCATAGCGTGCCGCCAGCGTGCGGTCGAACTGTCCCAAATCGCCGCCGATCGTGCGCAGATCCTCATCCGTGAGTTTTCCCCACTGGCCCTGGAGCGGCTGCTGCAACTGCGTCCAAAACTGCGAAAACTGCTCGTGATTCATCATCGCCTCCAGTTGTGCATCCCCGGACCGTTACCCCTTGCCTTGCTTGACGAGGAGCCGGTAGTCATAGAGATACGTGTACAACACCACCGCCACGATGCCTCCTCCAAAGATGATGGAGGCCGCGATGGAGGGATTGAGTTTCAACCAATCGAACACCGTCTGTGCGTACTGCATACCGATCCTCTCTGCCGACGCCCTCGAGACCCTTCCGAGCGGCGCGCGACGTCGATCAGGCTCCCGCGGCGGCGGGGTCAGGCCTTTGACTCCCCGGCTTGATACGGGCCCGCCTTGGCGGCTCCCGTCGGTTCATCGAACGAGGCCCAGATGGCGGCGGCCCACGTCATCACCATCAAGCTCAGCAGGGTATAAATTTGATACATGGCCCGATCCTCCTCCGCCGTCGATCCGGCCGTTGAATCCGCGCCGCACGGTGCCGCGCCGCCGGACGGGCGATCACTGATGGGGATTGTTCCGGGCGATCTCTCGCCCGCTCTCATCTCGTCGGCAACTTTTCTCGGCCATCATCCGCTGGCCGGCGCTGGCATCCTTGGGAATCCGGGCCAGACAGGCCGACAGGCTATCCTCCACGGCGCCCACCGCGACGGACCCTGGTCCGCCGGTCTGCAGTTCAGCGGCCTGCGCCGGCAGCGCGGCGATACCCGCCACCAGTCCGAACGTCATCCCGAGCATCGCAAACTTGGCAGTTCGATTGAGGTTCATGGCACGTCCCTCCCCTTCCGCGCTGACGATTGACTGCACCGCCCCTCACCGCGAATGTCATCACGCCTCGCTTACCATCGAGATCCTCGATACTTTGATTTTCCGGCGCCTATCGGCAGCGAGCCGGGCAGGCGCGCTCGGCTGTGCCTGGGCTCCTCATGATTCTTGCGATTCGCTGCGATGACGGCATCGACGACGTCTCCGCACAGCAAACAGCGCCACCCGGCCAGGGCTTCACCCTTCATCGAGTCCCCGAGGGTGATGACGGTCCGCAAACCACCACAGCGAGAGCAGATCATGTCGGTCATGGAAGACCCTCCGAGGCGTCACAGCGCGTTCGACGGCGAGACTCTGCCGGGCGTCGATCCAACCGGACCGAGCGCCTGAGGGGAAGAACATCCCGGCCCGAATCCGGCCCACAACCCATGATGTGCGGAAGATCAGGCCGATGGGGCGGCACCGCGCCCGATCATGTCGACCGAAACCCGACCGACGAGCGGCGGAGACTGGGGAATCAGACGCGCAGGACGTGTACGGGAGGCGCGAGAGATAGGACAGTCAGCGAGGCTCAAAACTTGCTGGTATCACCACCCTACAGGGTGTCCGGAGAGGTGTCAACGCATCCGGCAGGGAGGAGCACGTAAGACCGTGATTCTATACGGATATATATTTCCGAGTCCGGCGCACAACGGGGAGAAACGGCGCCGGCCGGCTCAACGGGCGGAGAGGGCCCGACAGGCGATCCCACGACAACGGCGCGCACCGAGACCGCCCTTTAGGATTTTCCCGACGGCATCGAGCGGGTGGGTTTGATCACGTTCATCGCGAGCGCGATCATCGACGCCAC
>CAYZTJ010000159.1:0-7042 GCA_964481215.1 uncultured Nitrospira sp. | reverse complement strand
ACGGCTTGATGTAGAGGTAGCCTTCCTTCTGAAGATCCGCGATCCGTTTCACGGCGACCGGATGGAGGGTGGCGACGAATCCTTTGGCCAGATTGTCGATCGTCTTCCCGAAGAACTTCATGGATACTTGGCACATCTCTGCCTTGGCTCCCTTTTCGATGATCTGGTCGAATCGCTTCGTCATCTCCGCATCCATCTTGTCTTTCTCGAACAGCTCAAGCGCGGGACCGTGGACGACCAGTTCGACGTCGATCTTGTCCGGGCCTCCTTCCGCATCGATGTGTTTGTTGATGAGCGCCAGCGCGTATTTCGCGACGTCCGGATCCTTCCCGTCGACATGGTAGAGCACCTTGACCTTCTCTTTGCCGGCAGCCTCCGCAGCGTGAGACAGGCCCGGCCCACCGGACATAACGACGACCGCGAACAGCGCGAGCGCGATTCCCAGCATCCGATTGATTGACGGCTTCTTCATGATGTTCCTCCTTGTGATGGATGGCGTGCGACATAACTCCTGCGCTCAGCCTATTCAGGCGGCGGCCGGGAGGGCAGAGGCGAGATCCCCGCTTCCGCGAACAATTATGCCTCTACCGATAGGGGAAGATGCCTCTATTTGTTGGGGAGACGCTGCGTGAAGTACATCGCCGCCTGCGTGCGACGCGTGACGTGAAGCTTTTGGAAGATGTTGCTGAGATAGTTACCGACCGTCTTGTCGCTGAGCGCCAGAGAAGCGGCAATTTCCTTGTTGGTGAGCCCTTCGGCAACCAATGCCAGAACTCGACGTTCCTGCGGGGAGAGGGGATCGCGCTGGTCCTCGGTCGTCTCGCCCGTCATCGTCTGCACATGAGCCAGTACCCGCTGTGTCGCGCCTCGATCAAGGATCGATTGGCCCCCGGCGACCATCTTCACTGCGCTGATCAGTTGGTCGCCGCTGACCTCCTTCAGGAGAAATCCTCCGGCCCCGGCCAGTATCGTAGCCAATACCGCGTGGTCGTCTGCAAAGGAGGTCAGGAACAATACGGCGATGTCCGGCTGCGCGGTTCGGATCGATCGGCAGGCTTCGATCCCGCTGCCGTCGGGTAACCGCACATCCATCAGCACGATGTCCGGTTTGAGCCGCAAGGCTTCGGCGACCGCGCTGGCCATGGTTCCGGCTTCGCCGACGACATGAAATCCGCCGGCTTCAGTAAACAGCGTCCGCAAGCCGATACGCAGCACCTCGTGGTCATCGACCAGCAACAACCGGATCGGCTTGACGTCAGGCCGACGCATGCGACGCCTCATGATCAGGCAGGTCGAAAATGACACAGGTGCCCTGACCCGGTTCGGAGATGATCTCGAATTGCCCCTTGAGCGTCCTTGCGCGAGCCGCCATGTTCCTCAGTCCATGTCCCTGATCATGGGGAGCCGGCTGCCGGCATCCTCTTCCATCGTCTTTCACGACCAGACGCACGTGGCCCGCCTCCATGCGAAGAGAGACCGTGCCGGTCCTGGCCCTCGAGTGACGCAGACTGTTGCTTAAGGCCTCGCGGGTGACCGATAAGAGGTGCGCGGCCTGATCAGGGGTGACCCGATCCGCGGCCATGGGGTCGATCGCCAACCGGAAGAGTGGATGCGCGGGGCCTGCCATGCTTCGCACAAGAGACTCGAATGCGGCCTCCAGCTCGCGTCCGTTGAGAATCGGCTGTTCCAGTCCGACCAGATAGCCCCGCAAATCGCGGATGACCAGTTTGAGATCGGCGATGGCCGATCCCAACAGACCGACGACATCATCAGCACGGTCCGTCACAAACCGTTGGCAACGTTCGAGGCTCAAGGTGACCGCAAAGAGGGATTGGATGATGCCGTCATGAAGATTCTGGGCGATCCGTTCCCGGTCCTCAAGACTCCGCCGGAGGTCCTGCTCGCTCTCCCGTAACGCCTGCTGGACCAGCGTTGTGCGCGCCAGCGACTGGTTCAGATCCGAGATCGTACGGAGGTATCCGCGGCTGACTTCCCACAACACCATAAGATAAGCCGCCAGGCGCAGTCCGTGCCAGAACCACCAGCGGCTGTCCCACGGAACCGAATACATGAACACCAGCTCCGCGATCCCGAACATCCCGGCGAGGAACGCAAAGACGAGCTCCTCCCTGCCTGCCGATTGCCGATAGTCCCACAGAAAGCGCGCCGCGGCAGCGAGAAAGAACAGACAGGCGAGACTCTGCGGCGCCACGGCCGTGGGGGTAAATTCGCCGTTCCGGATCATCTCGGGAATGTGGCCGGGAAACGCGAGCACCCACGTCCCGAATAGCGCCGCGCCGGTCGCAATTCCCCAGGGAAGCCAGGTCCGCAATCGCGCGTCTTGATCGGACTGCCGTCGACAGACCAGGACGAATCCGGCGCCGCCGATGAGACTGGCCATGTTTCGCAAGAGGACGAAGCCGTTGCCTGGCTGCGCCATTGCGTGAAACAGCTCCAGGATTCCCATCCCGAGAAACCCCATCGCCGGAAATCGTAACGTGCGGCCTTCCTTCTCGTCGCCTTTTCGAAGCAGCACTGCCGCCATGGCGATCGAGGCCAGCCCTCCGAGGGCCTCCATCGTCGAGTGAAGAGGCATCTGATGCCAGCGCCAATCAGGCCACTCTGCCTGCACCATCCCGGTCAGAAGGAATGCGCAGACGATCACGCCGATGAGGACGAGCGACAGAAGGACTGGAGAGGGGGCAGGCATCGAGCTCTCCGAGTGAAAGCGACGATGGACCTATGGTAGCGAATCTCGCGGGCTTTTATAAGCACCTTCATCCTCTGTTCCGCTGTCCACCACGACGCCGGAATGTTCGGGAACCGACGCCAGCTGTTGGCCCAGTCCATAACCAATTGCCGATCGGCAGGATTTCTTCGATCGTGGTGGCGAATGCCGGTTGACATTCTCGCCGTTTCTGCAGTCCAATCTATTGGATAGGCCGGGTCAGAGAGGGACGCAGGGATGAGCCGGTGGTTCGCACAATGGTGGAGGCGGCTTCGTATCCAGTACAAGGTATGGACCGTGTTGTTGGTGCTCTGCGTTCCCTTGATCGGTGGGCTGGCGATTCATCTACATGTCGTTCAGCAACTGCTTTCGCTGCAGCAACAACGGCATACACTCGTGCTCGCCCATGAGCAGGTACACTTGCTGCGCCGTCTCGTCATCGATATTGAAGACGGTTTCCGCGGGTATCTCTTAACCGGACAATCAGCGTTTCTGGCTCCGCTCACCGAAGCAGAGGCGAAGGTCGATGAAGCGCTGGCGGACGCCACGAAGGCCCTGGCAGAATTGCCGAGCCCTTCCTCCGGTCTCACCTCGGTCGAGGAGCAATTGAAAAGCCTGTTGCGATCGAAGCAGGCATTGATCGCCGACATTCAGCAAGGGAACGCCATGAAGGCGCTGGCATACGTGCGGTCAGGGGAAGGCCTTCGACTGTCCGATGGGCTTCGACAGGAATTGAGAAACATCGAGGACCGTCTGGAGCGGCGTCGAGAAGAATATACCTCGGAAGGAGAAGTATTGTCGCGCCGGACATTCATCGGACTGTGGATCGCCTTGGTCGGTGTGATCGCGCTGGGATGGATCGGCTCGCGCATGCTGGCTGTCTCCCTAACCGACCCCATTACAAAGCTTCAATCAGTCACGTCCCGGTTGGGAGGGCAACCGAACCCCGAGGAGATTGCCGAACTGCTGACGCCGCTCCGAACCTCCAAGGATGAACTCGGCCAATTGGCCGACGCCTATCTCGCCATGGCGCACCGTATCGGATCCCATATACGAGAAGTCGAAGTACTGGATCTCATCGGATACGACATCAACACGATCGGTCCCGACGGACTGGATGGCGTCCTGCGTCGCATTACCGATCGGGCGGTGGAACTCGTGGAAGCGGATGCGTGCCTGGTGCTCCTCCGTGACGACCGCATGGGATGCTGGATTGTCGAGGCCGCATCGGGGGAGTGGGACGAGCGGCTGAAGAAATCCGTCATGTTGTGGGAAGAACTGCCCGCGAGCGTACAGGCCTACGAGAGCGGCCAACCGGCGATCGACGAGCATTGTCGCAGCGATGAACGTCCGGAGCTGATCCGGAGGGGGTTGATCGGCGACAGCATGATGGCCATTCCCTTGCACGCGCGAGGAAAACCGTTCGGAGTGTTGGCGCTCTTGAGCGACCAACCTCGAACCGCTCAAGAGTGGAATCAGCGCCTCGCCAAGGGAATGGCCCAGGAGGCGGCGCTGGCCATCTCCAATGCGCGGCTATACGAGGCGGCGCAGCAGAAACAGCGGGGGTTGCTTGCGCGATTGCGTCAGCTCGAACATCTTGCAGAAACTCTGGCGCATGATCTCAAGGGGCCTGGCGCGCGGATGGAGGAACTGGCCAGACTTCTGGTGCAGCAATTCGCCGGGCAGGTCGACGAGCGGACTTCCCGGTGGTTGCAACTCATACAGGAGAACGGGAGCGATCTCGTGCAGCGAGTCGAAGGGATTTTAGCGGTTGCTCGCGTCGGAGTCGGGCAGGGTTCGGTCACCGCCGTGGATCCCATGCTCATCGTTGGCGAAGTCCTCAAGGGGCAGGCGGGGGACATTGAACGACTGCGCGCGACGGTGCGCATTGAGGCTGCGCTGCCCCTCGTCGCCTGTCACGGGGCCTATCTTCGGCAAGTGTTCGAAAATCTCATTTCCAACGCTTTGAAGTATTCGCGTCCCGGAGAGCCGCCCTGCATCACCATCAGTTCTCGAATTGACAATCAGTCGGTCTGTTTCTCGGTGGCCGACCGTGGGATCGGCATTCCCGAGGAACAACGCTCCCGCGTGTTCCTCCCCTTCGTCAGACTCGCGCAGTCGAACGCGACCGGGAGCGGCATCGGCTTGACGATCGTGCAACGCATCGTGGAACTGTATGGCGGCCAGGCATGGATCGAAGGAGTTGAGGGGGGAGGGTGCTCGGTGAAATTTACACTGCCCTGGTTCCGTGACGTCTGGGAAACTCCGCTTTCCGGCGGAGGCCCTTCGGGGAGGCCGGAGGTGATCGAGGTGTCGCAGAAAGGATATGTGTGAGGTGATGCATGACGACTAGCGGAATTCTTGACACCTCCGCGACGAAGCAACGGTCCAAAGCGCCGTTTACCATCTTGATCGTTGAAGACAATGCCACAGACGTGGAGCTGATGCTGCATGCGCTCGAAAGCGCGGATCTGAATACCGTCGGCGGCGAATTTGACATGGAAGTCCGCGCGACGGCGGAAGGGGCGATCGATCTCCTCAAAGAACGCGCGGTGGATCTGGTGTTGACCGACATGATGCTTCCCGGCATGAGCGGTTTGGATCTCGTCAGTCGCATCCAAGCGATAGACCCGAACCTGCCGGTGCTGGTCGTCACGAGAATCAACACCGTCTCGCAAGCGGTCGACGCCATGCGTCGAGGGGCGTTTGATTATGTCTTGAAGCCGGTCAACGCGGAAGATCTCGGCGTGCGGTTGCATCGAGCCATCCGCATTTCTGAAATTCTCAGGCGTCATGCCATCAACGAGCAGCATGATCGGCTGGACTACGAAGCCAACAGCCTCGTGGGCGTCAGCCCCGCGTTTGAACGGATCGTTCGGGGCATCAGGGAAGCCGCACGGGTTCGGTCGACGGTCTTGATCACGGGAGAAACTGGAACCGGCAAGGGCTTGATCGCCCGGGCCATCCACCAACAGAGTCCCGAACAGCACCGGCCGTTTCAGGTGATCGACTGCACCACCGTGCCGGAAGGGATGATGGAAAGCGAGCTCTTCGGCCATGTGCGCGGCGCCTTTACCGGAGCCATCTCGGATAAGCCCGGCTTGATCGAACTGGCAAACGGAGGGACGGTCTTCTTCGACGAGATCGGGGAGCTGCCGTTGCTTCTGCAGGCCAAACTGCTGCGGGTGCTGGAGGACAACGAAGTGCGGCCCGTGGGAGGAACACGAGTTCGGCGGGTCGACATGCGGTTCATCGCTGCGACGAATCGAAATCTCGAAGCGCAGGTGCGCGAGGGCTCGTTCCGCAAGGATCTGTACTATCGCCTGGCGGTGGTCTCGATCGTAGTGCCGCCGTTGAAGGAGCGTCGCGAAGATATCCCGGTCATTGCCCGCAACCTGCTGGGGAGGCTGAGTCGCGAGGTCGGCAAATCTCGCTGTCATTTCGACGAGGGAGCGATCGAGCTTCTGATGTCCTATCCGTGGCCGGGGAACGGCCGTGAACTCCGCAACGTGCTGGAGCGCGCCGTCATGCTCCCGATAGGAGAGAACCTGACCGCGCAGGATCTTTGCGAGTTACTGCCGAGCGGGCACGTCGACGCGGGCGATTCGCCCGAGAGCCCGCTTCACTCGCTTCCCTACATGGAAGCCAAAGAACGCGCGATCGAGCAATTCACGAAAGCCTACCTTCAGGCGCAACTGGGCCGTCATGAAGGCATCATCACCAAGGCCGCGGAGAGCAGTGGAATTCCCCGACAGCATTTTTCCCTCCTGATGAAACGCTTTCTCGGTCGCGAAGCCGACGAGGAAGAATAGGCGTCACTTATCGGTTGACGTTGACCCGTTCCTGCCGATTCAACCAGCCAGCGAGCCGACCGCCGCGTATCGCAGTATTCGCGTCCCGCATATTCTCCTATTCGCGCAAGACGACCATCCGGTCGATCCTCTCTGTCTTGAAGTAGTGCGCATCAGTCATATCGTAATGCTTCCCGCTAGTTAGTCGGCTTACCTCTTCGGCCCCTCCCTTGACCGTCAGTGGCAGCTCTCTTGCTGTGTCCCCACCTTTGTCAGCGCTACCTGTGTGTGGAGAAGCTCGACATGAGCACTGGTACACGCAAGCGGAGGGAGGTGGTGGCGGTTCGCGGAAGGAAAGTCATCAGTCGATTGTTTTCTTAGCAGGGAGGTATGCCAATGTTGTTTTCACGTCGACAGTTTTTAAAAGTGTCAGCCGGGACGGTGGCTGCCGTGGCGGTGGCCGACAGAGTCCTGGCCCTGACCGCGCTCCAGCCGGTCATCGAGGTGGGCAATCCCCTCGGTG
>CAYZTJ010000158.1:3860-7093 GCA_964481215.1 uncultured Nitrospira sp. | reverse complement strand
CTTCGGTTTGTCCCCGTGTTTGCGAATCAGCTCGCCCGCGCGGTCTTTGAACTCGAAGCGAGAGCCGTAGGGCTGGACGCCGATCTCGCGCAGGCTGTCGAGTTTCTTGAGGCGTTGCTGGCGTTGGTCGTTGAGTTCATCCATAGGATGCCAGTGACGAGTGACGCGTGACGAGTAACGGGTACGATAGCCCTCGCCTGTCGCCTGTTACTTGTTACTCGTTACTTTGAGTTTGAGATACGCCTCGATGAAGTCGTCCAGGTCGCCGTCCATGACCGACTGAATCTGCCCTACCTCGTGGTTGGTCCGGTGGTCCTTCACCATCTGATAGGGCTGAAACACATAGGAACGGATCTGACTGCCCCAGGCGATGTCCTTCTTCTCACCGACGATCGCGTTGAATTCGGCCTCTTTCTTCTGCTGCTCCAATTCGAAGAGCCGCGACTTCAAGATTTTCATGGCGCCCATGCGGTTCTGGAGCTGGGAGCGTTCGTTCTGGCATTGGACCACGATGCCGCTCGGGATGTGCGTGATCCGAATGGCCGTCTCGACCTTGTTCACGTTCTGCCCGCCGGCGCCGCCGGATCGAAAGGTGTCGATGCGGAGATCCTTGTCGTCGATCGCGACTTCGACGTCCTCCTCCAGCTCAGGATACACGAAGACGGAGGCGAAGGAGGTGTGCCGCCGCTTGTTCGCGTCGAAGGGGGAAATGCGGACCAGGCGATGGACGCCGGCTTCGGCCTTCAGGTAGCCGTAGGCATAGGGACCCGTCACGGAGAGAGTGGCGCTCTTGATGCCGGCTTCGTCGCCCGATAGGAGGTCCAGGGTCTGCACCTTGTAATCCTTCGATTCCGCCCAGCGCACGTACATGCGCAGGAGCATCTGCGCCCAATCTTGCGACTCGGTGCCGCCCGCTCCGGGGTGGATCGCGAGAATCGCGTTGCTGGCGTCACGCTCACCGGAGAGGAGCAGCGCGACCCGGAAACGGTGGACGGCGCCTTCCAGCGTCGCCAGTTCCGCGCCGAGTTCCCGCTCGATCTCCGCGTCGCCGCTCTCCTGAGCCAATTCCAGCATGGCCCGGAGGTCGTCATGCCGGCGTTCGATGTCCGCCCAGCCTTGCAGTTTGCGTTCGACGGCGGCCTTCTCGCGGGTGATGCGGGCCGCGTGGTGGCGATGGTTCCAGAAGTCGGGTTGCGCGGCCTTGTGTTCGAGGGTGTCGAGTTGCGTCGTCAATGTAGGGAGGTCAAAGATGCCCCCGGAGTTCGGACACCTGCTCACCGATCGCTTTCAGCCGACTGACTATTTCATCCAGCATGGATCATCCTCATAATGGGGAGAGGCAATAGGCGAGAGGCGATGGCCGGAGGCGATGGGTGCGAGGCGAAAGGCGAGGGGTGAGGATAAGAAATACCTGCATGCTTCCCAATTGTCTGGCGCCCATTGCCTATTGCCTGTGACCCATAGCCCCTTGCCGCTAGCCCGCCGCGTATCGCCTCTCGCCTCGAACCTCACGCCTGCCTTGCCGCCATGCGGCAAGGGTAAAAACCGCGGCGATTATAGCACAGCCATACGCAAAGACATCACCATACTTGCTGTAGAAGGTGGGGGAGTGGCCGATGCGGAGACGGCCGGTGTAGGCGCCTTCTTCGAAGATCGGGGAGGCCTGCTGGATGCGTCCGTCACGGTCGATGAAGCCGGAGATCCCCGTATTGGCGGCGCGCGCAAAGGCCGTCCGATTTTCGACGGCGCGAAAGACCACCATGCTGAAATGCTGGGCCGCCGCGGCCGAGCGTCCGAACCAGGCATCGTTCGTGATGGTGACCATGAAGTCGGCGCCGCGGTCGACGAAGCGGCGCACGAGATCGGGAAAGATCACCTCGTAGCAGATCACGGTGCCGAAGCGCGCGCCCGGGCCGCTCCTTGTAGTCGCAGCCTGGGCATCGAGTGGGGCCATCTTGGGCGGCACCGTCAGGACAGTCGGCTCCCTGCCGGCTTCAAAGTCGCCGATGCCTTCGACCAGCTTCTCCAAGAAGAACAGAAGGGAAGACTTCAACGGGATGTACTCGCCGAAGGGCACGAGGTGCTGCTTGTCGTACCGGCCGGCCATGAGGCCTTCGGCGTCGAGCAAGTAAGCGCTGTTCAGATTGTAGGGGGCACCATTCTCGTAATACCGCCTTGCTGGGCTGCCAAAGAGCAACGGAACTCCCTGACTCTTTACTAGCTGGGAGACCTCCGCTCGATATGGCGTTTGCTGCTCGAAGAGGAACGGGGTGGCGGCTTCAGGCCATATGATCAAGTCGCTTCCGGCGCTGCCATCTTTCGAAAGGCGCTGATACCGATCAAGCGTGTCTAAGAGGTAGGCGGCATCCCACTTATGGGCCTGGTCGATATTGGCTTGCACGAGTCTGATGGCTATCGATCGATCCCCCGTGGCGGCTCCCTGATCGTTGAGTCGAAGCGAGCCGTAGAGGAGGGCAGTCGCAAGGGCCACGCCCGTCGCCAGTACCGGCTTCAAGGGGAACGGCTCTCGCGAGGATTGGGCTGGCTGGGTCATTGGAATGGCCCAGGCGACGAGCTCTGCGAGCGCCACGTTGACCATGACAATGAGAAACGAGACGCCGTAGACGGCCGTGACATCGGCCATCTGGATCACGGTGAGCCAGCGGTATTGAGAATACCCCAAGAGCTCCCAGGGGAAGCCGGAGAGAAAGTAGGTCCGCAGCAGTTCGAGCGCGACCCACAAAGAGGGCGCGGTGACGATCAGCCCTGGCAGGTTGGAGCCACGGAGCAACGAGACCCCGCCCGCATAGAGCCCCACGTAGAGGCCGAGGTAGCCTGCCAGCAGCACCATCACCGCGTAGCTGGGACCCAGCGGCATCTTGCCGTAGACATGCATGGCCGTGATGACCCACCACACGATTCCAATAAATGCCACGAGCCCGGCGACCCATCCAATAGAGAGGGCGCGACGAGGCGGCAGGCTCGAGAGGGCGAGATGCAGGGGAACGAGCGCGATCCAGGCCAGCCAGGCCAGGTCGAAATGAGGAAAGCTGAAGGGAAGCAGGATGCCGGACAATCCGGCGAACAGCCAGGGGCGGAGGATTGGCCAGGACACGTGGTTCACCTTATCGGAACCGGTGTGCGCATGCAAGCCGTGCGCAAGTGCCCTTGCCCATGCTTTCAGCGGGGTGCTAAGATGCGAGAAAACCAGGTTAAGGTTGAGGCTAAGGTTG
>CAYZTJ010000158.1:0-3760 GCA_964481215.1 uncultured Nitrospira sp. | reverse complement strand
GGTGAGCTGATGCCGAACATCGTCCTTCTGGTTTCCCCCACGTGCAGCGCCTGTCCCTCGGCGAAGAGCCTGTGGAAAGAGCTGCGGGTCAAATACAGTTTTGGCTATCGGGAAGTTGATATCTCCACGCCGGATGGGCAGGAGCTGGCCAACCGGCATTCCGTCCGTGCCGTGCCGGCGACCATTATCGACGGTCGGCTGACCTTCGTGGGCGTGCCGCCGAGGCAAAGCGCCGAAAAGGCGCTCCAACTGAAGATGCAGCAGCGAAGTACGTGACACGTCGTTCGTCCCTCGACAGTGCTCGGGACGGTGAGCCTGTCGAACCCTGCAGCGTAGCTCGTCAGGAGGTGTAGGGTGTGCAGTCATCAGTGATCGGTCATCAGTTCCGGAAACTGAGAACGGACAACCGATAACGGCCGACCCATCCTTGGTCGCGGACGAGATACGAGCCACGAGAGACGAAGGGCGAGTTAATGGCTGCTGACCTCGACGACGATTTTGAACTCCCTCCGCTGGTCCCCTTGCAGACCGGCCCACCGCCCGACTGTCCGCTCTGCGGCGAGCCCATGAATTTCATCGACGGCGACTGGGGCTGCGTCCCCTGCAATGGGGAGAACATGGGCCCGGAAACGGGCTAGAAACCAACGCTGAACGCTGAGCGCGGAACGCTGAACGAAGGTGATCCGATCGTTCATCGTTCATCCTTCATAGTTCAGCGCTCGCGATTATGCTCCGCATTGTCACCGGCGCCTTTCAACCGGATCTTGAAACGGCGCTCCTCGAACACCTCGCCTCGCTGAAACAGCCTGACCCCTTCGCCCCTGTGGCGGTGGTTGTGCCCTCCACGGCGCTGCGGCGCCGTCTGCAATGGCTCCTCTCTGCCGAACAGGATCGGGCCTATCTGAACCTCCACCTGCTGACGTTTCACCAGCTCACGCGCCGCCTGTTGCGCGACGCCGTCCGATCGGAGAAGCCGGATCGCGCCTCAACCATCCTCTTTCATGAGCTTGTGCGGCGCAGCCTGCAGGCAGACCACACACATGAAGCAGACAGCGCCTGGCGGAGACTGGCCGAGATGCCGGGGGCCTGGGCGGCCCTGTGGGCGACCTGCAAGGATTTGAAGGATGCCGCCGTCGATCCCGCCGTGGCGCTGGAGGCGCTGGATTCACGGGAGCCGGCCCCGCCGGCGGACGTCGCGCGGATGATGCGGCTCTATGCGAATGTCCGGGAGGCAGCGGCGGCTGCCGGCGCGCGCGACCCCGACGACTTGGCGGTGTCGGCGCTGCCCCATGTCGGCTCGTCGGCGTTTCTTCGGTCGCTCGTGAGTCTGACCTACTACGGATTCTACGATCTGACCCAGGTCCAATGGGACCTCTTTCGCGAGATCACACAGCACTATCCGACGACGCTCTTCTATCCGCTCTTGCGCGGGCATCCCGCCTTCGCCTTTGCCGAGCGCTTCTTCGAGCGCTATGTCCACGGACTCCTGCGCCGTCCGGAGGATTGGACCCAGCGGGCGGCGCTGGCCTCACGACGCGGCGGCGGAGGACTCCATGCGCTTTTTGCAGCCAGCGATCAAGCGGCGGATTCCGGCTCGTCGGCGACGAGCGATCACTCCAGGCCGGTGATGGTCGAGGTGGTCGATGCGGCGGGCCGTGAAGACGAGATCACCTACGTGGCCAAAGACCTACTTCGGCTTGTCGAGGAGGCCGGCTATCAGTTTCACGAGATCGGCGTCGTCGGCCGCACCCTCGCCGGCTATGAATCGCTCCTGCCGAGCCTGTTCCACGAGCAGCAGATTCCGTTCGCGACCACGATGACGCAGCCCTTGGCCGCGCATCCCTTGGCGCATGCGGCCTTGCTCTTTCTGGAGGTGAAGCGGACGCACTATCGACGCGACCTTGTGATCGAGCTGCTGTCGTCGCCCTATCTCAATCCGGCCGTACTCGATGGGGAGGAGTTGGCCTCCAGGCCGGATCTCTGGGATCTGGCCAGCCGCCGTGCCGGCATTGTCTGCGGGTTGGCCGAATGGCGGCGCCTAGCGACCTATACCGAAACAGGGCTTTCACTCACGGGCCATCGCAACGATGACGAGGATGAGGAGCATCGGGTGCCGGCGATCCCCGGCGCTCAGATTGCCTTCTTGCTGCGCTGGCTGGAGCGGTTGGACAAGGCCCTCTCGACCGTCCCCGTTCAGGCCACCTGGGCGGAGTATGGTTTGCAACTCGCCGGGCTCTGGACGGACTGGTTGACGCCTGCGGAGGCCGACGCCGAGATCCATCTCACACCGCTGCTGGCGGCCTTGGATGATCTGGCCTGCCTCGCCGGTCCGGTGACCATCGAGGATCTGACCATCACGGTGCAGCGGGCAGCGCAGGAGGCGCGAGTGCCGATCGCAGGCCAGTCGGAGCGGGGCGTGCAGGCGCTCGATGCGATGACCGCCCGCGGGTTGCCGTTCCGCGCGCTCTATCTGGTGAATATGAACGAGCGTATCTTCCCGCGGCATATCCGCGAGGATGCCTTTCTGCGGGACGGCGAGCGGCGCTGGCTCGAAGTCGACCTGGGTTACAAGGTGTCCGAAAAACTGGCGGGGTTCGAGGAAGAGCAATTGCTCTTTTGGCTGACGGCCAATGCGGCGACCGAACGGCTGACGGTGCTCTCGCTTCGAAGCGACGAGACGGGTCGGCCGCAGATTCCCTCGCTCTATCTGGATGAGGTGCGGGCGGTGTGCGGCGAGGGACTCGCGCCTCTCTCCATCCCTAAGCGATGGGCGCAGCGACAGACGCATCCCCGGCTGCCGCAATTCCGGGCGGACTGGCAGAGTCCGCGCGAAACGGCCATCGGGGCGGGGCTCGCCAGGACCTCGGTCGGCGACGCGATCGTCGCCCGCCTGGCCGGCGGCGAGTTGCTGAAGGCCGGATTGACCGCGCTGCGGCAGCTCGACAGCGGGCGCCCCGCGCTCGGGGACTATGACGGCCTGATCGGCCATGCGCCGGCGCTCTGGCAGCGGCTCGCGCAGGGCATGTCGCCCACCTCGCTGCGATCCTATGGCGTCTGCCCGTTTCAATACTTCGCGCGCCACGTCCTTCGCCTCCGCTCGATCGAGGAGCCCGAAGAGATCGGCGACATTCCCCCGGCCGACCTGGGGACCCTAGCTCACGCGATTCTCCGCGATGTCCATCAGGCTTGGCATCGAGAGGGTTCTGACGGAACGGGATGGTCTGGGATCGATCTTCCGGGGAGTCTGGCGCGCGCGGCCGCCCCGCATTTTCAGGACTACGCCGGAACCCATCCGGTCGGCTACCCGCTCCTGTGGGAGCTGACGCAAGAGTCGCTGCTCGCGGTACTTGCCGCGGCCTTGCAGGAGGATCTGGATGAGTTGCGTCGAGAGGGGTGGCAGCCGATGCTCTTCGAGTTTCCGGTCTCGGCCGACCTCTCCATAGGCCTGCCTACTGGCGAGGAGACCATCCATTGGGACGGGCAGATCGATCGGATCGATTGGTCCGTCTCGCGCAAGGCCTATCGCATCCTCGATTACAAGTACAAGCTGAGTCGATCCTCAAAAACCGTGGAGACGAATCTCGCATTGGCGGCGGTTCGCGGACGCGAGTGGCAGCCGCCGCTCTATCTGATGATGGTCGAGCGGCTGCTCCAGCAGGCCCCACCGGCGGGGTGGCCGCCGGAGGCGCAGAGCGGAGCCGGAGTCTGGTTCTACTATCTGGCGCCGAACTGGCGAGAGGATGGGGCGGTGCTGACGCCG
>CAYZTJ010000157.1:0-7179 GCA_964481215.1 uncultured Nitrospira sp. | reverse complement strand
TCTGCGCCTGCGACGAGATGCAGATCTACAAGTACTGCCACTGCCTGCTGTTCGTACGGGACGACGGGATGCCGATTACCGAATACCTCCCGGAGGATCACGAAGGACGGCAATCCTATGGGCTGATCACCGACCCCACCCCCGACAAGGGCCGGGCGCTTCGGCGTAAGGCTCAAAAACCGTGAGGCGTAAGGGGTAAGGAGTCAGGGGTGAGAAGAAGCGACTAAATACAAAAAAGGGGACAGTCCCCTTTTTTGACTTTCGAAGGCAGAAAGGCACGAGGCAAGTGGTGATGGGCTAGAGGCAAAGAAATGAGCGAAACGGGGGGAAAGGTCCAAGGTGCGACGCTCCGCGCACCTCTTGCCCCCTAGCCGCTTGCCTCTCGCCGCTTGCCCCCTATTTCCACCCCGCCACCTCGTAGCCCTTCTCCTTCAGACAGACGTTCACAAAATTCTGGTGCGTTTGATCGGCCGCCGACGGACCGGTCGCCAAGTTGAAGAGTCCAAAGAGCAGGCCGGACACCGCCCCGCTGACCGCACCGATCGCGGAGCCGCTGCCCGCCGCGCCGACCACCGCACCGCCCACCGCGCCGCTGGCCGCCCCGACGCCCGCACCGACCGCCGTTTGCTTGGCCACTTTCCCGGCGCCGCCCGCGCCTTCTTCCGCTCCGGCCGTTGCCGCCATGTTCTGGCACGCTTCTACATCGGCCTCCGCCGTCTGCGCGCCGACAGACTTGAGGTGCTGATTCGGAGCGAGAATGGGTCTCGCGGTGGCGCAGCCGACGATCATGACCCCGCACAGCGCTACCAGACTCGCCCACCCTGCGACGCCTCTGTGCCCTGCCAGACTCCGCATACCGTCACCCCTTCCCTTCGTTGAGCCGCGACCAGACCTGTGCGGCCGTGAGCCCGCGGACCACCACCCGCTTCCGGCGTCCGGCCGTCCCTGAGACCATCATAACCTGACGCAACGGCACGCGGAAGGAAGCCGCCAGAAATCGGCGGAGCGCCTCGTTCGCCGCTCCATCGACCGGCGGCGCCGCCACGCGAAACTTCAGCGCATCGCCTTGCAGACCCGCGTATTCGGTTCGCGATGCGCGCGGCTGGATGAACAGGAAAAGACTGACGCCTTCAGGACTGTCCTGCACCGGCGAGGGGATCATCTGAATGAGACAGGCGGTAGGCGATCGGCGAGAGGCGATGGGCAAGACTCGTTAGAAAATCGCCTTGACCAGCTCCGCCATGCTCCGGTGCATGTCGGGATCGTCGGTGATGGGGCGGATGATCGCCGCGTCGCAGGCGCGCACCGGCGGGATGCCCTGCCCGATCAAGTCGGCCGCGTAGATCAGCAGCCGGGTGCTCACGCCCTCTTCCAAGCCATGGTTGCGAAGGTTGCGGATCTTCTCGCCGAGCCGCACTAGCTTGGCGGCGGTGTCGCGATCGACCTTCGCTTCCCGCTCGATCACGGCCGCTTCGATCTCCCGCGGCGGATAGGTGAACTCGATCGCCATGAAGCGCTGCTTCGTGCTCTGCTTCAGATCCTTGAGCACGCTCTGATAGCCGGGGTTGTAGGAAATCACGAGCATGAAGTCGTCCACCGCCTCGATGATCTGGCCCTTTTTTTCGATCGGCAAGAGCCGACGATCGTCGCTGAGCGGATGGATGATGACGGTGGTGACTTTTCTGGCTTCGACGATCTCGTCCAGATAGACGATCGCGCCGTATTTCACGCCGAGCGTCAGCGGGCCGTCGGCCCAGACCGTCTCGGAACCCTTCAGCAGAAACCGGCCGACCAGGTCGGACGCGGTCAAATCCTCATGACAGGCCACCGTAATGAGCGGCCGGCCCAATCGGAAGGCCATATGTTGCACGAAGCGCGTCTTGCCGCAGCCCGTCGGCCCCTTGAGCATCACCGGCATGCGCTGCTTGGCGGCCGTCGTGAAGAGACCTACCTCGCCGTTGACTTCGACATAGTACGGCTCCGCCGTCACGCGATAGGTATTGATGTCGAATTCGCGGCCTTTTGTGTCCATACCGTGCTGAATACCAGTGATGAGCGTTGAGTGTGTCGGACGGGGATTATTATAAGCGCCTCCTCTGGAGAGGACAACCGCGGCTTACTCCTTGGAGGCAATAAAGCTCGGAACGAGGCGCAGAGGATGGTAGGCGCGCTTGGTGGCGGCGAGCGCGGGGAGCCCCGAGTCATCCATCGTGTTGATGAATTCGTACCTCTGTTCGACAGCCTCGCGACAGCACTCCCGGAACACCCATTGGGCCAGTCCGGATATCGTCCGATCCGCCACCTCCAACAAGACGCAGAACACCGTTCGCGAACGGGCATAGCCGAAGGTATAGGCACGGACCTCGCCGTCCACCGAGGCCACCCGCCCGGTCAGACCCAATGCCTCGGCCCGGCTCAAGGCCTCGCGATGGGCCGACTCGGCATCATGGAGAAGGAGCCGAGCCATCTCGCCGATCGGCCGCGACTCTTGCTGATTGCGCCAACGGGCAACGAGCGTCAGGCAGGCCTCACGATCTGCAAGGCGATAGGGCCGCCACTCGCACCGATGCTCGCGAATGACCCGATTGCAGGCCGCGCGTTGAGATTTGTAGCGATCGCCCGCCAAGGCGACCAGGTCCGAGGCGCGGTAGAGATAGTCCGGGTCTTTCTTGGTGAGCCTATAGCCGAGCGCCGCGAGCCTCTCGCCCCATTTTTCCGGCACATTCTCGATGCGGCTGACGGCTGTGCCCCGGTTGCGTTCCCGCATGTAGGCGAAGCAGGCGGCAAGCGCCGCAGGCGAGGGGCAAGTGGCAAGGGACCAGGGGGCAGACTCGGGCCTATCGCCCATCGCCTCATGCCTCGTGCCCCCCTCACCCCCGCCCTCTCCCCTCCGGGGAGAGGGAAGGGTGAGGGGCAGCGGCGGCAGCGGCATATAGACCCCATCCGCATAGTCGGCAAACAGACAAAATTGTCCATCAACTTCTGCCCAACTGTACGTGAACAGATTGCACCAGACGAGATGCGGCGCCGGCGCGAACGCGGCCAGCGGCGAGTCGACGGCGGCGCAGGCAGCCTCGAATCGGGCGAGATCGGCTGGCATGAATGGGCGAGGGGCAAGAGGCGAGAGGCCATGGGCGGGAGTCTGTCCTTTAGATCGTTGACTTCCCCTCGCCCCTAGCCCCTCGCCTCTAGCCTCAGCCTCCCTGAGCCGCGCCGTCAGGTTCGGCAACGACCGGATCACCCTCACGTCATCTTGAAAACGCCCGATGAGTTGCGGATTCGCCGCGATTGTGTCGAGATACCGCTCGTCGAGCAACGCGGCGACGCGCTCGGCGTGGGCGACAACAGCAGGCGAGAGGCGAGGGGCAATGGGCGAAGGGAAAGGCTCCGGTCGATTGCCCATTGCCTCTTGCCCCTCGCCCTCCCTGGCTTCTTCCCACCCCTCGCCCCTCGCCGCTCGCCCCTGGCCTTCTCGAGTGAACGGGCACTTCGTATCCCAGCCGAGCACTACTTCGGGCCCCTCGTCAGCGTTCACCGGCGATGGGCCATAGGCGATGGGCAATAGGGAAGAATTCCCCCTCTCGCCTCTCGCCTCTCGCCTCTCGCCTACGGCGTACGCCGGCGCCCACATCAACGCCAGCGGATAGATTTGACAATCCAGCGGACGGACCTCGTAGATGCGGCAGTGCGACGTGGCCGGATCGAAAGCAGGGCAGAGATACCCCTCTCCGGCCGGATTCGGGACCAGGGAGACTTGACCACCGTCAGGATGGGGAAACTGCGCCGGATCGATCCCGTGAGCCACCGCCTCCTGGACTTCCTCGGCGGTGAAGTAGGGCCGCAAGAAACTGTCCGCCTCGGGAAACCGGCAGCAGACGTCGCAGCGGAAACACATCGTGCTCGGCACAATCTGCGGCACGAGGGGCAAGGCTCCGATAGGTGTCATGGGCATTCAGCGCGCCGGTCGAATCATGGGCAAGGGCGCCCATTTTATCATCCCGTCGCTCTGTTCACACGCCCCTTGACCCTCCACGCCGGCCGGAGCCATACTACCCCCCGCGCGATACGTAGTGAGGCATGAGGCATGGCCAGCGATCCCGAACTCCCCGTCCACCCCTGCGACCCGCAGAGTCTGCTGAATGCCCAGCCGATCGTCGTCACACTGATTCATCCGGCCACCTTCGAAATTCAGTACGAGAATCAGTCGGCCGTGAGCCGGTTCGGGCCGCGGGCGCGCGCCAAATGCTATGAAAAGATCGGCGGCGCCCTGACGCCCTGTTCCTTCTGCCGCATGTGGGAAACGGCCGAAACCGGCCGCAGTCTCACCGCGGAAGTCCCCGTGCCGACCGGCGACACGCTCCTGTTCCAATGGTCGCGCGCGGAATCCGCCGACGGCGACGTGCATGTGATCGAAACGATTACCGATATCTCGGACACCAAGAAACAACAGCAGCAGATGCAGGTGCTGAACCGGCAGCTGGAGGCGATCAACCAACAGCTGCTGCAGCACAATCGTCAACTGCAAGAACGGTCCATCCGGGACGGCCTCACGACCCTCTATAACCATTCCTATTTTTGCGAATCGCTCCTGCGCACCTTCGCGCAGGCCAAACGGACCGGCAGTCCCCTGTCGCTCCTCTTTCTCGATCTCGACGACTTCAAGCGGGTCAACGACACCTTCGGCCATGGCGTGGGCGATCAAGTCCTGCAGGCCGTGGGACGGCTCCTGTCGTCCACCCTCGGCGCCGGCGACGCCCCGCTCATCCGCACCAGCGATCTTGCGGCGCGCTACGGAGGCGAAGAGTTCGTCGTGCTGCTGGCGGACACGCCCTTGGAGGGCGCGTTGGTGATCGCCGAGCGCATCCGGCAGCGCCTGGCGACCCTGGTCGAGGACGGCGAGTGCGCGCATTGGGGGGCGTGGGGCATCCGGGTGTCATGCAGCGTCGGCGTCGCGTCCTTTCCTCGGCACGTCGCCACGCCCGCCGAGCTGATCACCGCCGCGGATCGGGCCGCCTACGCGGCCAAGGCCGCCGGCAAGAATCGGGTCGCCGCCTATCAGGAGTGACGCGGCGCGCCTGATCCACAATATCCAGTCGCTGGGTCACCATCGGCTTCCCGGATCGGAGCGGGGCGTCATCCGGGCTCAGCCGTATAAAGGCCGCATCGGATCAGGCGCAGCAGACCGCGCCGGAAGGGTTGAGTTGTGATTGGGTCGTCGCCTCCCGTTCGCCCCCGGCCGAGTCCCTGGGCCGCCGTCCTGCTCGGCCTGGCCTGCCTTGTCGGCACGCTCTGGTATTGGCAGGCCGTCAAGACCCACGAACTGGCGGCCGTCCCCGGAGCATCCCCTCAATCCGCCGCCTCGGCGCCCGGCCATGCCCTCTCGACCATCGCCCTGGCCGGCGGCAGCCTCATCGCCTTCCTGGTCGGCTTGGGGCTCTACGCCATCCAATATGGACGCCGGCTCAATCAACGGCTGCGCGAAGAGATTGAAGACCACGAAGAGGCGCAGGACCGACTGCGCCGCAGCGAGGGGCAGTTCCGCCAGGTCGTCGAGCATATCTCCGAAGTCTTCTGGCTGAAAACACCGGATCAGAAACGATTTCTCTACGTGAGCCCCGCCTACGAGACGATCTGGGGCCGCGCCTGCCGCAACCTCCTCCGCAATCCGGAAGTCTGGCTCGAAACCGTCCACCCGGAGGACCGTGAGCGGCTCCGCGCCGACGGCGCCGCGACCGACCTCGCCGGCTTCGAGCGGGAATACCGTATCCTCCGGCCCGACGGCGCGGAGCGGTGGATTCGCGAGCGCGCCTACCCCGTGCGCCAGGCGCGCGGCGGCATCACGGCCCTCGTGGGCTCGGCTCAAGACATCACGGCCTACAAGGAAGCGGCGCTGGCCGTGCAACGAGACCAGCGGCTGGTCGCCTCGATCCTCGATGGCGCGTCGGAAGCCATCTACGTCAAAGACCTCGAAGGCCGCTACGTGCTGATCAACCAGGCCGGGGCCCGCTTCCTCAACAAGACGGTCGAGCAGGTGATCGGGCAGACCGACGCCGCGCTGTTTCCCGCCTCGTTTGCCGCCGACCTCATGGCCTTCGACCGCCGGATCTTGCGGGAGCGCGCGACCGTCACCCGGGACGAGGAAGAGCCGCGGCCGGAGGGGAAACGGATTTTTGCGACGACCAAGTCCCCCTACTTGGACCCTGACGGCCGCGTCATCGGCCTCATCGGCATGTCGCGCGACGTCACCGAACAGCGCCTGGCGGAGGCGCGCCTGCGGCAGAGCGAAGCGCAGCTCTATCAACTGTTTTTCGAGGCCCCCGTGGGACTCACGATCGTGGACGACCGCAAGCGGCTGCTCAAAGTAAATCAAGCCTTTTGCGATTTGGTCGGCTACCGGGAGGAAGAGATTATCGGCAACACCTTCGCCACCTACACCCACCCCGACGACCTCGAGCCCAATCTGGCCCTGGCCGATTCGTTCTTCCGGGGGGAACGGACCGACTACGCGCTGGAGAAACGCTACCGCCGCAAGAACGGCGAGGTGATTTGGGTGGCCGTGACGGCGAAGGGAATTCGGCTCCCGTCCCACAGCGCCCCCCTGCTGCTGGCCACGGTGGAGAACATCACCGCCCGCAAGCAAGCCGAGGCGGTCGTGCAGTCGCTGAACCGCAAGCTCGAAGGACTCGTCGAGGCCCGAACCGCGCAGTTAGCGCAGACCCAGAGCCTCGCCCAGCAAGTGATCGACTCCTCCCCCGACTGGATCTTCGTCAAGGACCGGGAACACAGGTTCTTGCTGGTCAACCAGGCCTTCGCTACCGCGCAGAGCCTGACACCCCGCGACATGATCGGACGGCCCGATACGGATTTCTGGTCCCTGGAGCTCTGCGAGGGCAACCCCGAGAAGCAGATTCGCGGGTTCCATACGGACGACCGCGAAGCCTTCGAGGGGCGGACGGCGCACAATCCGCACGATCCGGCCACGCTGGCCGACGGCTCGATCCGCATCTTCGACACCATCAAGAGCCCGCTCCGCAACGCCGACGGCCCCATCTACGGCGTGCTCTGTTATTGCCGCGATGTCACCGAGCAGCGGCGGGCGCAGGAGGCATTGCAGCAAGGCAAGCGAGACCTCGAACGCCATGTGGCCCAACGGACGGCCGAACTCGCCCTCGCCAACCA